>JADGQX010000288.1 GCA_017881445.1 Gemmatimonadota bacterium | reverse complement strand
GGGGCGATGGGGAGATGGGGAGCACTTGGCGCCCTCGACCGTCCGTCGTTCCTGGGCTGCCGGGCTGCCCAAGGATCGCCGGAAACCGTCGGCTGCCGTCGCCCCATCCCCCCATCTCCCCATCCCCCCATCGGCTGGTGACACGGGAGCCGTGACCATGACTCTCCAGCTCCTCAGAGAGCCGCTGGAGATCCGGGTGGAGACCGTGCTGCGCCGGGACCACGAGCTGCCCGTGCGCTACCGGGACGCCGGCGGCTGGCACCAGGTGGTGAGCGTGGCGGGGCCGGACCGGGTGTCGGGAGGCGTGTGGGAGGGGGCGTACGCACGGGAGTACTTCCGCGCGGTCACCGCCGATGGGATGCTGGTCTGGCTGTTCCGGGACGCGCGCCGGGGCGGGGGGGGCGGGGGGGGCGGGGGGGGCGGGTGGCATCTCCACGGCTGGTGGGACTGAGCCACCAGAATGGTTGCGTGAACTGCCCCGGCGCCGCGAGCTTGTGGACCAGGCGCCGGCCTCGCCCGGATGCCGCCCCGACGTGCCGCATTGCCGTCCACCCCTGTGGCTGCGCCGCGCAAGCCCGCCAACGACATCACGGAAGGGGAGCCCCTATGCCCGATCCCTCGTGGAGGCCCTCCTATCCTCTGGGCGAATGGCTGAAGCGCACCCTCATACCTCCGCGCATCAACATGTGGCGCGTCGTGCGCAAGCAGCTGCGGCGAGGCGAAGCCGAGCTGCACCTGCTGGGGTTTCTCGTGCGACCCGACGGCATCGCCATCGACATCGGCGCCCACAGGGGCGTGTATACGCACGTGCTGAGCAAGTTGACTCCGCGCGTCGAAGCGTTCGAGCCGAATCCGGCCGTGTTCCTCATGCTGCGCCGCACCCTGCCCTCGAAGGCGCGGGCGCACCCGGTCGCACTCTCGGATCGGGAGGGGAAGGCAGACCTCCTGGTCCCATGTGACGGAGGAAAATACTCGGACCAGCGCGCAACCCTGAATCCGCGAAGTGCCGATGCCGAAGTGCGGCCAGTGCGAGTGACAATGCGCACACTCGATTCGTACGGCTTCGAGAACGTCGGCTTCATCAAGATAGACGTCGAAGGCCTCGAGCAGGCGGTTCTGCGTGGCGCCAGAGAGACATTGGCGCGGGAGCGGCCGGTCCTGCTCGTGGAGATGGAGGAACGCCACACCGGTGAGCCGATCGAGGCCTCCCTGGCGGCCGTGACTGCACTCGGATACGAGCTGCACTTCGCGCGCGGCGGACGGCTCCACCCGATCTCGGCTTTCGACCCCGCTGCGGACCACCGGTCCGCCGTCGATACCCGCCCCTACATCAACAACTTCATTGGCAGGCCCATCGACTGAGGGGATGGGTGCGGCGACCCCCCTCCCCGCGACGCTGCTGCCCTGGCCTCGGCGGCTGCGCCGCGTGACACCGCGGCGCGCCTCTTGTCTTCGGTATATGTTCGGGTGTACGATGGACGGACACCCAGCCCGGACACTGCGTGACTGCCCGCCCGGACGTTTCCTAGAGAAGGCACCGTGTCGTATTACGTCGAACTTCGCGCCCATACCGCCTTCTCCTTCGGCGATGGCACGGTGGCGCCCGAGGCGCTGGTGGCGCGGGCGGCCGAGCTGGGCTACGGCGCGCTCGGCCTCACCGACGACGCCGACCTGGGCGGCATCATCCGCTTCGTGCTGGAGGCGGAGAAGCGGGGCATCCGCGCCATCGTGGGCGCCGAGATCCCCGTGGACGGCCATCCCACCGCGTTCCTGGCCCGCGATGCCGAGGGCTACCGGAACCTGGCGGGCCTCGTCACCCGGGCGCGCGTGGGGCGCCTGCCAGGCCCGTTGCCGGGCGATGCGTTGAGGCGCCAAACGGCAGAGGGGGAGATGGGGGGATGGGGTGATGGGGCGACGATGCGGGCGGCCGCGGGATCGTTGTTCACTTCGGACTTCCCGGCAGCTTCCGGTGCACCGATTCCGTCGGGCGCCCGGTTCCCCCCATCCCCCCATCGCCCCATCGCCCCATCGCCCTGGGCCGGCGCCCAGAAGGCTCGCGGCCGGCCGGGGGTGAGCTGGGCCGATGTCGAGGAGCGGGCCAGCGGCCTGTGGGCGCTGACCGGGCCGGCGACGGGGGAGATCGCGTCGCTCATCCGCTCCCGGCGGCCGGCCGAGGCCATCTTCGCGCTGGAGCGGTGGAAAGCGGTATTCGGGGAGCGGCTGGCGGTGGAGGTGCAGCTGCACCACGTGTCGGGCGAGGAGTCGGCGCTGGCGGAGTCGCTGATCGAGCTGGCGGAGCGGAGCCGGGTGCCCTGGGCCGTCGCCAACGATCCGCGCTACCTGGACGCGGGCGGTCGCCTGGTGCACGACCTGCTGGTGGCCAACCGGGCGGGGGTGGACGTCTCCACGGCCGCGTCCTGGGGACTGCTGCTGCCCAACGGCGAGTGGCGGCTGAAGCGGCCGGAGGAGATGGCGCTGCTCTGGCGCGGGCGGGAGGCGGGGCTGGCCATGACGCACGAGATCGCCCTGGACTGCGCCTTCGACCTGCACTGGCTGCGCGCGCCGCTGCCGCACTTCCCCGTGCCGGCCGGGCACGACGACGACTCCTGGCTGCGGGAGCTGACCTACCGCGGCGCGCGCGAGCGCTGGGGCGAGGGCGGGGGCGGGCCGGACGAGCGCCAGCGGGCGCAGCTCGACCACGAGCTGGACGTCATCGCGCGCCTGGGCTTCGCCGGCTTCTTCCTGGTCATGTGGGACGCGGTCCGCTACGCCCGGGAGCAGAAGATCCTCTGCCAGGGCCGGGGCAGCGCCGCCAACAGCGCCGTCGCCTACTGCCTGGGCATCACGGCGGTGGACCCCGTGCGCCACGGGCTGCTCTTCGAGCGCTTCCTCTCGGACGTGCGCACCGACGGCAGGACGGAGGCGCCCGACATCGACGTGGACTTCGAGATGCACCGCCGGGAGGAGGTGCTGGACTACATGTACGCCCGCTACGCCCGCGGCCACGCGGCCATCACGGCCGTGGCGCAGGCGTACCATGCGCCCACGGCGTTGCAGGACTGCATGCGCGCGCTGGGCTGGCCGGCGCAGCAGGTGTTCACCCTCTCCAAGCGGCTGCACGGGGCGGAGCCGTCGGAGGGGGCGGCGGCACTGGAGGCGGGCATGGCGCAGGACGCCGGCATCGACCTGGCCGAGCCCCGGGGCCGGGCGCTGCTCGCCGCCCTGCGCGCCCTGGACGACGTGCCGCGGCTGCGCGCCACGCACCCGGGCGGCTTCGTGCTCTCCTCCCAGCCGCTGGGCGACTACATGCCCATTGAGGAGACGACCATGGGCCGCACCATCGTCCAGTTCGACAAGGACGACCTGGACGCCGCGGGCGTGCCCAAGTTCGACTTCCTGGGGCTGGGCGGCCTCTCCGCCGTGCACCTGGCCTTCGACGCCATCGAGGCCCGCACGGGCGAGAAGCTGGAATTGTACCGGCTGCCCGTGGACGACGTCGCCACCTACGAGATGATCTCCCGGGGCGACACCGTGGGCACCTTCCAGATCGAGAGCCGGGCGCAGATCCAGTCGATCCTGCAGACGCGGCCCGAGCGGCTCTACGACATCGTGGTGCAGGTGGCGCTCATCCGGCCGGGTCCGATCCAGGCCAGGTTCGTGCGCCCCTACACCCGCCGGCGGCGCGGGCTGGAGGAGGTCGCCTACGCCCACCCGCTGCTCGAGCCGATCCTGCGCCGCACCTACGGCATCCCGATCTTCCAGGAGCAGGCCATGGCCATCTCCATGGCCGTGGGCGGCTTCAGCGCCGCCGAGGCCGACGAGCTGCGCCGCGCCATGGGCCACCACCGCAAGATCCACAAGCTGGAGGCCGTGCTCTCCCGCCTGAAGGAGCGGATCGTGGCGCACACCGGGCTGGGCGACGACGTCGCTGCCGGCATCGTGGAGGACCTCATGTCCTTTGCCAACTACGGCTTCCCCGAGTCCCACGCCTGGAGCTTCGCCCTCATCGCTTACGCCACGGCCTACCTCAAGGCCCATTTCCCCACCGAGTTCACCCTGGGGCTGCTGAACGCCTGGCCCATGGGGTTCTACCCGCCCGCGACCCTGGTCCACGACGCGCGCAGGCACGGCGTGATCGTGCTGCCGCCGTGCATGCGGGACGGGGAATGGGACTGCACGCTGGAGAATGCCCCCGATCGAGAGGACGCCCGGTTCGAATCCGAATCCGAATCCGAATCCGAATCCGGGTTTTCCTCTGCGTTCTCTGAACTGCCGGATTCGGATTCGGGCTCGGATTCGGATTCGGCAACACCTCCGCGTCTCCGTGTCGGCTGGCGCCACATCCGCGGGCTGGGCGAGAAGACGCGCGAGCGGCTCCGGCTGGCGCACGAGCAGGGGCCGTTCACCAGCATCGACGACGTGGTACGGCGGGCGGGGCTCACGCGGGTGGAGGCGCTGCACCTGGCGCGCTCGGGCGCGCTGGAGGCGTTCCAGCCGGGGCGGCGGCGGGCGGCGTGGGAGGCGCTGCGGGTGGCGGGGGACGTGCTGCCGCTCGCGCCCGCCCGGTCGCTGCCCTTCGACGTGCGGGAGCTGGAGGGCGACGAGCTGATCTTCCTGGACTACATGGCCACGGGGATCAGCGTGCGGGGCCATCCCATGGAGCACGTGCGGCCGCGGCTGGACGCGGCGGGGGTGGTGTCGAGCGAGGCGTTGCCCGCGTGCGTGGACGGGGAGCGCGTGCTGGTGGCGGGGCTCGTCGTCGCCCGGCAGCACCCGGCGACGGCCAAGGGGACGGTGTTCGTGCTGCTGGAGGACGAGTGGGGGTTCCTGAACATCATCGTGCCGGCCCGGACGTACGAGCGCAACCGCGAGGCGGTGAAGTTCGCGCCTTTCCTGGTGGTGGAGGGCACGCTGGAGCGGGATGGCGCGGCGCTGAACGTGGTGGGGCGTCGCTTCCGCGAGCTGGGCGTGCGGGAACCGGGGGCGTCGGCAGGCGCGTTCCGCTCACACGACTTCCATTGAGGCGCGGGCAGCCGCGTCCTCCGGCAAGGTCCCTTGAGCGCGTGTGCTATTTCGTTGCGGAGCGTTTCCTCCCTGGAGATGGACGAGTCATGAACCAGGCCCGCCGCCCTCGGGTCACGCGCGAGCGACCAGCCCCTGGGCGTGCCGCCCCGCCGGGGAATCTAAGGCGCTCGCGCGAGCTGGA
>JADGQX010000287.1 GCA_017881445.1 Gemmatimonadota bacterium | reverse complement strand
CGACCGACGGCACCGGGCTCGGCACGGATCTTCTTTTTGTTCTAACGGCAACAACTTGCGGCACTTCGGAGGGCGGCGAGCTGCGCGTGGACTCCCGCCCGGGCGAAACGCGCCTCCAGGTCCGGCTGCCGCTGGGCGCGGGGAGCAAGGGATAGACGCCGGAAAAGCCTGCGCCCGGTGCGGGCGACTACGGCGCGTGCGCGATCACCGACGCGCTGCACTCCGGGCTTATCTTGGCGCTCGCTTCCAGACTGACCGCCAGTCGGGCGCACCCTCCCGGGCGTCATCCACCAACACGCCGATCAGCGCGCCCATGACCGCGGCACCCAGCACCGCGCCCGCGACCTGGCCGCGGGTGAACCGCTGATCCCCGATCGTGGATGCCATGACCGCGGTCACGTAGCCGAAGGGCGCGGCGACGACGGCGCCGATGGCCGCTCCATCCCAGACCGGATCCTCCCGGGTATAGCGGGCTTCGAGCAAGACCTGGTTTTGGATGTCCAACGGTGTGGTTCCGACGCGAGCTATCGTGTCTCCCACGAATCCCACGCGACCGGTCACCTCCCGGCCGTCGATGGAGCGGAACCGGACCATGCGATTGAGTCCCTGGGCATCGCTCAACGCGGTCCGCAGCGCCCCGCGAGTCGTATCGATTCGCTGGCCAGCAGCTGGGAGAGCAGCCACCGCCCAGAGACCGGACACCATGACTGCGGACGCGACGATCCGAATCCTCCACACGTGCCTCTCTCGCGTCAGGTGCCCTTTCGCACCACGAACGGATTCGAATAGCGGTACTTCACGGGGACGGTGTCTCCGGGCTCTGGCACAACCGGCCCGACGCGGTAGTAGAGGCGCCCCAACACCATGCGGTAGACGCCCTCTATTTCCGAAGACGCGAACTCGGGAGCGGCATTGTGGCCGGGCTCTGCGTTGTCGATTCGAATCGTGTCCTGCACCATGCCACCGGGCGGGATCGCTCGAGGAGGGCAGCCGCCATCGAGCACACCACGTCCGCCGAAAGGCACCCAGGTTGAGTGGAGCCGCTTTTCCAGTATGACCGGGTACGCCTGGCAGACGTAGACGGTATCCGGGAACGTGTTGCGGAAGGAGATCGGGACCGACGTGGACCACCAGTAACCGCTCCCGGTCCACGTATACTCCAGCGCAACCGTTTGAGCCGGCGCCGCAAGATCTCGCGCTGCCACCGTGGAATCATTGGGAACAAAGGGATCGACGCCGGTGCTGCTGTCACAGGACAGGAGCGTCGCGATGGCGCCCAGTGCAAGAATGGTCCGTAGGATAACGTTAGGCATCGATCATCTCTCTTCCGAAGCTCCTGCTGAACGTCAGGCGCCGCGGTCCGCCGCAAGCGTTTTCAACGGGGTCCCAAGTGCTGGCGAGCGCGAGCGGGCTGCGGACCGCCGTTGCCGGCGCGAGGTCCACGACCAGGATCGCCATGGACGTGGAAGCCAGCACGGTCCCGGTCCGTTGCCGACGCAGGACGACGGTGAGCACGTGAGGGCCAGCGGGGATCCGCCGGATCCCCCCGGTCGTCGAGTCCACGTTTGCGCGGCAGGCCGTTGCGCTCCGGGCCGATGCCAGCGGAACGACGCAGAGGCGGAGCGTGTCCACGCGGAACTCGACGTCCACCGAATCGATCGCTCCCGGCACATCGGCCCACGCGGTGACCACGATGGTCCCGTGGATGGCCTGCAGCTCCGCCGCCCGCCCGAGCGTGTCGGCGATCGACTGGATGGACAGGCTCACGATCGGCCCGGTGCAGCCGGTGCAGGGGGCGGGCGCCGTCACGACGACGATCGCGGAGTCAGCGACGCGGGCGTCCGTCGCCAGCGTCGCCCGGATCACGGCCCGGCCGACCGAGCGCGCCTCGACGCCCCCGGCCGCGTCCACGGTGGCCACGGCGGGATCGGACGAGGTCCAGGCCAGGCCGCCGGTCGTGCTGGTGACGTAGGCGAGCAGGCGCATGCTGTCGCCCGGATGCAACTCGACGGAATCCGGCAGCCCGACCACCCTCGTCGCCGGCACCGCGACGTCGCCGCAGGCCACGGACGCGAGCAGAAACGCCGCTGCCAGGAGGCGGGCGAGGACGGGGTGCATCGGCTGTCTCACGGCAACTGCGGGGGATTGTAGCCCAGGGTCCAATCAGGCGCTCCGATCGACTGTGATCTCACACGGCGCGCGCGCCGCTGCCGGCAGGACCCGACAGCGGTACCCGCCTCATGCAATTATATACGTAAAGACTGCTAAACTCAAGTCGATTAAAGGGCATACGGAGACGCACTCGACATCTCAGTCGAGCAGTGTTGCCACCTTGCGCCAATCGGTGCTTTCTCGGAGCTGCTTCAGGCGGATCGAGCCCACGTGCCCCGGTTTGTTGCGCAGGGTGCCGGGCTCGAAGACGGCCGTGACGAGCTGCCAGTCGGCGCGCGCTCGGCTGCGGTCGAGGAAGTCCCAGTTGACGGCAACCAGGGCGCGGGCGCCGGACGTGCCGGCGGGGAGGAGCCCCGAGGTGACGTCGCCGAGGCGGGCGATCCAGGCCTGCGAGTTCCGCTCGGCGGGTGCCATGGCGGCCAGCTCGCTCCTGAGCCCGGCCACGCCGTTGCGCAGGGTGCGCAGCGATGCGGGCTCCTCCCGCGGCATCGCCTTGAGAGCGGCCTCGGTCCTGGTCTCCATGTCCGCCGCGGTACGCAGGAACTGCTCGGCCTCCTGGGGGCTGCGGGCCTTCACCGCCTTGTAGATCTCGTCGCGGGTCCGCTCTCGCTTCCCCCGCTCGCTCAGCCAGAGCGTGTAGGGGTCGCGGGCCAAGCCGCTTTCGGCGCCGGCGAGGTCCTGCTCTCGCGTCCGGACCAGGGCCGCGAGGTACTGCTCGCGCGTGACGGGCACCCAGAGAGGTCGCGTCGAGCGAGAAACGATCACGCGCTTTTCGTCGTAAACGGGGAAACCGCCCAGCTCCCCCGTCCTGACGGGCATGTAGCGGATGCGTCGTCCGTCCGGCAGGGGCAGCCCCTCGTAGCGGAGGTCGTGCTCCGCACCCAGCGTCATGAGCGGATCGTTGACCCAGAAATCCGCGACCGTCAGGTTCTCACCGCCCCAGAAGGGCTTGCCATTCCGGTCGGCGAAATAGAAGTAAAGCTCGACGGTCTCGCGCCCCTGTACCGGCTGCCGGCTGGCGCGCCCGCTGTCTCCCTCCTGGCGGTAGGAGACGTATGCGCGCAGACGCGGCTGGATGCCCCGCGGCGGCTGGAGCACGGGTGCGGCGTGGATGACGCCCGCCAGCGCCTCGAGCCTGCGCGTGAAGCGCGCGGCCTCCGCGGCAGGGAGCCGGTACTCCGCCACTGCGCCCGTCTGGAGCTTCTGCTGCCATTCACCCGCGAGGTCCGGGAAACATGCCGGAACGCACTGAGCCCGCGCGCGGGCCGGTGTGACAAGCCCTGCCAGCACCGCCAGCGACGCCAGCACCGTAAACGACCGCATCGAACCTCCAGTCTGGCCGGGAATCCTGGGGCGGCTGGCGCGGCGTGTCCTCAGCCGAGCGTGGCCGCCGCCATCAGCCTCGCCCGGAAGGTAACCGCCAGCGCGGCGGGACGCCCGACAATTCGCCCCGCTCCTGAACGGCCTGCGCAACGACGCTACGGAATAGCCGCCAGGCTACGGTCGGAACACGATCTGCTCGCCGGCCCGAATACGGTACTCCCGCAGCCGGCCGCGGTAGCGCATGCGGGCGACCCCGCTCCGCGTCGCGTGGACGACGGCGCGCGTGAGGGCACCGCGATCCCAGGTGATATCCACGATGAACCCGCCGCGGGCGCGCAGGCCGGAGATCTGCCCGGTCGGCCAGACCGACCAGGTTGGCACACTAGCGGCACACCGGTGGAGGGCCGCGCGTTACTCGGATGACAAGGTTATGTGGAACGGATGATGTTCACCCACTCGCCCTTGTGGTAGTACTTCCAATCTTGCGGTAGGTGATGCACCGCCGCCCAGACCTCCCCACGGACGGCGATGGGGATCTCGCCACCATGCCCGCGGTGTTTGATGTGCAATCGGTTTAGCCGGCTCAACTCCCATGCGAGCCAGTCTGCGGCTTGGAGAGGAGTCGCCTCGCAGGAGTCCTCGAACAACGGCCTTGCTACACCCTCGGACGTGGCATCCCGCAACGCACCCTTCCCTTCCTCGCCTCCGTCAAAGACAAGAGAGACTGAGTCAGCCCGACGCAGGCGGTGGTTGCGGCGGTGCCTCCAGGCTTCTACGGCGTTCATGCATGCCACTCCCGCAAGCACCAATGGCTTTACCCCTGCCGCTTCCAGTGGAGCGAGGTCGGCATTCTCGATGACGCGGGCGAAGCTCATGCATGCGTGCCGCTTCAGCAGGTCGTGCAGGCTGAGCATCAGGAACTCGTAGTCAGCATCAGCCACATGAGCGGCCGCGCGCCAGGTTACGCGCGACCGCGTTCGGCACGTAAGCCAGCTCGCGCACCGCGTCGAGCACGCGCCTGCGGGTCTCGGGACTGACCGCCGTCGATTCGTTCAATACCCGCGGCACAGTCATCGCGCTGACGCCCGCCAACAGCGCCACGTCTCTCATCTTCGCCAAAATCGCCTCGGCTGTTCCATGCGGCAGCGATCCAGAATACAGGGTGACCGCTCTCAGGGGTACGCTCAGTCCTTGAACAGCAGCGGCGCGAACTGGTAGAGACTCCTGCGCCAGGTCAGCCACTCATGCGCCGTTCCCGGCGACTCGTAGTAGACGCTGTGCACGCCGAGGCTGTCGAGCGCCGCGTGGTAGCGCCGGGCGCCATCGACGTTCTCCGTCGTGCCGACGCTGATGAAGAACGTCTTCAGCTTCTTGTTCAGCGCCGCCGCGTCGGCATACGCCCCGTTGTACATCGTCTTCACGTCCGTGTTGCCGCGCATGCCGACTCCACTGAACACCCCGAGGTACGCGAACGTGTCCAGGTGGGTCAGACCGATCTGCAGGGTCTGGCCTCCACCCATGGACAGGCCGGCCATGGCCCGGTGGTCCCGGTCGGGGATCGTCCGGAAGCTCCCGTCCATGGTCGGGATGATCTCGGTCAGGAGCACCCGCTCGAAGAACTGTGCCGGCCCTTGCGCGAACGGGCGAGGCGGTGCGGCGGCCTCGCGCGCGGGCGGCTGTCCCGCCGGCGGCTGCGCTGCCGGGGGCGCGGTGGC
>JADGQX010000001.1 GCA_017881445.1 Gemmatimonadota bacterium | reverse complement strand
GAGTGCTTTGAAATCTACGTCCCGGGGTGTTCAAGGCAAGGATCTCGTCCCTGGCCGGGAACACCCAACCTCTGACGTGACTTTAACTTCTTTCCCCTCGGCGTCCCGCTCTTCGGCGCGGGACGGAGAGGCCCGGGGGGCACCCGCCCCCCGGGCCTCCTGTACGGCCGCCGATTACTTGATGTTCGGGTTGTTGTCCGTCTCCGAATTCATCAGCGGCATGCAGGTCTGCGTGCCGTAGACGCTGGTGCCGTCCGCCCACAGACCCTTGGGGAAATTGTCCACGTTGTAGTACTTCAGGTAGCGCTGCAGGTCGCCCAGCCGGGTCGCGGTCAGGAAGAAGTCACGCCGCTTCTGATCCCGCAGCTCCGCCAGGAGCGCGTCACCGCTGTACGTGACGGGCGCCTGGTTGCCCACGGCCCGCCGGGTGTTCACGAACGCCAGCGTCGCGGCGGTCGGCCCCTGTGCCTCGGCCGCGATGTACTGCGCCTCCAGGCCATCCGCGAACCGGATCGAGGTGTAGTTCTCGATGCGGACCAGCGTGCCCGGCTTGTAGCCGGAGTACTCCGATGGCTGATAGGGCAGCCAGATGGAGAATGAGGTGTTGAAGGGCACCACTACCTGCGTCGCGGCCTGAGGGATGCGCGGGTCGTTCAGGCCCGCGAACGAGTTAGGGTCCATGCCGATGTACTCATGGCCTACCCAGTTTTCGGCACCGAGGGCGTTGTACTCCCTGGTGGAATTGGAGGAGTGGTTCACCCAGAAGGAGAAATTCGCCGGCACCAGCTGCGCCTTGGCGATCGCGGTCGTCTTGTCGTTCAGGTCGAGCGAGGCGCGGGCGATCCCGAGGTTGGCCAGGTTGGTGATCGAATCGGCCGCCGCAGCGCTTGCGCCCGCAGCCTTCGCCGCCGCCGCCACCGTGACGGCGTTGTTGAAGCGGCTGATCGCCTGCGCGAACAGTTCCGCGGGCGAGTAGGCGGCGCTGAGATCGATCGCCGCCGAGCAATACATCTCCCCAAGCAGAACGATGCTGTAGCCGCCGTATACGGACATGCGCGCCACGTCGATATTGCTGCTCGCCTTGTCTCCCAGGAGCGCCGTCACCTGGGTGATGCCGCGGTCGGCTGCGCCCCGGGCGACCGACAGCGACGTGTATGCGCCGCTCGTGCTGGGATCGATGTTGCGCAGGTCCGTCGTGCTGATGGTCGTGAACAGGCTGATCAGCTCGTCCGTGAACAGCCCGCCGTTGAACATGGCATCGTCGAACGCCGGCTGGAACTCGCCGATCGCACCATTGACGATGGCGGGGACCATTATCGGGTCCTTGAGGTTATCCTCGACGATAGCACCCGGGTTGGTCACGTCCAGCATGCCGCTGCACGCGCCGAGCGCCACCACTGTGGCAAACGCTGCGGTCAAGCCGCGCGCCCGCCCACGATATCTTTTATGCATGGTTTCATCGCCTCGCATGTCAGAAGCTCACGTTCATCGACGCCGTGATTCGGCGAAGTGGCGGCATGGTCCAGGCGTCGGTGCGCATGAAGTCGTTGGCGCCGTTGAAATTCGACTCGGGATCCAGCCCGCCGTACTTCGTCCAGAGGATGGCGACGTTGTGGGCCGCGAGCGTGAAGCTGGCGCGGTCCGTGTGCAGCGTCTGCGCGATGGAGCGCGGGAAGGTGTAGGTCACCGAGAGGTCCCGCAGCTTCAGGAAGTCGGCGGGCATGATCCAGGGTTTCGTCAGGAAGCCCGTGGGGCCGCTCCAGGCCTTGTTGATCGCCACAGTGGTCGGATCGGAGGCCGGGTTGGTCATGAACTCGGTCAGCAGGTTCCCGGCGCGCCGCCAATCCCGGACGTCGAACAGGTAGAAGTCGCCCTTGTAGTCGAGCAGCCCGTACACGCTGAAGTTCTTGAACAGCGTGATGGTGTTCGAGAAGCCGACCTCGCGCGTGGGTGAGGACGGCCCGATGTAAACCGTGTCGCCGGCCTGCGCGATGCCGTTCGTGGTCATGACGTTGCCGGACGCGTCCAGCTTGGGGCCCCGGCCGAAGTAGCCATAGATCGGATAGCCCGGCCACAGGCCCTGGACGCCGGTGTAATCGCCATAGAGCGACGGCGCCCGGCCATCGCCGAACGAGTTGAGCTTGGTGTGATTCGTGGCGAAATTGATTCGCGCGTTCCAGGACAGGTTCTTCGCCTGAATCGGCGTCGCCGTCAGCGTGATCTCCATACCGCTGTTGGTCATGTTGAGCAGGTTGGCCAGGTAGCTACTGCTGAAGCCTGTTGACGGCGCGATAGGCGTCGAAAGCAACCCGTTCGTCATGTGCTTGTTGTAGTAGGTGAACTCGATGCCGGCGCGGCCATTGAAGAAACCCGCGTCGAAGCCGGCCTCGATCTCTGTGCCCCGCTCAGGCTCCAGCTTCGGGTTGCCGTACGCGGCCGCGGACAGCGCCGACACGGAGGTGCCGTTGGCCAGCGTTGCCACGGATGATACGTAGGTTCGTGTCGCCGAGTAGGCAGCCGGTGCCTTGCCGGCCTGCCCCCACGCCGCGCGCAGCCGCAGGTTGTCGACGTGCGGTACGTGGAACCAGCTCTCATCCGAGATCACGTACGAGCCGGAGAGCTTGGGGTAGAAGATCCGTTTGATGTCTGCGCCGAAGACCGAGTTGTTGTCCATGCGCAGGCCGGCGGTGAGGAAGAGCCGGGTATTGATGCCCACCTGCTCCTGGCCGAAGAAGCCAAGCGAGTTCGACTCGCTGAAGCTCTGCGAGCTGGTCGTCTTCGCCGCCGAGCTGACGAGACGGGTGAACGGGCTCGCCACACCGATGCCGTCTGCGTACAGGAAGTTGTAGCGGTTCGCGAGGAACTGCATGCCGAAGGACAGGTCGGACGTGAGGTTCCGCTGCACCTGCGAGGTGATGGTCCCCGCGTAGTCGACCGTGTAGTTCGCCGTGCGGGGGATCTGCTCGGCGACGAAGCCGGTGGGATCGCCCGCCGCCAGCTTGATCGCTATGCGACCCGGCGGGTAGAAGATGTCGGCCTGCGACACCAGAGACGTGTAGCCCACCGTGAATCGGTTCCTGAACCAGGAAACCGGCCGATAATTGGCCGTCGTGCCCAGGATGATGGTCGAGGCCACGGTCTGGTTGTCGTACATGTTCGCCGTGTCGGGCTGCAGGCTGTTGCCCCAAGGGATCGCGCGGCCCGGCCGGATCAACATCGAGTTATACATGATGCTGTTCGCGTCGTCATCGCCCTTCGGCAGCCGCACGTGCTGCTGCGTGTACCCGACGCTCACGGTGAAGTCGAGGGTCGACACCGGATTGAAACCGAAGTTCGACCGGATCGAGCGGCGATTGGCGTAGTTGTTGTAGAGGACACCCTGCTCGTCGTCGTAAGTGCCGCCGATATAGAACGAGTAGTTGTCTCCGCCGCCGCGTACGGCCAGGGCATAATTGCGCAGCGCCCCCGTGCGGATCTGGGCAGGGTCGAGCGTCATGGTGTTCTGGCTCAGCCTGGTATTGAGCGGCTGGCCGTAGCACCCCGGCCAGGTCGGCTTCCCCGTCGCGTCCAGCTGCGAGATCCGCGTGGCGTCGCAGAGCGTCCAGTTGACCGGTTTTTCGGCGGCCCAACTATCGCCGCCGTACTGTATCTTGGCGTCCCAGGACAGCTTCTGCTGTCCGGGCTTTCCCTTTTTGGTGAAGATCTGGATCACGCCCGCAGCCGCGTCGGCGCCATAGAGCGTCGCGGCGGCCGGGCCCTTGATCACCTCGATCGTTTCGATGTCCTCGGGGGCGACGCCGCCGAGCGCGTCCGTTCGCTGCGTGCCGCCGGAGACAGCGTCGCCGGCACAGCAGCTGGAGACGAAATTGCCCAGGCTGCCGCTGGCGATCTTGACGCCGTCCACGTAGACCACCGGCTGGTTGCCCGCGTTCAGCGAGGTCACGCCGCGGATCTTGATGCTCTGCGCCGTCCCGGCCGTGCCGGAGCCGCCCGAGACCGTGAGCCCCGGCGTCTTGGCCGAAAGCAGCTCCGTGACCGTCTGGTTTGCCGACTTCCGGTTCACGTCGGCCGCGTTGATCGTCGTTATCGTGTTACCGAGTGTCTTCTTCTGGACCGGCCCCGGTGTGCCGGTGACGACGAGCTCAGTCAGTGAGATCGCCTGCTGCGCGAGCGTGAAGTCCACGACCATTGCCTGGCCGGCCGCCACTGTCGTCGGCCGGTCGACCTCGGCGTAGCCGAGCATCTGCGCACGCACGACCCGCGACCCTGCCGGCACGCTGAGAATGACATAATTGCCGCCAGCGTCGGTCAGACCGCCGCGCGCCGTACCCGGCACCGTCACCTGCACGCCGGACATGGGCCGCAGCGTATTCTCCTCCAGGACCTTCCCGCGGATGCTGCCCGTGCTTTGCGCGGACAGCCCACCGGCCCCGGCGGTCATCGCCAACGCGGCGATGAGCGTCAGAGCTCGACCATTGAATCTCATCGGGTTTCCTCCTCGGAGTGTAACGACTGGAACTGCAACTGCATGCGGGGTGGAAGGGGGACGTGCGCAGACCGGGCTCCCGGCAGGCCGTAACACGGCGAGCCGATCGGGCGTCCTGGTGTGCGCATAACGCTCCCCCTAACCGGGGTCGGAACGGGGCGGCCGGTCCGGATGATCTTGACGTTGTGGGGTTGTGCCCGAGTCCGACCGGGCGGGTGCAGGCCGCGCGGCCGGGGAGTTGCCCTGCCTTCGACTTACGGCGTCGACGTCTCGCCGATTGGCCGTCGCGCGCGTATCAAACCTCGACGACCAATGTACTCAAACGCGTCAGACGAGCCGGAAGTGACAGACCCGACCGCCGGAAGACCGACCCCGGGGGCCCCGGAAAACCCGCCGGGCTTGCCTCTCTTGCGGCCGACGCCGCATCTTGATTTATTCCCGGCAGCTACCTCACAGCAACACCTGATGAACCGGACCATGACGGTCGTTGCGTTACTCGGGGCCGTACTCGCCTGGGCGGCGCCCTTGCGAGCGCAGTGGCAGCCAGAGCGCAGCGGCACGACGGCCGAGCTGCGGGCACTGCTCGCGGTGAGCGAGCGGGTGGTGTGGGCCGCGGGGCGCGGCGGTGTCTTCGCGCGCACGTTGGATGGCGGGGCGACCTGGCGCTCCGACACGGTTCCCGGCGCCGGCGGACTGTTCTTCGTCGGAGTGGCCGCGACGGGCGCCGACACGGCCTGGCTGGCGGGAACGAGCTTCGCGGACAGTATCCCGGACGCGCGGCTCTACCGCACCGACGATGGTGGCCGGAGCTGGCGGCTACAGTGGCGCAGCACGCGGGTGGGGATCTTCCTCGATGGCGTGCGCTGCTGGGATGCGCGCAGGGCGGTGGCGTTCGGCGACGCCCTGGACGGGCGCATGCTGGTGCTGAGCACGAGCGACGCCGGCGCAAGCTGGACCCGGGCGGACAGCGCCTCGGTTCCGCCGGCGCTGCCGGGGGAGGCGGGCTTCGCCGCCAGTGGGACGGCGCTTGCAGTCTCCCGGGTGGGCGCGAGAGGCGGGCTGGGCGAGCGCCTGCTCGCCTGGATCGGCACGGGCGGGGGCGGGCACGCACGCGTCTACCGCACACGGGATGGCGGGCGCAGCTGGTCGGTCGCGGCCACGTCCATGCCGGCGGGGGCGACGGCCGGGATCTTCGGTGTGGCGTTCCGCGATGAGCGGCACGGCATTGCCGTCGGGGGCGACTATTCCCGCCCGCGCGTGCCGGGCGCCCTCGCATTGCGCACCGGCGATGGTGGTGGCACGTGGACGCCCGCCGGACCGGCGGCGCCCGCGGGCGTGCGTTACGGCGTCGCATACGTTCCGGGCACCGGGACGCCGACCCTGATGGCGGTGGGGCCATCAGGCTCGGGCTACTCCACAGATGACGGGGGGAGTTGGACGGTGGCGGACACGGTCGCGTACAACACGGTCTCGTTCGCCACGGCGTCGGCGGGCTGGGCTGCAGGTCCGGACGGGCGCATTGCGCGCTGGCGGGGACCCTGGCCGGCGAGGCGCCCATGACCCGGGGACCCGTGGCGACGCACTCGCTGCCGGCCGGGGAGCTCGAGCGCTTCCTGGAGCGGCGCAAGCTGCCCACGACGGTGCCGCAGGTGGACATCGAGCCCTACCTGCGGGAGGTGCTCCAGAAGTCCGCCGAGTTCCTGCCATCGGAGTCCGGCGCCGTCCTGCTGGACGACCCCACGTGCAAGGTGCCCGCCCGGGAGGAGAACGAGCTGCACTACGTGGCCGTCTTCGGTCCGGCGTCGGCTGCCATCCTCGGCCGTCGGATCTCGGCCCGGGTGGGGATTCCGGGCATCGTCTACCGCACGGGTCAGCCGTACCTATCGGCGGACGCCGGCTCCGACCCCGTGGTGAGCGACGAGGCGCGCCTCTTCACGGCCGGGCGGCCGAGCTCGATCATCGCGCTGCCCATCGTGATCCAGCAGACGATCTGCGGCGTGCTGGAGATGGCCAATCCGCGGGATGGGCAGCCGTACAGCCAGCGGGATGTGCGCCTGCTCGAGATCTTCGCGGATTACACCGCCTCCACGCTGCAGAACGCGCTGGATGCCAAGCGGGCCAGCGAGCTGGCCAAGCGCGACGACCTGACCGGCCTGTCGAACGGCCGCTGGCTGCACGCCCGCCTCATGGAGATGCTGGACGAGGCCGACGCCACCGGCCGCGAGTGCGTTGCCATCTTCCTGGATCTCGACAACTTCAAGTCCGTCAACGACCACTACGGGCACTTTGCCGGCAGCCAGGTGCTGCGCGATTTCGGCTTCCTGCTGAAACGCGTCGTGGACCGCGACGACGCCATCGTCGCTCGCTACGGCGGCGACGAGTTCGTGGTGGTCCTGCCCCAGAGCACGCTGGAGCAGGGACGCCAGATGGCCGAGCAGATCCGCCGCATGGTCCTCGAGACCACCTTCGTGGACCAGCCCTACGACGAGGGGTACCCTCCGCTGCACCTCCGTGGCGCGATCTCGGCTTCCGTGGGCGTGGCGCTCTACCAGCCGCGCCACGGCACGGGAACCGCCGAGATGCGCAAGAACGCGCTGCTGCGCCGCGCCGACGACGCCATGTACACGGCCAAGGGCTCCGGCAAGGACCGCGTCGTCATCGCTCCCGCCTGAGGGTGCGCGGGCTGGCCGGGAGGGGGCGGAAGCCGTACGTTGGCGGCCCACCCGAATCCCGGAGAGGCGCATGGCGAATCCGACGGTCCGCTTCGATACCAACAAGGGCAGCTTCGATGTCGAGGTCTTCGAGGACAAGGCACCGAAGACGGCCAGGAACTTCCTCGACCTCGTCGCCAAGGGCTTCTACGACGGCACCATCTTCCACCGGATCATCGACGGCTTCATGATCCAGGGCGGCGATCCCACGGGCACCGGCCGCGGCGGACCCGGTTACAGCATCAAGGATGAGTTCGCTCCCTCCCTGCACCACTCCTTCGACGGAATCCTGTCCATGGCCAACGCCGGGCCCAACACCGGCGGCTCCCAGTTCTTCATCACCCTGGCCGCGACGCCCTGGCTGGATGGCAAGCACGCCATCTTCGGGCGGGTCTCGAAGGGCATGGACTCGGTGAGGGCCATCGGCAAGCTGCCCACGGGCTCGAGTGACCGGCCCCGCGACGAGGTGCGCATCGCGAAGGTCAGCGTTGTCCCGGCGATCGCGGGCTAGCTTTCCAGGAGAAGGCGGAATGGGGCGGCTGCAAGGGAAGAGGGTGCTGGTGACCGGGGCCAGCTCCGGTATCGGACGGGCCTGCGCGCTGCGCTTCGCCGCCGAGGGCGCGTCCGTGGCGGCCTGGGCGCGCCGCGGGGACCGGCTGCGCGAGCTGGTGGACGAGTTGCGCGCTGCCGCTCCCGAAGCTGAGCACGTCACGGGCGAGGTGGACGTGCGCCAGCGCGAGCCGGTCTTCCAGGCCGTGGAGCACCTCGTCGCCGAATGGGGCGTCCCCCACGTCCTCCTCAACAACGCCGGCCTCGCCGCCGGCCTCGACCCGATCCAGGCCGGTGATCCGGACGACTGGGACCGGATGATCGACACCAACATCAAGGGGCTGCTCAACGTCACGCGCGCCCTGCTGCCCCGGATGATCGAGGAGGGGCGCGGCCACGTGATCAATATCGGCAGCACCGCCGGGCACCTCGCCTATCCCAAGGGCAACGTGTACGGCGCCACGAAGTTCGCCGTGCGGGCACTGACCGAAGGCATCAGCCTCGACCTGGCCGGAACGCCCATCCGCGTATCCAGCGTGGACCCGGGGATGGTCGAGACGGAATTCTCCAGCGTGCGCTTCCACGGCGACCAGGAACGCGCCGCCGGCGTCTACAAGGGATTCCAGCCGCTCACCCCCGACGACGTGGCCGACATCGTCGCCTACGTCGCCGGCACTCCCGAGCACGTGAACATCCTCGACGTCGTCGTCTATCCGACCGCGCAGAGAAACGTGTACGTCATCGACCGAAAGAGCTGATCTCACGCCGAGGCGCCGAGGCCGCTGAGCGGGGTCAGCACGATGCCGGCGGACCGCCGGCAGCCGACACGGCCGGGAGTCTGTTGTTGTTGAACATCAAGCTGAATCCGTGCCGACCCCTGATCCCACGGTTGTCCCGTCGTACGGCCTGACCGGGCAGTCCTCCGCGATCTTGGCGCCTCCGCGTGATCCTGCCGTTGCCGTACCCGGCGTGTGCCCCTTGACCCCTTGACGTCCGGCATACATCACTATATAGTTATGCAGGGTGAAACACTACCGGGAGAATGAGATGAGCGCGAAGAACGTGAAGGAGCTCACGGACGGGAGCTTCGAGGGCGATGTGGAGAAGGCGGAAGGCGTGGTGGTGGTGGACTTCTGGGCGCCGTGGTGCGGGCCGTGCCGGATGGTGGGTCCGGTGATCGAGCAGCTGGCCACGGAGTACGACGGCCGGGTGACGTTCGGCAAGCTGAACGTGGACGACAACCCGGAGGTGGCGGCGCGCTATGGCATCCGGTCCATCCCGACGATCGGGATCTTCCGCGACGGCGAGGCGGTGGACGGCGTGATCGGGGCGGTGCCGAAGCAGCAGCTGAGCAAGGTGATCGAGGCGCAGCTGGCGGTGGCCTGAGGCCGGCGCGGCAGCGAAACAGCGCCCGGGCGCGAACACGCGTCCGGGCGCCGTTCACATCCGCTGCAGCCGCGTCCACGGCCCCTCGGGCGTTGCGGTCGCGTCCGGCCTGCGGTTAGTCTGGCGCAGGACGAACCTCAGTGCGGAGCGGGCGTTTGGCGAAGGATGGGGCGGATCGGCGGCGGAAGCTGCTGAACGGCTGGCAGGAAGCGCGGGCGCTGCTCTGGCGGCACCGGCGCTCACTGTCGATCGGCATGGCGCTGATGCTGGTGAACCGGGCCGCAGGCCTGGTATTGCCTGCCAGCTCGAAGTACCTGATCGATGACGTGATCGGGAAGCGCGACGTGCGCATGCTGCTGCCGCTGGCGGCGGCCGTGGGAATCGCGACAGTGCTGCAGGCCGCTGCCGGATTCGGCCTGTCGCAGGTGGTGAGCGTGGCGGGGCAGAAGGCGATCGCGGAGATGCGGCGTCAGGTGGGCGCCCACGTGCTGCGGCTGCCCGTCTCGTACTTCGACTCGACCAAGACGGGCGTGCTTCTCTCGCGCATCATGACGGATGCGGAGGGCGTGCGGAACCTGGTGGGCACGGGGATCATCCAGTTCATCGGCGGGCTGGTGACGGCGGCCGCATCGCTGGTGATCCTGCTGCGGCTGAATTGGCAGTTGACGATGGGGACGCTGTCGTTTCTGCTGGTGTTCGCGTTCGGCATGTCCTGGGGCTTCCGGCGGCTTCGGCCGGCGTTCCGGCAGCGGGGCGAGATCAACGCCGAGGTGACGGGGCGGCTGACGGAGTCGCTGGGCGGGATCCGGACGGTGAAGGTCTACGTGGCGGAGCGCCGGGAGGACCGGGTGTTCGCCAAGGGCGTCCACCGGCTCTTCCGCAATATCGCGAGCACGATCACGACCATGTCGGCGATCACGTCGATCTCGACGGTGATCGTGGGCGCGATCGGGCTGACGATCATGATCTTCGGCGGCCGTGCGGTGCTGTCGGGCCGCATGACGCCGGGCGGGCTGATCCAGTACACGGTTTTCGTGATGATGCTGGCGGCGCCCCTGGTGTCGATCTCGTCCATCGGTACGCAGCTGGCGGAGGCGCTGGCAGGGCTCGACCGCATCCGCGAGCTGCGCCAGATGACGACCGAGCGGGACGACGATCTGAGCCGCACCGCGCTGGAGGAGGTGGACGGGGACGTGGCCTTCGACGACGTCGCCTTCGAGTACGTGCCGGACGCGCCCGTGCTGCGTGAGGTGAGCTTCCATGCGCCGGCGGGGACGACCACGGCGCTGGTGGGGCCGAGCGGCTCGGGCAAGAGCACGCTGATCTCGCTGGTGATGGGGTTCAACGAGCCGAAGTCGGGCACGGTACGCGTGGACGGGCACGACCTGTCGGACATCCGGCTGGCGGACTACCGGCGCTCGCTGGGCGCGGTGCTGCAGGACAACTTCCTCTTCGATGGCACCATCCGGGAGAACATCGCCTTCTCCAAGCCGGGCGCGACGGAGGCGGAGATCCGGGCGGCGGCGGCCATCGCGCACTGCGACGAGTTCGTGGAGAAGTTCGAGCTGGGCTACGAGACGATCGTGGGCGAGCGGGGCGTGAAGCTGTCGGGCGGGCAGCGGCAGCGCGTGGCCATCGCCCGGGCGATCGTGGCGGACCCGCGCATCCTGATCATGGACGAGGCGACGTCGTCGCTGGACAGCGAGAGCGAGGCCATGATCCGGGATGGGCTGGCCTCGCTGCGCCACGGGCGCACGACCTTCGTCATCGCGCACCGGCTTTCCACCATCCGCAGCGCGGACCAGATCCTGGTGCTGGACGACGGCCGCATCGTGGAGCGGGGCACGCACGACCAGCTGCTGCGCAGGGGCGGGCTCTACCGCCGGCTGTACGAGAAGCAGGCGGGCGTGGAGCTGGACCGGTTCCTGAACCCGGGTGAGGACCCGCTCACCGCGCCGGCCGATGTCGTCGCCTCGCCCGCGACGTCGCGCGTCGCGGCGGCAGCCGAAGGCGCCTGAGCGCCCGCCCCGGCGCGGCCGTACGACGACGGTCGTGGGGGCGGGGGCTGTGCAGGCGGGGCACGGCACCGTACGTTTCGCGGCGCTCGAACCCGTGATGGCTCGAGGAAAACGCTCGCCCAACTTGTTTCGGGTCTCCAGGTGTTCCGCTTCCTGATCCAGGCACTCCCTGCGTACGGGCCGGTCCTGCTCTTCGCGCTGATCTGCGTGGAGAGCATGGGCATACCCGTGCCGGGTGAGACCATCGTGCTGGCGGCGGCGGCCTTCGCCGCCGGCGGCCGCATGTCGATGGTGGCCGTGCTGATCGTGTCCGTGCTGGGGGGTGTGGTCGGCGGGATGGGCGGGTACTGGATGGGCCGGAGCGGGGCGCGCCTGGCGGCGCGGGCCCGGGGACCGGCGATGCAGCGCACCACCGCGTTCTTCGCGCGCCACGGTGCCAAGGCGGTGGTGGGCGGGCGTTTCGTGGCCTTCGTGCGATCGTTCCTGGGCATCGCCGCCGGGATGGCGGGGATGCCGTTCCGCTCGTTCGTGGTCTGGAACGCGGTGGGCGCGACGGTCTGGGCGGGGTCTTTCTCCGGGCTGGGCTACCTGTTCGGCCGCAACCTGCCTCGGCTGGAGCGGGGGCTGGCCGCGGCGGGGCTGACGCTGGCGGTGCTGGTGGCGGTCTTCGCGCTGGTGGCGTTCCTGGTGCGCTTCGCCTGGCCGCGGCGGGCGGAGGCGGGAGCGGTGATGGAGCGGGCGTGGGACCGGCTGAGGGCTGGCCCCCGGCCGGCGGAACCACCGCTTGCGCGGCCGTGGCGGGTGGTGTCGGGGCGCTTCTCGCCCACGGGATTCCTGGCGGCCTACGCGGCGGCGGGCCTCGTCCTCAGCCTGATCGCGCTCTGGATCTTCGGCGCCCTGCTGGAGGACGCGGTGGGCGGGACCCCGCTGGTGCGCTTCGACTTCGCCCTGGCCGGCTGGCTGAACTCGGTGTCCACGCCCGCGGGCATCGCCGCCGGGCGCGCCATCTCCTTCCTGGGCTCGCCCGTCGTGCTGATCGCGCTGGGCCTGTCGGTGACGTCGCGGCTGCTCTTCCGGCGGCAGCGGATCCCGGCCTTCGGCTGGATCGCGAGCCTGGCCGGCGGGGCCATCCTGGCGGTGGCGCTGGAGCACGTGGTGCGGCGGCCGGCGCCGCCCTTCCCGGAGCCGTTCGCGACAGGCGCCGAGTTCAGCTTCCCCAGCCCGCACGCCCTGGGCGGCCTGGTGGCGTACGGCATGCTGACCTACCTCATGGCCACGCTGCGGCTGGAGCGGGTCTGGAGCCGTGTGGCGCTGGTGGTGGCGGCGGGCATCGTCGTGCTGGCCATCGGCGCCAGCCGCCTGTACCTGGGGCTCGAGTACTTCAGCGACGTGATGGGCGGGTACGCGGCGGGCGCCGTCTGGCTGGGTGCCTGCATCTCCGGCGTGGAGCTGACCTGGCGCGCGTTCACGCCGACCGAGACATGAACATCCTGAACGTGCAGGAGCTCCGTAAGAGCTACGGCACGCGCATCGTCTTCGACGGCGTCTCCTTCGCCGTGGACGAGGGCGAGCGCGTGGGCTTCATCGGGGCGAACGGCAGCGGCAAGTCCACGCTCTTCGCCATCGTGGGCGGAGCGGAGGGGCTGGAGAGTGGGGTGCTGGCGCTGCGCCGGGGCGCCCGCGTCGGCTACCTGGCCCAGGAGCCGGAGCTGGAGGGCGGGCGCACCATCTTCGAGACCGTGGCCGCGGGGCGGCCCGAGCTGGGCGACGCCGTGACCGCCTGGCACGAGGTGACCGGCCGCCTTGCCGACCCGGCGGCGGACCACGACCGGCTGGTGCAGCGGCAGGCGCATCTCGCGGCCGAGATCGAGCGGCTGGGCGGCTGGGACTACGAGCACCGCATCGAAGCGGTGCTCACCCGCCTGGGCCTGGAGGGCTGGGACCGCACCGTGGACGACCTCTCGGGCGGCGAGCGCAAGCGCGCGGCGCTGGCCCGGGTGCTGCTGGCCGAGCCCGACCTGCTGCTGCTGGACGAGCCCACCAACCACCTGGACGCGGACACCGTCGCCTGGCTGGAGGAGTACCTCGAGGACTTCCCGGGCGCGGTCATGCTCATCACCCACGACCGCTACTTCCTCGACCGGGTCGTGGACCGCATGCTCGAGGTCTCCCGTGACGCCCTGGCCGGCTACGACGGCGGCTACACCGAATACCTCGAGGCCAAGGCGCAGGAGCTGGAGCGCGACGCGGCGGCGGACCAGAAGCGGGCGAAGCTCATCGAGAAGGAGCTGGACTGGGCGCGGCGCGCGCCGCCCGCCCGCACGGGCAAGAGCCGGGGCCGGTTGCAGCGCCTGGATGCGCTGCGCTCCGCCCAGCGGGAGCGGCGCGCGGCGCGCCGCCGCGAGCTGGCGCTCACAGCGCCGGAGCCGCCGCGCCTCGGCCGCACCATCGTCAACCTGCACCACATTGCCAAGGGCTACGGCTCCCGCGTCCTGATCCGCGATTTCTCCGCCATCCTGAAAGCCCGGGAGCGCATCGGCATCATCGGTCCGAACGGCGTGGGCAAGACCACGCTGCTGCGGCTGATCCTGGGGGAGGAGCCGCCGGACGCGGGCGAGGTGGAGCTGGGGCTGAATACGCGCATCGCCTACTTCGACCAGGCGCGCAGCGACCTCGACCCCGACCGCAGCATCTACGAGGCGCTGGACGCGCCCGAATGGGTCCACCCGGGCGGTGGCGAGCGCAAGGTGCACCTGCGCACCTACCTGGACGAGTTCCTCTTCCCGCCGGACGTGCAGGACCAGCTGGTGCGGTCGCTCTCGGGCGGGGAGCGCAACCGCCTGCTCCTGGCCAGGCTGCTGCTCCAGGAATCGAACCTGCTGATCCTGGACGAGCCCACCAACGACCTGGACCTGGTCACCCTGCGCGTGCTCGAGGCGGTGCTCGCCGACTACGCCGGCTGCGTGCTCGCCGTGACCCACGACCGCTACTTCCTGGACAAGGTGGCGACGGCGCTCTTCGTGTTCGAGGGCGATGGCGTCGTCCACCGTCACGAGGGCGGCTACGACCTGTACCGGAAGCTGCGCGACGAGCGTGAGGCCGCCCGCGCCGCCGCGGCGCCGGCGCGGCCGGCGCCTGAGTCCCGTCGCCCGCCGCCGGAGGCCGTGCCCCGGAAGAAGCTGTCCTGGAAGGAGGGGCGCGAGCTGGAGGACGTGGAGTCGCTCATCCCCGGCGCCGAGGCGGAGCGCGACCGGCTGGCCCAGGCGCTGGGCGATCCGGCCGTCTACAGCGACGCCACGACCGTGGTCCGGCTGCGGGCGGAATACGACGCGGCTGTGGCCCGCGTGGATGCGCTCTACGGCCGCTGGGCCGAGCTCGAGGAGAAGAGGGGCGCATGACCGGCGACGTCGTCGCCCGCACGGAAGCCCGCGTGCGCCAGCTCCTGGCCGGCGACGCCTCCGGCCACGACGCGTGGCACGTTGAGCGGGTGCGCCGGCTCGCGCTCCGCCTGGCGGCGGAGGAGGGCGCCGACCCCCTGGTGGTCGAGCTGGCGGCGCTGCTCCACGACGTGGAGGACTGGAAGCTCTCCGGCGACCCCGAAGCGTCGCCGCGCTTCGCCCGGGAGTGGCTCGGTTCCCTCGGGGTCGAGCCGCCGGTGGTCGAGCACGTCGCCGAGATCGTGGGCACGCTCTCCTTCAAGGGCGCAGGCGTGCCCACGCCCATGCGCACCGTCGAGGGCCGCGTCGTCCAGGACGCGGACCGGCTGGACGCCCTGGGCGCCATCGGCATCGCCCGCGCCTTCGCCTACGGCGGCAGCCGCGGGCGGCCGCTGCACGAGCCGGCGGAGGCGCCGGCCCTGCACGAGAGCTTCGAAGCCTACCGCACGTCGAGCGGCGCCACGCTCGCCCACTTCCACGAGAAGCTGCTGCTGCTGCGCGACCGCATGAACACGGAGTCCGCACGCCGCATCGCGGCCGTCAGGCACGACTACATGGCCGCATTCGTCGAGCGCTTCCTGCGGGAGTGGGACGGGCAGGACTAGCGCTGCCTCCTGCCCGCCAGGGATGGGAGCGCGCGCATGGAAGCCCCGACGCCGGCCCGGGGTGCGCCGGCCCGTGGCGGGCGCGAACGGAATCCGCCACGCGACGCGGCGGCGACCGGCGCTGGCGGTTTGAGCGCGCCTGGTGCACTCAAACCGCCACGCGTTGTGACGACGCCCGGGCCGCTGGCGGATTGGGTGCGCCTGGCGCACCCAGGTCGCCAATCGATCGGACGGGGCGCGCGATTGGCGGATTCGCACCGCTGGGCCAGCTCGACCGCCCTCCGCGCGATGAGCGGCTCCGCGTGTCCCGCCATCTGGCCTCTCCTGCCTCGACTGCCCGCGGGCTGCGGAACATTCGCTCACGTGGCTGAGTACCGGCTGACGGTCTCTGTCGCGTCGCCCCCCGACAGTAGGCGGAGAGGTGAAGATGCCTTCGCGGTTGCCGATGCTTGTCGCGGTTGCCCTGGCGCTGGCCATCCCGTTCGCCGGACGCGCCCAGTCGGTTGGCGTGAAGGGCGGCTGGTCCCACTCCACGGTCGCCGGGCCGATCGACGCGGGCGCTCCCGGCCTGAACAGCTTCGCGACCGGTGCCTTCCTCGAGGTGCCGGTGAGCCGCATCCTCTCGCTTCAGGCCGAGGTGCTGCGGGTGCGGAAAGGCACCGGCGATTCGCTCAATGGCGTGCAGAGCACCTTCGCGGTGACCTACACCGAGTTCCCCCTGCTGGCGAAGGTGAGGGTCCCGCTCCGGAGCTCCCCCATCAAGCCGAACGTCTTCGCCGGTCCGTACCTGGCGGTCAAAGGGAGCTGCAAGGTCGAAAACGCCGGAGCGCTCAACTCGTCGCTGAGCTGCGGCGATCTGGTGGACGTGAGCAACACCGACGTGGGCCTGACGTTCGGAGGCGGCGTCGGGCTTCCGTTGACGTCCAGGCTGGACGGCCTGGTCGAAGCGAGATACGACCTGGGGCTGAAGAGCCTTAGCGCCACGACGCCCCCGTCCGACAACAAGAACCGGTCGTTCATCCTGTTCGCGGGGCTTTCGATCCCGATCGGTTCGCACGGGAAGGGTACGACGACGCGCGCGTTGCCATCTTCGCTCCAGTAGAGGCGCAACCATGCAGTTGAAGCGCGGCGCCGCGATCGCCAGGTTGAGGCCCGGTGTATTCCGGGCGACCATCGGTTTGTTGCTCACGCTCCCTTCAGTCGCTGCCTCCCAGACGGAGCCCCGCGTGCTACGCGGACGGGTGCTGGACGCGCTCACCGGCGATCCGATCCGCGCCGCAGTCGTGCAGGTCGGCGGCGCTCCGCAGCGCGTCCTCACCGATGCGGCCGGTCGCTTCGTCTTCGCGCGTGTCACCTCCTACCCGGCCAGCGCGTTCGTCCAGGCCCTTGGCTATGAGGACGCAACCCAGGCGGTCGAGCCCGGATCCGGCGCCGAACCGATCATCCGCATGCAGCCGAAGCCGGTTCCGCTCGCGGCGGTGGAGGCACTCGCGCGGCCGAAGCAGCGCACGACGCCTGGCGGGATGCGAGTGCGAGTCTTCGGCCTCGACCAGCTGCTCGCGTTCGATGACGCCTCCGCCGCCGCCTTCGTACGCGAGAAGGCGCACCTCCCCACCGTGCCCTGCTCCTCGATCGCGAGCTACGACTCGCCGCGGCAGTCCCTGGGGCGATATGGCGAGGTTGCTCCTCCAGAGCTGTTGATGGGGGAGGACTGCCTCGTCGGTCACGCGTTCGCCAGGGTCGAAGGTCGAATGGTGTACCGGACGTGGGCCGTTCCGGTGATCGTGTACGTGGATGGCATCCGCCAGTACTACCCGTGGTCCGAGCTGAACGCGCACCGCGCGTGGGACCTGGCGCGCGTCGAGGTGTTTTCGAGCGGAACCCCTGCCGCAGCGGTGGTCCGGATCCAGACCAAGGGGTACGTCGAGCGCACCGCCGCGCGGCTCTCCCACCTCTGCGACGACCTGGCCCGGCTCGACGGTGTGGCCGCGGACAGCGCGCGCAGCATCCGCTCGCTCTGCGCCCCCTGATAGAAGCCGCCAGGGCACTGAAGCTCTGCACCACCCCCAGCATCGCCGGGCTCTTGCCTCAGCGCACCACCAGTGCGCTGAAGGGCCAGACGTACGCCATGAGCAGGATCCAGAGCGCCACGAGCACCGCAAGCGCCAGTGAGTGCTTGAAGACGTAGCGCAGGATCGAGCCCTCGTGGCCGTGCCAGCCGGTGGCGGTGCTGGCCACCACGATGCTCTGGGCGTCGATCATCTTGCCCATGACGCCGCCGGCGGAGTTGGCGGCGGCCATGAGGGTGGGCGAGATGTGGGTCTGCTGCGCGGTGACGGTCTGGAGCGAGCCGAACAGGACGTTGGACGAGGTGTCGGACCCGGTGATGGCCACGCCCAGCCAGCCCAGCAGGGTGCCGAAGAAGGGGTAGAGCGGCCCGGTGTGGGCGAAGGCCAGGCCCAGGGTGCCGTCCATGCCGGAGTAGCGCGTGGTGAAGCCGATGGCCATCATGGCCGAGATGGTGAGGAGCGACTTGGCCACGCCCCGGATGGTGGCCAGGTAGGTGCGGGCCAGGCGCAGGGGCGAGGCGCCCATGAGCAGGCCGGCGGCGAGGGCGGCCAGAAAGATGCCGGAGCCGGTGGCCGAGAGCCAGTTGAGCGAGAAGATGGCCGGCTCCGGCGTGGCGTGGAGCACGACCGGCGGCAGGCGCACGCTGGCGCCGTCGAGCAGCGGCACGTGCAGCTTGAGCGCCGAGAAGCCGTCCAGTGCCTTGCGCATCTGGGGCAGCCCCCAGACGAACACGATGAGGCTGAGGATCGCCCAGGGGAGCCAGGCCCGGACGATCTCGCCGCGGGCCGGCAGGGGCTCGGCGTTGGCGACGTCGCCCGACGGCCGCTTCGGCCGCCACCAGCGCAGGAAGAGGGCGAGGGAGACCAGGCTGAGGACCGAGCCGGCGATGGCGGCGAGCCAGGGGCCGTGCAGGTTGGACACCAGCAGCTGCGGCAGCGTGAAGCTGACGGCCGCCACCAGCAGCGCGGGCCAGAGGTCGCGGACGCCGCGCCAGCCGGCGTAGGCCCAGACGAGCCAGAAGGGGATGATCATGCCGAAGGGCGCGAGCTGGCGGCCGACCATGGCCGAGAGGTCGCGCAGGTCCAGGCCGGTGACGCCCGCCAGCGCGACCAGCGGGGTGCCCAGCGCGCCGAAGGCCACGGGCGCGGTGTTGGCGATGAGCGAGAAGGCCGACGCCTCCAGGGGCGGAAAGCCCAGGCCGATGAGCAGCGCGGCGGAGACGGCCACGGGCGTGCCGAAGCCGGCGGCGCCCTCGAAGAAGGCGCCCAGGCAGAAGGCGACGAGCACGAGTTGGAGCCGGCGGTCGGTGGTGAGCCCGCCCAGGCTGCGTCGCAGGGTGTCGAAGCGTCCGGCTTCCTGCGTGAGGCGGTAGAGGAAGATGACGTTGAGGACGATCCAGCCGATGGGGAAGAGCCCGTAGGCGGCGCCGTACGCCGCCGAAGTGAGGGCGAGCCCCGCCGGCATGCGGATGACGCCGATGGCCACGACCAGCGCCGTGGCGATCCCCAGCAGCGCGGCGTTGTGGGCGCGCACCTTCCGGGAGGCGAGCGCCCCCAGGAGGACGACGATGGGCAGCGCCGCGGCGCAGGTCGAGAACACGGCGCTGCCGAGCGGATCGTACCGCTGGAGCCACGTCATGGGCCATCCGGTCTGTCGCAGGGGGGCGTGCGGACCAGCCGGGACCTAGAATAGTCCGCTCGCGTCTCCGCCGCCACCGGAGCGGGCGCGCCGACCGCCCACGTTGCGAGGATCATGGTCACAGCCGGGAGCGCCGCCGAGCCGAGCCCACTTCCCGGCGACGCCTTCGCCGCCCTGCGCCTGCCCGACTTCCGGCGATTCCTGGCCGGGCACTTCCTGGCGAGCACGGGCACGCAGCTGCAGACGGTGGCGGTGGGCTGGTACCTGTACGAGCGGACCGGCTCGGCGCTGGCGCTGGGCGTCGTCGGCCTGGCGCAGGTGCTGCCCATCTTCCTGCTCACGCTGCCCTCCGGCCACCTGTCCGACCGCTACGACCGCCGGCGCGTGCTGGTGGTCTCGCAGGCGGTGATGGTCCTCGCCTCGCTGGGGCTGGCGCTGCTAGCGGCCACCAGCGGACCGGTGCTGCTGCTCTACGCGCTGCTCTTCCTGAATGGCTGCGGCCGGGCCTTTGCCGCGCCGGCGCGGGACTCCCTCGCGCCCCAGCTCCTGCCCGTGGGCCTGCTGGCCAACGGCGCCACCTGGCGCAGCGGCTCCTTCCAGCTCGCCGCCGTCCTGGGGCCGGCGCTGGGCGGCTTCATCATCGCGCTGCGGCAC
Source organism: Gemmatimonadota bacterium (assembly GCA_017881445.1). Classification (GTDB taxonomy): domain Bacteria; phylum Gemmatimonadota; class Gemmatimonadetes; order Longimicrobiales; family RSA9; genus JADGQX01. The sequence goes on along the minus strand of JADGQX010000001.1, from coordinate 51,805 downwards.
AGTGCCGCGCCGGCCTTCGTGCTGGCGGGCCTCTCGGCGGGCGTGTTCGCCGCGCTCATGGCGCGCGTGCGGCCGCGGCGCTTCGCGCCCTCCTCGGGCGAGCGGCCGCTGGAGCGGCTGGTGGCGGGGGCGCGCTTCGTCTGGCACACGCGCATCCTCATCGCCACCATTACCCTCGACCTCTTCGCCATGCTGCTGGGCGGCGCCACCATGCTGCTGCCGGTGTACGCCAAGGACATCCTGCACGTCGGACCGGGGGGGCTGGGCTGGCTCATGGCGGCGCCCTCGCTGGGCGCGGTGCTGGTCGCGCTGGCCGTCGCCTACGCCCCCATGCGCCGCGCCGGGCGCGCGCTGCTCTGGGCCGTGGCGGGCTTTGGCGCGGCGACCGTCGTCTTCGGGGTGTCGCGCTCATTCTGGCTCTCCCTGGCGGCGCTGGCCCTGGTGGGCGGCTTCGACATGATCTCCGTGATCATTCGCAGCACCCTGGTGCAGGTGCTCACGCCGGACGAGCTGCGCGGCCGGGTCGCCGCCATCAACGCGCTCTTCATCGGCACGTCCAACGAGCTGGGCGGCTTCGAGTCCGGGGCACTGGCCGCCCTGGTGGGGCCGGTCGCGTCGGTCGTCGCCGGAGGCGTGGGCAGCATCGGCATCGTGCTGCTGGTGGCGGCGGTCTGGCCCGAGGTCCGGCGCTTCGGCTCGCTCACCGACCGGCCGGCCGAAACCGGGCCCGGGGGACCGCCGTAGGGAACGGACGCGGCGGCGGGCGCGCACCCGGGTGCGGCCGGCCCCTGCTTTTCATTCCACCATGGTGCTCCAATGCGCAACGTGTCCGGGCCGACGGCGGCCCTCCTGCTCGCGATCCTGGCCGTTCCGTCCTCCGTCCATGCCCAGCGCGAGTGCGGCGGCGCCGCCCTGAACCTGGGCGCGGAATGCACGGGCATCAGCATCGGCAACTCGCACCGCTGGAAGGGCATCCGGCTCAACTGGCAGGACCGCGACGTCCAGCGGGTCTCCGGCCTGAACATCACCCTCTGGAAGCCACCGACCGAGGAGGACGCGGTTACGGGCGATTTCTCGGGCATCAACCTGGGCCTCGCCCCCGCGGGCGACCGCCTGCACGGCCTCACCGTCGGCATCGCCGCGGTGGTCGCCCGGCGGGACCTGGCCGGCATCAGCGCGTCGCCAATTGCCGTGGTGTCCAATGGCAACGCCAGGGGCCTGAACTTCGGCGGTCTGGCGCTCGTCACCAACGGCGCCCTGCACGGGATCAACATCGGCGGCCTGGCGACGGTGTCCAACGAGGATGCCGTCGGGATCAATCTCGCCGGCCTGGCCACCGTGGCCAATCGGAACCTGCGCGGACTCAATCTCTCCGGCCTGGCCACCGTGGGGAACGGCGACGTCGAGGGGATCAACGTCTCCGGCATCGCTACGGTCTCCAACGGCGGCATGCGCGGTCTGAACCTGGCGGGCATTGCCACGGTCTCCAACGGCGGGATGCGCGGCCTCAACCTCGGCGGGCTGGCCGTGGTGTCCGGCGGCTCGGTCTCGGGCATCAGCGCCACGCTGGGCGCGGTGGAGGCGGGCGACGAGATCCGTGGCTTCACGGCCGGCGGCTACCGGGTGAAGGCACCCCGCGTCAGCGGCATAAGCGCCAGCGTGCTGCGACTCCAGGCGGACCAGCTGCACGGCTTCAGCGTGGCCGGCTACAACCAGGTGGGCGTCCAGGTGGGGGTCGCCATCGGGATCTACAACCGCGCCCGTGAGCTGCACGGTTGGCAGCTCGGCCTGCTCAACCGCGCCGACAACAACCGCACCTTCCGCTACCTGCCGCTGGTGAACGCGCATCTGCACTAGGGGTCCGGCCCGGCCACCACCTCGAGCGCCTCCGGCTCGAGGCGGAAACGTACGGGCGCGGCGAGATGGAATGGCTCGCCGTCGAGCGCCACGTCCACGGGCCGCCGCGACTCGAGCACCAGGGCGGGCGCATGCAGGATCTCGAGGCCGGCGGTGGGCCGCCGCTCGTGGCGGACCAGGCGCCAGAGCACGCGGGCGGCCAGGGCCAGGAGCTGCCAGCGGGTGCTGGCGGGGGGCAGCACGATCTCCAGCTCACCGGCCCGCTCCTCCAGTCGATCCTCACCCGGCAGGCGGAAGCTGCCCCGCCCGAGGCCGATCCAGAGTCCGGCCACCCGCCGGGCTCTGGTGGCTCCGGGGGTTTCCAGCGTCAGGTGCATGCGCCTGAGTCCGGCGAACACCTGCAGCGCCGCGATGGCCGCGGCGGGCCATCTGCCGATCCATGGCCGCAGCTGCTCCCGGTGCCGGACGACGTGAGGGTAGAAGCCGCAGGAGGCGTTGTTGACGAAGCGCCGCCCGTTCACCCAGCCGAGCGGAACTCGCACGGTCCGGCCCCCGCGCAGCGCCCGCGCGGCGGCATCGACGTCGTCGAGGCCGAGTCGGCGCGCGAAGTGGTTCAGTGTCCCCATGGGGAAGGGGACCAGCACCACCTTCCCCCCGGCCAGCAGCCCCGCGGCCGCGGAGAGCGTGCCGTCCCCGCCGGCGACGCCCACGGCGCGAGCCCCCGCCGCGACCGCCGCCGTCAGGGCATCGGCCAGTCCGGCGGAGTCGATCTCACGGACGTCCGCGCTCAGCCCCTCCCGCGCCATGGCGGCCGAGATGGCATCCGCCGCGCCGCCTGCGCTGCCGGCGGAGCGGTTCACGAGGATGGTGAGCGGACCGTCGCTGGCGAGCATGGCCGTTCCCGTCGGGGTTCCTGCGGCCTGATGGCAGGAAGCGGGCCGGCCGGCGCTGGCCGGATCGCGCGGACCCGCCGAGATTGCCGGGCGGATGGAACGGCGGAACCGAACCGGGCCGCGGGAGGCGGGAGACGCGCATGGGACTGGAACCGGAGAGCACGGTCGTCGGCTTCATCGGCACGGGCGTCATGGGCGGCAGCATGGCGGAGCGGCTCCTGCGGGCAGGTTTCCGGCTGCTCGTGCACAACCGGACACCCGGGCGCGCACAGCCGCTGCTGGCCGCGGGCGCCGGTTGGCGCGAGGACCCCGGAGCGGTTGCCGCGGAGAGCGACATCGTCCTGACCATGCTCGGCTATCCGCAGGACGTAGCGGAGGTCTATGCCGGGACGGGCGGACTGCTCGAGAGCGCGCGACCCGGGACCTACCTGGTGGACATGACCACGTCGAAGCCGTCGCTGGCCGAGCGCATCTGGCGGGACGCGCACGGGCGCGGGCTGCACGCGCTGGATGCGCCCGTCTCGGGTGGCGCCAGCGGCGCGCGCGAGGCGCGGCTGTCGATCATGGTGGGTGGGGAGCCGGCGGATTTCGAGGTGGTGCGCCCCCTGCTGGAACGGCTGGGACCGCGCGTCGTGCTGCAGGGGGGGCCGGGTGCGGGGCAGCACGCCAAGCTGTGCAACCAGATCGCCCTGGCCAGTGCCATGGTGGGCGTGTGCGAGGCGCTGGCCTACGCCCGCAGGACGGGGCTGGAACCGGCCCGCGTGCTGCAGAGCATGGAAGCGGGGGCCGCGGCCAGCTGGGCGCTGTCCCATCACGGCCCCCGCATGCTGGCTGGCGATTTCGAGGCCGGCTTCTACGTGAAGCACTTCCTGAAAGACATGGGCATCGCGCTGGAGTCGGCGGAGGAGATGGAGCTGGACCTGCCGGGGCTCGAGCTCGCCCGCATGCTCTACCAGCAGGTGGAGGAGATGGGCCTGGGTAACGCGGGGACCCAGGCGCTGTTCGCGCTCTGGGACGACGAGGAAGACGACGACCCGCCGCCCGAGCTGGTGCAGCTGGGTCGGCGCTAGCCTGCCACGTCGGGCGTGGAAGCTCCGCGCTAGCTTCCGGGCTCTTCCATGGCGTCGTCCACGGCCTTGAGCAGCTGGTCCGGATCGAACGGCTTGGCCAGGAAGCGGGCGTTCGCGAGCCGGGCCACGTCCGCCAGGTCGTCGGGCGAGTGCCCGGACATGAACACGATGCGCGCCGACGGCTCCACGTTCTGGATGAGCCTGCCCAGCTCCGGGCCCCTCAGGTCCGGCAGGCCGACATCGGCCAGCACCACCGCGATGCCGCCCCGGGCCTCCCGGCACGCCTTCAGGGCTTCATCGCCCGTCGCGGCCGCCAGCACGCTGAAGCCTCCCCGCTCAAGGACCCGGGTCGCCAGACGGCGTACCGTGTCGTCGTCCTCGACCACGAGCACCGTCACGTGCCTCTCGCCAGCCATCGATCCCCCCCGGTATTGGACGCCGCCATAACATAACGTGTCGGCAACGTCGCCGCGTCAGGGCCATGTCAGGATTGTGTCAGGAATCTGTCAGGAATCTTGCCCGGCCCCGGTCAGAACGCGCCCGCCAGCCCCTTCAGCACGCGTCGCGCGGTCTCGCGGTCGTGCTCGATGACCCGGCCGGCCGAATCGTAGAGGAAGTCGCTCATGCCGGGGAAGCGCGCCGCCATTTCCGCCGGGCTGCTCAGCGTGATGGTGCCGTCGGCGATCTCCCGCAGCAGGGACCAGGGCCGCTCGAACTCGGTGGCGGGGAGGTCGATGTCCCAGGCATGGCAGAGAACGCGGATCGCGAGCGTGAACGCGTCGAGCGCGGCGCGTTCGGTGGGGTCGGCGGACATGCTCCTCCGGTCGATTCGAGACGTTTCTGAATGAAACCCTTGCGCTTTGGTGTCGGTGAGGCCCTACATGATAGCACGCTGTACGAGCTTATCCCTTTTCATTGGAGGTTGCTCGATGCCGGCACCGACGAAGGCGAACAAGACCATCGGTTCGAAGCCGACGCAGGCGGCGACCGCGGCCAAGACGGCAAAGCCCGCGGCCAAGGCCGCGGCGAAGACGAAGGCCGCCACGCCCAAGTCCGCTGCGTCGAAGCCCGCCCCCAAGGCGGCGGCGAAGAAGCTGGTCGCAAAGCCCGCGGCGAAGAAGCCCGTGGCGAAGAAGGCCGTCGGCAAGAAACCGGTGGCGAAGAAGGCGGCGAAGGCCGTCGCCAAGAAGAACGGCAAGCCGGCGGCGAAGAAGGTCGCGGCGAAGAAGCCCGTGGCCAAGAAGCCCGTGGCCAAGAAGCCCGTGGCCAAGAAGCCCGTGGCCAAGAAGGCGGCCGCGAAGCCCGCGGCGAAGAAGCCCGCCGCCAAGAAGTGACCGGGGCGGCGCCTGCGCCGCCCTCCCGTTCACGAGCTCCGGCCCCGGGAATCCCCGGGGTCCGGCTCGTGCTTCCCCTACTCTCCCGAACAGCCCGTTTCGCGGCACGGCCGTCCTAGGGGTGCTCCGGCAGGAGCACGCCCTGGACGTAGCGGTCGGGGCGCAGCCATGCGCGAGCTGCGCGCCGGACGGCCGCGCCGTCCAGGCGCTCGGTCAGCGCGGCTTCCCCCAGCACGCCGGAGAAGTCCGGGGCGTGGGCGGCGGCGAAAGCGAGCTGCTGCAGCCACCAGCCGTTCTGCTGGAGCGCGACCTCGCGGGCGCGGCGCTCCTGCTCCTTCACCTTGGCCAGATCCGCCGGGCGGGGACCGTCGGAGCGCATGCGCGCGATCTCGCGGAGCACGCGCGCCGTGAGCGCGTCCACCCGGTCCGGCGCGCAGCCGAAGGAGATCTCCAGCGAGTAGCGTGGCCGGGGCTCGCGGCTGCTGGAGGCGCCCGCGCCGATGTCGTAGGTGCCGCCCAGCTGCTCCCGCAGCACGTCGCGCAGCCGCAGGTCGAGCACGGCGGCGAGGGCGTCCAGGGTGTGGCGGTTCGCGGGCGTGAACTCGAACGGGCCCGAGAACACCAGGTCTACCCGGCTCTTCGGCTCGACTCCCTTGCGCACCACCAGCCGCACCACCCCCGCCGGCGGTCCCGGCATGACGTCCCGGACGCTGTCGCGCCGGGCCAGTGACGGCAGCGCGCCCAGGTACTTCACGACCAGCGGGCGGATGGAGTCGGCATCGAAGCTGCCCACGACGACGAAGGTCATGGCGCCGGCGTCGCCGAACCTCTCGCGGTAGACGCCCATGGCGGCGCCGAGCTCGAGGGAATCGAGGAGCGTGGGCGTGAGCGGCCGGGCGCGGGGCGAGCGCCGGGTCAGCACGGCCTCGAGGGAATCGGAGTACACGCCCTCGGGGTCCGCGCCCCGGTTCTCGATGGCGGCGCGCAGCCGCTGCTTGAGCGCCAGGAACGCGGCGGTGTCCGCCCGGGGGGCGGTGAGGGTGAGATAGACGAGCTGGAACAGCGTCTCCAGGTCCCTGGGCGAGGCGCTGCCCATGAGGCCCTGGCTGGTGGCGTCGATGGAGGGGAAGATGCGGGCGGCCTTCCCGGCCAGCGCCTTGGTCAGCTCGATCTGCGAGAAGGTGCCCAGGCCGCCGGCGCGCACCGCGCCCGGGATCAGGTTGGCCAGCGCGGCGTCGCGCTCCCCCAGCAGGGAGGCGCCGCCAGGCGACCAGGCGTCCAGCAGCACCTCGTCCGCCTTGAAGTCGGTGGGCCGGAGGATGACCCGGATGCCGTTGCCCAGGCGCAGCTCGCGGGCGCCGACCTCGGCCAGCACGCGTTCCGAGACGATGCGCGCCGGCGGTGGCAGTGCCGGCACCAGCGGCGCGTCGGCCACGTCGTCGCGGTAGGGGACGATGTCCCGGGAGCGGGCGGAATCGAAGGCGGCCGCGAGCTGCTCCCGCGTGGGGGGCGCCAAGGCGGGCTTGTCCGGCGCGCTGACCAGCACGACCCGGTCGGTTTCGCCGGCCCAGCGGCGCGCGGCCGCGTTGGTCTCGTCCAGGGTTATGCCGGGAAGCAGGTCGCGGTAGAGCGCGTACTCGGTGGCCACGCCCGGCGCCGGGTCGCCCGTGAGAAAGGCGTCGGCATACTCACCGGCATAGGAGGCCGACTCGGTCTTCTCCCGCTCGGCGTAGGCCTGCTCCATGTAGCGAAGCAGGACGGCCTTCTGGCGGGATAGCTCGCCGGCGGTGAAGCCGAAGCGGCGCGCCCGCTCGGCCTCGGTGACCAGGGCGTCCAACGCCGCGGGCGCGCCCCCATCCCGCACCGATGCGCCCAGGAAGAAGACCTCGTCGGCGCGGACGAGTCGCCCACGCCCGGTGCCGGCGCCGATGAAGGGCGGGTCGGGCCGCTGGGCGAGCTCCTGCAGCCGTGCGGACAACATGCGGTCGTAGAGGCGCGCGACCAGTTGCCGGCGGAAGTCCGCTCCGGTTCTGAGCGAGTCCGCGGGCAGCTTCCAGTACATGCTCACCCGGGTCCCGTCGGCCTCGCGGTCGGTGGCGATGGCGTAGCGCGTGCTGTCGTTCCCCGGCACGGGAAAGCGCCCGCGCGGGCGAGGGTTCGGCGGCTGCGGCATCGCGGCGAAGCTCGCCCGGATCATCGACTCGACCCGCTTCGCGTCGAAGTCGCCGACGGCGACCACCGCCATCAGGTCGGGGCGGTACCAGTCGTGGTAGAAGAGGACGAGCGCCCGGGGGTCGAAGCCACGAATCGACTCCGGGGTGCCAATGGGCAGCCGCTCAGCGTAGCGGGAGCCACCGAAGAGCACGGGGAGCTGCCCGTTGCGGATGCGCTCGTCGGCGCCCCGGCCCAGGCGCCATTCCTCCAGCACCACGCCGCGCTCCTTGTGGATCATGGTCGTGTCGAAGGTCAGGCCATGAGCCCAGTCACCCAGGATCTGCAGCCCCTTCGCCAGCCCGCTGCCGCTGTCGGAGGGCACCTGGAGCATGTAGACCGTCTCGTCGAAGCCGGTGGACGCGTTCAGGTCCGCGCCGAAGCGCATGCCGATGGACTCGAGGTAGTCCACCAGCTCATGCCGCTGGAAGTGCTCGGTCCCGCTGAACGCCATGTGCTCGACCACGTGCGCCAGGCCCAGCTGGTCGGAGTCTTCCAGCACCGACCCGGCATTCACCACCAGGCGCAGCTCCGCGCGCCTGGCCGGCTTCGGGTTCGAGCGAACGTAGTAGCGCAGCCCGTTCGGCAGCGTGCCGGCCAGCACGTGCGGGTCCAGGCCGAGGCGGCCGCTGTCGGCGGGGAGCGGCGTCTGTGCCGCCGCCAGCGCCGGCCACGCGGCCAGCGCCAGGAAGGCAAGGATCGGACGTGTTCGCATGGGTCCTGCTGATCGGGGTCGCGGCGGTGCGCTCGGGCGCCCGTCGAGCGGGCTACTACACACCAGGCGCGGCAAAGGTGCGGCCCGGAGCGCTCACCCGCCAGCGGCTGCGGTCGACCGTGGCGGGGTGGCAGCGGGGTCTCGACCCATTCGCGGAGGGTGTCGTGGCCCGTGGTGGAGCGGGCCGCGGCTCCGGCTCGAGCCATATCCGCCTTCATCTCATAAGCGGTTGTGCTTACGACAATTCCACCCATTGTCGGGCAACGGCCATGCCGCCGCGGCTCCGCTCTTGTCCGCCGGTAAGGCGGCGTAGTAGCTTCGGGGCCGGCTTCTCCTGGAGTCCCCGGGAGGCCTCCCGTACCGGGTGTCGCGAAATGATGGATCAGGCCCTCCCCACCGGTCTGGCGGCGTCGCCCGGTTCCGCCGTCCACGACTGGACGAGCCCGGGGGCCGCACCCCTTCCGCCCGACGCGCTTTCCCGCCTGCACCGCCTCGCCGCCCGCCTCGCCAGCCATCCGGAAGCACTGGAACTGCTGTCGGACATCGATGCGGTCGCCAGGGAGGTGGCGGACCACCGCGCCGCCACCGAGCGGCTGAGCCTGATGACGCGGGTCTCGGAGGCGCTGGCCTGGCCCGGGGACATCGACACGGCACTCGACCGAGTCGCGGCCATGCTGGTGGGGCCGCTGGCGGACGCGTGCATCGTGTACGCGGTGGACGAGCACGGACGGGCGCGCGTGGTGGCCTGCCGCCACGTGGACGGGAGCCGGCAGGCGCTGCTGGAGGAAGGGGCCCGGCAGTTCGCGCCCGGTTCGGGTCGCTGCCGCGGCGCGAGCGCCATGGCGCTGGAGACGGGCGGCGTGGTGTTCCTGCCGGACATGGCGCCGGAGCTGTTCCAGCGCGCCATCGCCCCTCGGGGTCTGGCGAGGCTGCGGCCGCTGGCGCCGTGCTCGGCCATGGCGCTGCCTCTGCGGGCGCGGGGGCGGACGCTGGGCGTGCTCTCTCTGCAGATGTCGAGCTCCAGGCGCCACCATGGCGTCGTGGAGCTGGAGCAGGCGCGGGAGTTGGCGGAACGAATCGCCGTGGCGGCGGACAGCGCATCCCTGCTGCGGGATGCGGAGGAGTCGCGGGCGCTGCTGGACACGCTCTTCCGCAGCACGCCCGTTGGGCTGGCGCTGCTCGACCGGGATCTGCGCTACCTGCGCGTGAACGAGGCCATGGGCGCGCTGCTGGCCGCCCCGGCGGCCACGGTCCTGGGCCGGCAGGCGCGGGATGCGGACGCCCCCTTCGGCGCGTTCGTAGCCGAGGCGGGGCCGCGGCTGATGAGCGGGCGCGAGCCGCTGGTCGTGACCGAGGTGGCGGGCGCGGCGCCGGACGGCCGGCCGGCGCACTGGCTGGTGACGCTCTACCCGGTGCGCACACCCGCGGGGAAATGCCTGGGCGTCGGCGCCGCCGTGTTGGACATCACGGAGCGCAAGCAGGCGGAGCTGGAGGGGGAAGCTGCGCGGGAGGCGGCGGAGGCCGCCAGCCTGGCCAAGAGCCAGTTCCTGGCCGTCATCAGCCACGAGCTGCGCACGCCGCTGACCACGGTCATCGGCTACGCCGACATGCTGATCGAGAGCGGATCGGACGTACTCGGCGGGCGTGAGCGGGAGCAGCTGAGGCGGATCAAGAAGAGCGCCTGGCTGCTGGTGTCGATCATCGAGGAGATCCTCACGTTCTCGCGGGCGGATGCGGGCAAGGAGCACGCGGATCTGCAGCCGGTGGACGTGGTGGAGCTGGCGCGGGAGGCGGTGGATGCGGTGGAGCCGCTAGCGCAGGCGCGGGGCCTGGTCTTCCGCGCCCGCGGCCTGGAGGGCGTGCGGCGGGTGATCACCGATGGCGGCAAGATCCGGCAGGTGCTGCTGAACTTGCTGGGCAACGCCGTGAAGTTCACGGAGCAGGGAGCGGTGGAGCTGGAGCTGGTGGACGGCGCGGACGTGGTCGAGTTCCGGGTCCGCGACACCGGACCGGGCATCGCGTCGGGGGACCTCGAGGCGGTGTTCGAGCCGTTCCGGCAGCTCGACCAGTCGAACACGCGGCGGAATGGGGGGACGGGACTGGGGCTCACGGTCAGCCGGCAGCTGGCGCGGCTGCTCGGCGGCGACATCGCCATCGACAGCCGGCTCGGCGTCGGCAGCGTGTTCACGCTCACGGTGCCGGCGCGACGGCCTCAGTCCGCGGGGTCGAGCTGGACCTCGGCCACGCCGTCGGGGGTGTAGCGGACGCGCACGTGCCACGGTTGACAGCACACCGGACAGTCCTCCACATACTCCTGCCGAGCGCCGCCACCCGGATCGATGGCAATCTCCACCGGCTCGCCGCAGTGTGGGCATTCCGCCTGCGCGCTGGTATCGGCGGTGCCATCGCCGAGCGGGAAATCGTCTTCGAGGAAGTCAGGCCATATCATTCGCGGTACTACACCGGAGGCACGGATCGGTGCACGAGCGCCACCTGGTCGTCACGCGCAGTGCCCGCTACGCGGTGCTGGGAGAAGCCATTCCGGCGCCGGCGGAAGTGTGGTTCGTCCTGCACGGCTATGGGCAGCTCGCCGCGCCCTTCCTTCGCCGCTTCCAGACGCTGGACGACGGCCGGCACCGGATCTATGCGCCCGAGGCGCTCAACCACTACTACCTGCAGGACGCCGGAGGCGCGCACGGCCCGGAGAGCAAGGTCGGCGCGACCTGGATGACGCGCGAGGACCGGCTGACGGAGATCGGCGACTATGTCCGCTACCTGGACACGCTCTACCGCCACGTCTTCGCCGAGCTGAGCCGCGACGCCACGCGCGTGGTGGTAGTCGGCTTCTCGCAGGGTGCGGCCACGGCCGCGCGCTGGGTGGCGCTGGGTCGGGCGCGCCCGGACGATCTGGTGCTCTGGGGATCGCCCGCGCCGCCCGACCTGGAATGGCCCGGCGCCGCCAGGGCCCTGGCGCGCTCGCGTGTCACCCTGGTATACGGCCGCGAGGATGCGTTCTTCGACGAGCCCCGAGCCGTGAGCGAGGCCGAGAGGCTGCGCGCCCACGGCGTGCCGCCGGCGCTGGTCGGCTTCGAGGGGGGCCACCAGATTGACGCCGAGATCCTCGAGCAGCTCGCCGGGGCGCCCTGATCGCCCTGGCGATCCTATCCCCAGCATAGGAACGCCCGTGACCCAGAACGTCGCTCGTACCGCCGGCACCGCCGCGCTGATCCTGCTGGCCTTTGGCGCCATTTCTGTTCGCGCCCAGGATTCCGAAACCCCGCCACCTGCGTCCACACCCATCCTCCACCTCTACGGCACGGGCGGCGTGAGCATTCACCAGAACCCGCTCAGCACCCACTTCGCGGAGGTGCTCGCCCTGGATGCCCGCCTGGGCGTGCCCCTCACCTTCGGCATCGAGCCCTGGGTCGGCGGCACCCTGGCCCGCCTCCGGTCGGGATGCAGTGAGGACGTCACCTGCCCGGCCAACGAGAAGCGGCTCCTGGGCGGCCTCATCTATCAGCCGGGCGGCCGCGACCCGCGCTCGCGCGGCGGCCCCTACTTCGGTGCCGGCCTCGGCACCCAGTCGGCTGCCGGGGTCCAGAAGCTCGCCTACACCATCATCATCGGCCTGCCTCTGGCGACCTCACCCGTTTTCTCGCCGCTCTTCGAGCTGCGCGCCGAACGGCACGAAGGCCTCGGCGACCTGATCATGATCTCGGGAGGCGTGAGGGTGGGGGCGGTTCGGTAACGGCAAGGCTGAGGCTGGGGCTGAGGCTGATAACGGCGACTGCAACGGCGACGCGGGTGCCGCGGCCGCTCGCGCACGCCTCGGCCTCCGCCCGCGCCTTCGCAGTTTCTGCCTCTGCCTCAGCCTCAGCCTCAGAATTCCCCGATCATCCCGATTTCCGGCTGCAGCTCGTGGCCGAGGCGGTCGCGGACCGTGCGCTGGGCCAGCTCGATGAGGTCCAGGATGTCGCGGGCGCTGGCGCCACCGAGGTTGACGATGATGTTGGCGTGGCGGTGGAAGATCTCGGCGGTGCCGCGGGGGTGGACGTAGCCCTTGAGACCGCACTCGTCGATGAGACGGCCGGCGCCGATGCCCTCGAGCTTCTGGAAGATCGAGCCGGCGCAGGGGTAGAGCCAGAGGTCCGGGTGCTTCTCGTCGCGCCACTGCAGGTTCTCGCGCATGACGCGGCGCAGCTCCTCCACGGGGGTGGGGCTCAGCCGGAACGTCACCGACAGTACCAGGTCGCGGCGCTCGTGCAGGATGCTGTAGTCGTAGCCGAAGCGCAGGTATTCGACGCCCACCTCCCGCACCTCGCCCTCCTGTGTCAGCAGGACGCAGGACTCGACCACCTCCGCCACGAACACGGTGCGCTCCCGGGCGGGGGCGGGGGAGAGGAAGTGCAGGTTCTGCCAGATGGCGCCGCCGACGGTGCTGGGGATGCCGACGAAGTGGTGCAGTCCGCCCAGCCCCTGCTCCACGGTGTTCACGATGAGGTCCGGGAAGATGGCGACGCCGGCGCCCGCGCGGACGCGGCCGTCTCCCAGGTGCTCGATCCCGCCGACCTCGTTGTGGACGACCAGCCCGCGGTAGCCGCCATCGCCCACCAGGATGTTGGCGCCGAGCCCCAGCAGGAAGCAGGGCACGTCCAGCTCGCGGGCGGCCAGCACCGCATCGGCCAGCTCGCGGGGCGTGCGGGCGCGGACGAGCAGGTCGGCCGGGCCGCCGATGCGGAAGGTGGTGAAGGGGGCGAGGGGCACGTCGTGCTCCACGCGCCCGGCGCCGATCCTGTCCTGTAGCGCGCGCTCCAGCGCCTTCAGCCGGTCGTCCATGGTTGGCCCTCAGCGCGGGGTAGTGACGGTCGCGGGCCGCCGCAGCGCCCGGGTCAGGACGCGGCCGTCGATGGGCTCCGTGGGGCGGACCCCGATGACCGCCGCCAGCGTCGGCGCCATGTCCACCACCCGGGCGAAGGCGGTGTAGCGGCCCGGTGCGAAGCCGGGGCCGTAGAACACCACGGGCACGTGGGCGTCGTCGTCGGAGGGCGAGCCGTGCTCGGCGTAGGTGCGCGTGCCCCAGACGTAGCCGCGCCTGAGCGTGACCACCAGCGGAATGGGCACGTCGGGCGGGATCTGGTGCAGCCAGCGGCGGGCGATGGGATCCCTCGACGTGTCCGCGCGGGACAGGTCCGCCACCCTGTCCACGCGGGCGACGCCCGGATGGGTGCGGACCGCTGCGGCAAACGCCCGCACCACGGAGTCGGCGTCCAGACCCGCCTGTACGAAGGCGCGCCGGTCCACGCTCAGCACGCCATCCTCGAAGTCGAAGGCGCCGGCGGGCAGTCCGTGCGCGGCGAGCGCGCCCGTCGTCGTCCTGACCAGCGGAGTCAGGTCCACGTGCATGGCCGCGGCGGCGGCCGGCGTGGCGGCGACGACCTCGGGGTAACTGGTCATGCCGTGGTCGCCCGTGAGCGCGATGACGACCGTCGCGGAGTCGCGCAGGCGATAGATCGAATCGATGAACGTCCCCAGCAGCCGGTCGAGACGCAGGATCTGGTCGTGCATCTCCCGCGAGTCCGGGCCGTACCGATGCCCGATGGCGTCGGTGGTGGAGAGTGAGACCGCGAGCAGGTCCGTGTGGCCGGTCGCGCCCAGCCGCAGCGTCTGCAGTCCCTGCAGCGCCAGGTGCACTGTCACGTCGTCCATGAACGGGTACTCCGCGAGCTGCGCGGCGGCGCCGGCGGGATCGGCGGGCAGCGCGTGCGGGAACGTCACCCCCGCGCCGCCGCTCTCCACCGGCACCGAGTCCTTCTCCGCGTATGCCGATTCCGGCAGCAGCAGCGTCCAGCTCCGCCCGGCGTAGCCCTGCGGCTCGCGGCGGGCGTTGAAATCGTGCACCCAGGCGGGCAGCGTGTCGGCGTAGTAGGTGCTGGTGGTGAAGGTGCCGTTGGGCGCGTACCAGTACGCCTGCTGCTTGGCCCGGCCGACGGGCAGGATCGCGCCCCGGTCCTTGCGCGAAACGGACAGCGCCCGGCTGGCCGGGTCCGCCGTCCGCATCCAGTCGATCAGCGTCGTGCCCCGGAATCGGAAGGGCGACGCACCCCCGCCGCTCACGCCGATCAGGGCGGCCTGGGGGTCGTTCACCCCCGCCGAGTTCCTGACAATGCCCGTCTTCCAGGGCTCGCGGCCGGAGAGCACCGTGGCGTGTCCCGGCGCCGTCTCCGTGGCGGCGTGATCCTGGAAGGCATTGGTGAAGTCCGCGCCGCCGCGGCGCAGCCGGGCCAGGCCGCCCGTGTACTGGGGGGCCCAGCGGTCCATGTAGTCGGCGCGCATCTGGTCCACGGTGATGAAGACCACCAGCCGGGGCGGCGCGGGGGCCGGTCGCTGGGCCAGCGCGGTCGTGGCGGCGAGGACCGGGAGCAGTGCCGTCAGCGCGAGAGTCACGGGTCGCATGAACGCTCATCCAGGATCGGGGCGCGGAAATATAGCCCGGCGTCTCGAGGCGTGCACTTATCGGCGACGGCCGCGCATGGTAGCTTCATGGCGCGCGCGTTGCATGCCGGCGTGCGCGTCGCGGAGAGCCCGCGGCGGGCAGCCCGACCCTCGCCAGCCGATCCTGGACATGAAGCCGATTACGTTCTTCCGCCCCGCCCCCGCGATCCTCGCGCTGGCGCTTCTCGCCGCCTGCGGCAACGCGGGGGCGAGGTCCGCGCCGGAGCGCACCGCCGCCGTCCCGGCTCCGCCCCCGGCCGCGCTCCGCACGCCGGACGTGATCCGGGGCCTCTACCTGAACACGTACGCCGCGGGCGGTCACAAGCGGCTGCACGAGCTGCTGGGCATCGCGGACCGAACGGAGATCAACACCTTCGTGGTGGATGTGAAGGACGAGCGCGGACCGCACTACGACACCGCGATCCCGCTCGCGCGCGAGCTCACCCAGCCCGCGCAGAACACGCTGCACAACCTCAAGACGCTGACCGACACGCTGCACGCCCACGGCGTCTACGCCATCGCCCGCATCGTCGTGTTCAAGGACCCGATCCTCTCGAAGGCGAAGCCGGACTGGTCGATCCGCCGCGCGGGCGGCGGGCTCTGGACGGACAAGAAGGGCAACACCTGGGTGAGCGCGTGGAGCAAGGACGTCTGGGACTACAACATCCGGATCGCGGAGGAGGCGGCCAGGGCCGGGTTCGACGAGATCCAGTTCGACTACGTCCGCTTCCCCGAGCCGTTCCCCTCGCTGCCGCCGCAGGTGCATCCCGAGGCTCGCGGCGACCGGACGGATGCCATTGTCGCCTTCCTCACGGAGGCCATGCAGCGCCTGCACCCGCTGCACGTGCCGGTCGCGGCCGACGTCTTCGGACTCTCGCCCGCCGACGGCGACGACATCAATATCGGCCAGCAGTGGGAGCGGATCGCCGCGACCGTCGACCACGTGCTGCCCATGGTCTATCCATCCCACTTCCTGCCATCCCACCTGCCCGACGACCTGCACCCCAACCGCGCGCCCGGGCTCACCGTGTTCAAGGCGCTCGGCCTCGGCGCCATCCGCCTGGAACGGCTGCGCCAGGCCGGCGTCGCCCGCACCGCCCGCGTGATCCCCTGGCTGCAGGCCTTCAGCGCCCCCTGGGTGGACCACAACTTCACCTACGGCCCCGAGCAGGCGAGCGACCAGATCCAGGCCGTCTACCGCAGCGGCTACGAGGACTGGATCTTCTGGCATCCCGGCGCGAAGTACGAGTTGGTCGAGGCCGCCTTCGCGCCCCGGACCGAGAAGCACGCCCAGAAGTTCGTGCCCACGCCCGAGCTCGTCGCCTACGCCAACGTGCTCGAGGGCCGGGGCGCCCGCGTGGCCCGCACCCGGGTGGCCAAGACCGCGGCCGCGCGCTAGCCGCCGGCCAGGCCCGGGCGCGACTGCGCCGGCGCCCGGGCGCCGGGACGGCGATCGGGGGATGGGGGGATGGGGGGATGGGGGGATGGGGCGACCCCGCGCGGGCCGCCTGCCTCCCACGGTGCCGCTCCGCGCGCAGCCCCGGAGCCCATGCTCCTGGGCCTCCCACGGTGCCGCTCCGCGCGCAGCCTCGGAGCCCATGCTCCTGCTCCTCCTGGTGTTGCCCCCTTACTCCTTCTCGTCGTGCTATGCACGTGCTCGTGCACGTGTGCCGTGCTCGTGCTGGCGCGCGCCGTCGGGCTGCGCCCGACGGCGTGCGCGGGCTTTCCCCGATATCCCCCCCCCGATTGGTGCGTAGCTTGGTCGCAGGATCGGGTCTCCCGCATTGCCCGCTCCGGAGAACCCACACCCCGGCCGAGGGGTGACGCCGCCGCGTCGCCCGGGGAGAAGCGGGGGAAAGCCCGTGAACTCCACGCACTCCTCGTCGCCGCTCGCAGGGCAGACGCGCGCCAAGGGGGCCGTGCTGTCCGAGGAAGCCGGTCTCACCGGTGCGCAAGCCCGCCGGCTCCTCGCGCAGCACGGCCCCAATCTGCTCGTGCCGCCCAAGCGTCGGTCCGGGCTCGTCTTCCTGCTGCTGCGGGCGTTCGCGGACCCCATGGCGGTCCTGCTGCTGGTCGCCGGTGCCACGTACATGGCGCTGGGCGACCCCGAGGACGCCATCGTCGTGCTGGCCGCGCTCATCCCGATCACCGCCGTGACGCTCGTGCTGGAGTCGCGCAGCGAGCGCGCCCTCGACCAGCTCGGCAAGATGACCGCGCCCACCGCCACCGTGATCCGCGACGAGGAGTCGCTGATCGTGCCGGCGGAAGAGCTGGTGCCGGGCGATCTGGTGGTGCTGCACGAGGGCGACATCGCCCCTGCCGATGGCCTGCTGGTCTCGGGTGGGCCGCTGCTGCTGGACGAGTCCGCGCTCACGGGCGAGTCACTGCCCGTACACAAGAATGCCCTGGGCGTCGAGCGCGAGATCTACGCCGGCACTTCGGTGATGGCCGGCCGCGGCCGCGTCCTCTTGACCACCACCGGCGGCGCCACGCGCTACGGCCTGATCGGCGCCCTGGTCGCGAAGATCAAGCAGGCGTCCCCGCCCCTCGAGCGCGTCATCCACCGGCTGGTCGTCCGCCTGGGCCTGGTTGCCGCCCTGCTCTGCGCCCTGGTCGCCGCCATCGAGTTCGCGCGCGGCGCCGGCTGGGCCGCCGCGGTCATCGCCGGGGTCAGCCTCGCCATCGCGGCGATCCCGGAAGAGTTCCCCATGGTGTACACGCTCTACCTCTCGCTGGGCGCCTGGCGCCTGGCGCGGGGCAGGGCGCTCATCCGCAGGCTGGCCGGCGTCGAGACGCTGGGCTCCACCACGGTCATCTGCGCCGACAAGACCGGCACCCTCACTCTCGGCCAGCTCGATGTCGGCGGCGTCTGGGCCGATGGCGAGAGCTTCGCCCAGGGCACGGCGCTCAACGAGGCCGCCCGCCGGGTGCTCGAGGCCGCCGTGCTCGCTTCCGAGCCCGTGCCCTTCGACCCCCTGGAGCAGGCCCTGGTGCGCTATGCCGGCCTCGAGGGCATCGACGTGGCCGCCCTGCACCGCCGGGATCTCGCCCGCGACTACCCCTTCGACCCGGAGCACCGCTACAACTCGCACGTCTGGCGCAACGGCGGCGGGTCGGCGGGCATCTACGCCAAGGGCGCGCTCGAGGGCGTCCTGGAGCGGGCCACGGCCTCGCCCGAGCTGCGCGACCAGGTTCTCGCCGCCAACCACCAGCTGGCTTCCTCCGGCATGCGCGTCCTGGGCGTGGCCGCCGGCCAGCTGCCCGCCGGACCCGGCGAGCGCGAGCAGGACGAGACCGCGCTGCAGCTGGTCGGCCTCGTCGCCTTCATGGACCCGCTCCGCCCCGGCGTGGCCGAGGCCCTCGACGAGTGCCGCCGCGCCGGGATTCGCGTGGTCATGATCACCGGCGACCACCCGGTCACCGCCCACGCCGTCGCCGACGGCCTCGGCCTGCCGCACGACCATGGCCACCTGCTGGCCACGGGCGAGGAGCTGGACGCGGCCTCCGAGGCAGGAGTGAGCGACCTGGTGGCCCAGGTCAACATCTTCGCACGCACCAGGCCGGAACAGAAGTATAAGCTCGTCAAGGCGTTGCGAGCTCGGGGCGATGTCGTCGCCATGACCGGCGACGGCATCAACGACGCGCCGGCGCTGCGCGAGGCGGACATCGGCGTCGCCCTCGGCCGCCGGGGCACCGCCGTCGCCCGCGAGGCCGCCGACCTCGTGCTGCTGGACGACAACTTCGCCACAATCGTCAACGCGGTGCGCGACGGCCGCCGTATCTTCGACAACCTGGGCAAGGCCTTCGGCTACGTAGTGGCGTTCCACGTGCCGCTGGTGCTGGCCGCGCTGGTCGTGCCGCTCCTGGGCGTGCCCCTGCTCCTGCTGCCGGTGCACCTCATCGTGCTCGAGCTGGTCATGCATCCGACGGCGTCCATCGTGTTCGAGGCCGACCCCGCGGCGCCCGACATCATGCGCCGACCGCCACGCGGGACCGGCAGCGGGCTACTGGCCGGCGGACACCTCTGGCTCTCGGCCGTGCAAGGGGTGGCGCTCTTCCTCGGCATCCTGGGGCTGTACCTCTGGAGTCTGCACACCGGCGTGTCCGAGAACGGCGCCCGCGCCCTCGCCCTGGTCGCTCTCGTGCTGGGTGAGTCCGCCCTGGTCTTCATGCAGCGCGACATGGTGCGCCCGCTCTGGCGGGCCGACATCCCCACCACCCGCACCGTGTGGTGGTCGCGCGCCATCACCCTGGCCCTGCTGGTCGCGGCCGTCTACTTCGCGCCCCTTGCCCGACTGCTGCACATCGTGGCCATCGGCCCGCGCGAATGGGCCCTCGCCCTGGCCGTCGCCGTGGCTGCCACGGCCTGGGTCGAGCCGCTCAAGGCGTGGAGGTCGCGCGGCGCGCGCTGAAGGCCTCGTGTTTGCGCAGACCCACCGACTCGACTGCGCCACGGACCTGATAGGGAGATGGGGAGATGGGGGGAGTCCGGCGGCCGCGCGCGTCCGCGGATTCTCTGGGACGCCCAGGTGCCGCAGGTTCGACCACATCCCGTGAGAACGCCTGGTCGCCCCATCGCCCCATCCTGAATTACCGCCCCCGGTTGTGCAAAAAGCGGGAAACTGCTAGATTGCCATCTCAGTTCACCAGCGGTCGCATGCGATTGCGGGGTGCCGGCACGACCGGACGACGGCAGAGACCGTCGTCGGCGGCGCCGGGAAAGAGGGCCTCCGAGGCCCCCGGGCGTGCGACCCGACCCACCCTTCCTTCCGAAGCTCAGCCGCTACAGAAGCATCCGTAAACGGACGCGACGTCCCCGTAGGGGGATGTACGTGCGTCCGGACAGGGGACCAAGTAATGCGTTTCGAAGAATTCGGGCTGGACAGCGCGCTGCTGCGCGGGGTCCAGGGGATGGGGTTCGACGTGGCGACGCCGATCCAGGTGCAGGCGATTCCGCCGGCGCTGGAGGGGCGGGACCTGCTGGCGTGCGCCATGACGGGCAGCGGCAAAACAGCGGCGTTCATGCTGCCGATCCTGAATCGGCTGTTGCGCCTGCCGCGGGGGACCACACGTGTGCTGGTGCTGACGCCGACGCGGGAGCTGGCGGCGCAGATCCAGGAGCACTTGCGGGAGATGGCGAAGTACACGCCGGTGAAGTCGGCGGCGGTGTTCGGCGGCGTGGGCATGAAGCCGCAGGAGACGGCCTTCCGGAACGGCGTGGACGTGCTGATCGCGACACCGGGCCGGCTGCTGGACCACCTGCAGTACGATTACGCGAGTCTCGGCTCCATCGAGCACCTGGTGCTGGACGAGGCGGACCGCATGCTGGACATGGGGTTCCTGCCGGACGTGAAGCGGATCCTCTCACGGGTGCCGCGGCAGCGTCAGACGCTGCTGTTCTCCGCGACCATGCCGGCGCCGATCGCGTCGCTCTCGCGCGAGTTCATGCACGACCCGGTGCGGGTGAACGTGGAGCGCAAGTCGCTGCCGGCCACGGGGGTCACGCAGGCGCTCTATCCCGTGCGCCGCGAGCTCAAGACGGACCTGCTGGCCCACCTGCTGGACCATCACGACATCGAGCAGGTGCTGGTGTTCACCCGGACCAAGCACCGGGCCAACCGGCTGGCGGAGCAGCTCGTGAAGCGCGGCTTCTCCTGCGAGCGCATTCACGGCAACCGCTCGCAGAACCAGCGCACGCAGACGCTGGCGGGGTTCAAGGACGGCTCGATCCGGGTGCTGATCGCCACGGACATCGTGGCGCGGGGCATCGACGTCGAGGCGCTGGGCCATGTCATCAACTACGACGTGCCCAACGTTCCCGACGACTACATCCACCGCGTGGGCCGGACGGCCCGGGCGGAGCTGACGGGCGAAGCGTACACCTTCATGTCGCAGGACGAGGAGCAGGACGTCCGGAGCATCGAGCGGGCGATCGGCAAGACGATTCCCCGCAAGAAGGCCGAGGGCTTCGACTACGACGCCCGCGTGCAGGAGCAGCTCGAGGTCCCGCTCAAGGACCGCATCGCGGCGATCCGTGCCCGCAAGGCGGAGGAGCGCGCCCGCTCGGCCACGAAGGTGGGCGAGCGCACGCGCCGCGAGGCCGACGAGCTCGAGCGACGCAATCGGCGCCAGGCCGGCGGCAACGGCCAGCGCGGCGATGCCAGGCGTGCCGAATCCGACCCCGGTCCGCACCTCGTGCGGGACGATCGGCCGGCCCGGCCGGAGCGGCCCGCCCGCGGGCCGCGTCCGGAGCGCGGCCAGGGTGGCTGGCAGCGGACGGCACGCCCGGCGGGCGCGACGGCGGCCCAACCGCCTCAGTCGCAGGAGGATTACGACGAGAAGCAGCCGCAGATCGTGGAGCCGGTGGCGGGCTATATCCCGCTCTCGCACCACGAGCGCCACGACCCCAAGCAGCAGCCTGGACGCCCGGGGTTGGGCTTCCGCCGGGGCGGGGGCAACGGCCGCCGGCGCGCCTAGAACGCCGGCCCGTCGAAGCTGGACGCGCGAACGCGCCGCCGGGCTCCTGCCCGGCGGCGCGTTCGCATCGCTCCACCCCGGTCAGTGTCCGACGATCGGTCTCGGCTCCAGCGACGGGGTGAGGGAGACACCCAGGTAGCTGGGCGAGTCGCCCTGCGCCGGCACGACCTGGACCGCCACTAGCCAGCGCTCCAGCTTGTTGGTCGGGTTGCGGTAGTTGTAGCGCACGGTCTTGATGCCGGCAAACGTGCCGATGGCGGCACCGGCCAGCACGTCGCTGGCCCAATGGGCGTTGTTGTACATGCGCGAGAGACCGACCAGGGTGGCCCCGCCGTACAGCACGGTGCCCACACCGTACTTCCAGGCCGGAGACGCGTGCCACTGGTCCACCCAGCGGCTGAACTCGGCGGTGGAGGCGGAGGCCACCGCGAAGGCGGTGGTGGCGTGCCCGGAGGGGAACGACTGGTACAGCGTGCCTTTCCCTCCCAGGAAATGCGGCAGGCCCCGCCCGAACTTGAATCCCAGGGCCTTGGTCGTGTCCACGACGGGCCGCGCCCGGCCGGCCAGGACCTTGATCGTGGTCGTCGCCAGGGTACTCAGCAGCATGGCCTCCGAGCCGTCCACCGCCAGCCGGGTGAGGCGCTTGCTGTGCGTCAGGCGCCCCACGCCGTACAGCCCCAGCCCGATGATCTGCGGCGCAGGCTGGCCCATGAGCCGGAAGAAGGTGGAGCCCTGCCGCAGGAACCGGTTGTTCTGCGTGGTGGAATCCTGCAGCTGACTGGCGAAGTGGCGGTCCAGCGGGTCCATGGCGAGGGTGCCCGCGGCGAAGATGCCGAGGAGCACTGCGTCGCGATACGTGAAGAACGCCACCGGCCGGGCGTTGGTGCTGTCGCTGCCCTGCGCCAGCACCGGCGCCAGCGGCGCCGTCACAAGCGTAAGGGGGAGTACAAGGAATGCTAGTCTGCGCATGGGCTTACGCCTCCAGGGTGGTACGCACGCCCATGCGCCTTGCACCCCCTGTGCCGTGGCGGAGCGGCAGCGCCGGAATCGGGAGCGGAAGGGTCGAGAGGCCGTCCCGACCGCTCGGCGGGAGCTAGCACGGGCCCGAGGGTCCGTTGGCGCGGGCTACCGCGCGCTGCCGCCCAAGCGTCGCAGCACGGGCTCCAGCACCCGCCAGACGTTGGCCGCCACGATGCGGTGTCCCGCGCTGGTGGGATGGATGTGGTCGGCCTGATTGAGACGGGGGATGCCGCCGACGTCCTGCAGCAGGAAGGGGATCAGGGCGGCGGGCTCCTCGCGCGCGAGCGTGCGGTACACCTGGCGGAAGGCGGTCGCGTAGGCGGGCCCCATGTTGGGTGGTGCTTCCATGCCGGCGAGGACGACGGGCAGCCCGGGGTGGCGGGCCCTGAAGGTGCGGATGATGCCGCGCAGGTTGTCCTGCAGCGCCTGGGGTGGCAGGCCGCGGAGCGCGTCATTGCCACCCAGCTCGAGCACGAGCACGTCCACCGGCTGGCGCAGCAGCCAGTCCGCCTGCTGCAGGCCATCGGCGGAGGTGGCGCCGCTCACGCCGGCGTTCTTGACCCGGAACCGTAGGCCGGCCGAGTCGATCTTCTGCTGTATGACGGCGGGAAACGCGGAGTCCTCGGGCACGCCCAGCCCGGCCGAGAGCGAGTTGCCGAGGAAGAGCACGACGGGGCGGGTGTCCTCGCGCCGGGGGGCCGGCTGTGGAGAATCGGGGAGCGCCGCGGTAGCTTGACGCGACTCCGGCGTCGCGCGCGCGCCGGTGGAATCCGCGGAGGCACGGTTCTGCGCGCCGCCACCACACGCCGCCAGTGCGGCGAGCAACGAGAGAAAGACCGGTAGTCTCATGGAAATCGTCGCCAGGGGTCTGGAGCAAACGTACCTGAGCGGGGGTCGCCCGCTGGTGGTGCTGCACGCGCTGGACCTGACCGTGGAGTCGGAGGGGTTCGTCGCCATCGTGGGTCCGTCGGGCAGCGGCAAGACGACGCTGCTCGGGCTGCTCGCCGGACTGGACCGGCCCAGCGCCGGCAACGTCACGGTGGGCGGGGTGCAGCTCACGGGGTTGTCGGAGGACGCGCGGGCGCGGTTCCGGGCGGAGAACGTGGGCTTCGTTTTCCAGACCTTCCATCTCATCCCCACCCTCACGGCGTTCGAGAATGTGCTGGTGCCGCTGGAGCTGGCCGGGCGCGCCGGGGACGGCGCGCAGGCGCGGGCCCAGGATCTGCTGCAGCGGGTCGGCCTGGAGGGCCGCGAGCACCACTACCCGGCGCAGCTCTCCGGCGGCGAGCAGCAGCGCGTCGCCCTGGCGCGCGCTTTCGCCAACCGTCCGAGGATACTGTTCGCGGATGAGCCCACGGGCAACCTGGACGCGGAGACCGGCGCGCGCGTGGTGGACCTGCTGGTGGAGCTGAACCGCGAGGCGCGCACCACCCTGGTGCTGGTGACCCACGACCCGGATCTGGCCGGCCGGGCCCGCCGCATCGTGCGGCTGGCGGGCGGGCGCATCGTGGAGGACCGGCCCGCCGGGGTCGCGCCATGAGCCGCTCCTTCGCGCTGGCCCACGCCGCACGGGAGACGCGCGCCTCCTGGCGCCGCGTCGGGCTCTACATGGGCTCGATCACGCTGGGCGTGGCGGCGCTGGTGGCGATCAACTCGTTTCGCAGCAACGTCGAGGATTCGGTGGGCGCGTCGGCCCGGGACCTGCTCGGCGCCGACGTGCGCGTGCGCTCGGACGTGCCCTTCCCACGGCCCGTGCAGCAGACCCTCGACTCCATGGTCGCCGCGGGGCACCCCGTGGCCCGCGCCATCAACCTCGTCTCCATGGCGCTGGCCGGGCGCACGGGACTCACGCGCCTGGTACAGGTGCGCGGGATGGACGCGGCCATGCCGCTCTACGGCCGCTACGAGACCACGCCCGCGGACGCCTGGGCGCGCCTGAGCCGGGGCGCGGCAGCGGTGGTCGATCCCGCGGTGCTGGTCCAGCTCGGGATCGGCATCGGCGACACGATCTCCGTGGGCTATGCCCGATTCCCGGTCGTGGGCACGGTCCAGAGCGCCGCCGGCGACGTCTCGCTGCAGACCGCCATCGGCCCGCGCGTGTTCGTGCCGCTGACCTCCATGACCTCCACCGGCCTGCTGACGTTCGGCTCCCTCGCCCGCTACGAGGCCTACCTGAAGGTGCCCTTCGCCCGGGACCGCCAGCGCTTCGTCGATGGGCACCGGGAGGCGTTCCGCGCCGCCTCGGTCAATCTGGAGACGGCCGACCACCTGGCGGAGGAGGTCACGGAGGCGCTGGGCATCCTCTCCAAGTTCCTGGGCCTGGTCGGGCTGGCCGCGCTGCTGTTGGGCGGTGTGGGCGTGGCCAGTGCCATCCACGTCTTCATCAAGGGGCGGCTCGACACGGTCGCGGTGCTGCGCTGCCTGGGGGCGACGCAGCGCTCCGTGTTCGCGGCCTACCTGCTGCAGTCCGCATTCCTCGGCTTCGCCGGCGCGGCGGCGGGCGCGTTGCTCGGCATTGGCGTGCAGGCGGTGCTGCCCACCGTGCTCGGGCCCTTCCTGTCGGTGCACGTGCCCTTCGCACTCAGCCCGCTGGCCATCCTGGCCGGGCTGGGGACGGGGGTCTGGGTGGCCGCGATCTTCGCGCTGATCCCGCTGCTCTCGGTGCGCGACGTCGCCCCGCTGCAGGCGCTGCGCCACGATTACGAGCCTCCGCGCCGCCATTTCGACTGGCGCCGGGGTGTGGCCTACCTGCTGCTGGCCGCCAGCATGGTGGCGCTCAGCATCTGGCAGGCGCCCAATACCGGGACGGGCATTGCCTTCGCCACGGGACTGGCCTTCGTGGCGCTGGTGCTCTGGCTGGTGGCGCTCGGGATGATCCGCGGCACCCGCCGGTTCTTCCCGGTGCGCGCCCGCTACGTGGTCCGGCAGGGGTTCTCCAACCTTTTCCGGCCCCACAACCAGACCGTGGCGGTGACGCTCTCCCTCGGCTTCGGCATCTTCCTGGTGGCCACGCTGTACCTCGTGCACGGCGCCATCCTCGATCGCATCAGCTTCGGCGGCGAAGATGCCCGGGCCAACCTGCTGCTGTTCGACATCCAGCCGACGCAGGCGGATGGGGTGCGCCGGATGCTGGCGGCGCGTGGCGTTGCTCGCTCGGAGATGACGCCCATCGTCTCCGCCCGCATCTCGTCCATCAAGGGACGGGACGTGCGGGACATCCTGGCGACGATGCCTCGCACGCCGCCGGGCGAACGCGGCCAGCGCGGGCGCTCGCGGGCGCCGGGCCAGCCGCATTCCTGGGCGCTCCGGCGCGAGTACCGCAACACCTATCGCGACACGCTGGTGGCCACGGAGACGCTGGTGGCGGGGAAGTGGTGGCCTGCGCGCCCGGTCGGCGCGGCCGCGGCGGGCTCCGCCTCCGCCGCACCCGGGTCGGCGGAGGGACCGCCCGCGCTCGTCTCGGTGGACGAGGGGCTGGCCGGCGACCTGGGTGTGGGCATCGGCGACTCCCTCACCTGGGACTTCCACGGCATCCCCGTGCGCAGCGTAGTCGCCAGCCTGCGCAAGGTCGAGTGGGCACGCTTCAGCCCCAACTTCTTCGTGGTCTTCCAGCCGGGCGCCATCGACGCCGCCCCCCAGACGCTGGTGGCGCTGGCGCGGGTGCCAGGCAGCGATGCGGTCCTCGCCCGCGTCCAGGGCGACCTGGTGCGCAGCTACCCGAACATCTCCTCCCTCGACCTCTCCCTGGTGCAGCGCACGCTGGACTCGATCGTGGGGAAGGTCACCATGGCCGTCCGCTTCCTGGCGCTCTTCTCGCTCGGCGCCGGGATCATCGTGCTGGTGGGCGCGCTGGCCACCTCGCGCTTCCAGCGCATGCGCGAGAGCGCCCTGCTCAAGACGCTGGGCGCCACCCGGCGGCAGGTGCTGCAGGTGCTGTTCACGGAGTACGCCGCCCTCGGCCTCTTCGCCGGCCTCGCCGGTACGGTCCTGGCCCTCGCCGGCGGCTGGGCCGTGGTCCACTTCTTCTTCAAGATCCCCTTCCGGCCGCCCGTGCTGCCCATCCTGCTCACCTGGGCCGGCGTGGCCGCCCTCACGGTCGCCGTGGGACTGCTGAACAGCCGCGACGTGCTGCGGCGCTCGCCGCTCGCCGTGCTGCGGGAGGCGGAGTAGCCATGTCGCTGGCCACGACCGGACGACTCGAGCTGCGCGAGTTCGCCGCCGCCGATTTCGAGGATGTGCACCGCTACGCCGCCGACCCCGAGGTGACCCGCTTCATGTCCTGGGGCCCGAACGACGCGGCCGAGACCCGCGCCTTCCTGGAGCGCGCGGAGGCCGGCTCCGCGTGCTCGGCGTCTCCGCGTGAGATCGGAGTTCCCTCAGATGCTCCGCGAGCCCACCTCCGGGGCCCAGACCCCGGCGTGGACCATGACGACCCGGCGCGCATCCGCCCGCAGCCTACCCGCTCCGGCGCAGGGAGGCGAGGAGCTTCTCGTGGATGCCGCCGAAACCGCCATTGCTCATGATCAGCACGACGTCGCCCGGGCCCAGGCGGGGCGCGAGATCCGTCACGATGTCGTCGGGTGCCGGGATGTAGGCCGCCCGCTTGCCCGCCCGCTGCCACGCGCTCACCAGCTCGTGCGGGTCGAGGGCGGACTGCTGGGTGTAGCGCTCGGGGTGGAACAGCCCCGCGATCACCACCTCGTCCGCGGCCGCCAGCGCCTGCTCGTACGCATCCTGGGACTCGCGGCGCTGCGCCGTGTAGCTGCGTGGCTCGAATACGGCCACCAGGCGCCGGTCCGGGTAGCGCTGGCGCACCGCGGCGATGGTCTCCCGCACGGCGGTGGGATGGTGCGCGAAGTCGTCGATCACGGTCACGCCGCCCACCTCGCCTCGCACCTCCATGCGACGCCGCACGCTGCGGAAGCTGCGCAGGCCCTCGAGGATGCCGTCCCGTCCAGCCCCCACGCTGACTGCTGCCGCTATGGCGGCGAGGCAGTTGCGCACGTTGAATGCGCCGGCGAGCGGCGTTTCCACGTCGCCCCAGTGGATGCCGTCGTGCAGCGCGGGGAAGCGCATGCCGTCGGCGTGGAACTCCACCACGCCCGCGGTCCAGCGCGGCTGGGCCCCGGTGTCGGTCTGTGGTGTGGCGTCGTAGGCGAATCCCTCGACGGGAGCCGGGGAGCGGCCGGAAAGCTCGCGCACGATGGGCGAGTCCCAGCCCGCGACCAGCGTCCCGTTCTGGGGCACGAGGTTGATGAAGCGGGCGAAGGCGAAGCGGTAGGCCTCCTCGTCCCGGTAGATGTCGGCGTGGTCGAACTCGATGTTGTTGACGACGGCCGTGTCCGGGAGGTAATGCCACATCTTCGGGCCCTTGTCGAAGTAGGCCGTGTCGTATTCGTCCGCCTCGATGACGAAGTACTTCGAGTCCGTCAGCCGGAAGGAGGTGCCGAAATTCTCCGCGACGCCGCCGATCAGGAAGCACGGGTTCAGCCCCGCGGTCTCCAGCACCCAGGCCAGGATGGACGTGGTCGTGGTCTTGCCGTGGGTGCCCGCGATGGCGACGCAGTGGCGGCCGCGGATGAACTCCTCCTTGATGGTCTGCGCGGCGGAGGTGTAGAGCAGCTTGCGGTTGAGCACCGCCTCCAGCTCAGGATTCCCGCGGGAGATGGCGTTTCCGACCACGACCACGTCCGGCGCCGGCTCCAGGTTGGCCGGGGAGTACCCTTCGCGGTAGGGGATACCCAGCTGCTGCAGCTGGGTGGACATGGGCGGGTAGACGCCCTCGTCCGAGCCCGTTACCTCGTGCCCGGCCGCCTTGAGCAGACCGGCCAGCGATCCCATGGCCGTGCCGCCGATTCCGATCAGGTGGTAGTGCCGTTTGCCCATGCCGCTTCTTCCTCGCTCCGGTACCCGCCGACGTCGGGCGCCGCCGCCCGGGGGACCGGCCGGTGGGCGCCGGGACCCGGGGCGTTGCCGGCGGGTCCATCCCTGGAACATATTCCCTTTGGCGAAACTTCCCAAAAAACATGCCCGAGTTCAACCGCACACTCGTGAGCGTCATCGGACTCGCGTCGCAGTTTGCCGCATCCGTACTGCTCGTCATCCTCTACGCGCTGCTCGGTCGCGAGCGCCGCGGCCGCGGGTTCTTCCGGCTGTGGGGCCGGGCCTGGCTCGTCCTGATGCTGACGCTGGGCGTGCTCGTGCTCCGCTACCAGATCCTGCCCGAGGTGCACGCGCCCCTTGCCGATGGGCCCCTGGTCCACCTCACGATCTTCGGCGTTTACCAGCTCGGGAAGCTGCTCTGGTGTGCCCTGCTGCTGGCCGGAACGGCGCAATACGCGCACCGCGTGCGCCGCCCCTGGGTGCTGGCCCTGCTCGTCGCCGTCGCCGCGGTCTACTCCCTGAT
Organism: Gemmatimonadota bacterium; assembly: GCA_017881445.1. GTDB lineage: Bacteria > Gemmatimonadota > Gemmatimonadetes > Longimicrobiales > RSA9 > JADGQX01. Next base: position 23,330 of record JADGQX010000001.1, on the reverse strand, counting down.
CACGGCGGCCCGCTCGAGCAGCATCCGGGAAGTGATGATCTGGCAGAGCCCCATAGCGGCGGCGGCGCTCGCGTCCTGCGCGGTCCTCATGCTGGGGCTGCCGCCGGCGCGCAGAACGCTCGGCAGCCGGTTCACCGGCGCCGCCTTCGCCGCCAATGCCCTGCTCTGGGCGACGTACGGGCCGGCGTTCTACTTCACCCTGGGCCAACCCGCCGTTCGGCCGCCACTGCTCGATTTCATCGTGTCCGCCAACTCCTTCCTCGACCAGATCCTGGCGATGGCGCTCGGCTACGGCATGGTGGTGGTGCTGCTCGAGGACGCCAAGCGCGAGGTCGATGCGGCCCACGCGGAGCTCTCGCTGGCTCACCAGGAGCTGCGCGGCGCCGCCATGTTCGATCCGCTGACCGGAGCCCTCAACCGGCGGGCCTTCGAGCACAGCCTGGGGCTGGAGGCGGGATGGGCGAGCTTCGGTGCCGTCGGCATGCTGGACCTGGACGACCTCAAGGCCGTCAACGACAATCTGGGCCACGCCACCGGCGACATGCTGCTCCGCCGTCTGGCCGACGAGATGAGGGCGGGACTCCGCCCCTCCGACAAGCTCTATCGCTGGGGCGGCGACGAGTTCCTGCTGGTCATGCCCGGTGCTTCGGCCGCCGACCTGATGCGCCGCGTCGCGATCATCCTGCACGCCGCCGGCGACCCGCCCCTCCTCGTCAGTGGCGGCGCGGCCGACTACGAGAGCACGGACGCAATGGAGCCGGCCATCGCCAAGGCCGACCGGGCCATGTACCAGGAGAAGATGCGGCGCAAGCTGCCCTCTATCAGCGACGCCACCGTCGTCGCCTGAGGCGGATCCGCCGCTCCCTGCCCGGCTGTCCGCATGGCCCGGGCGGTCGTTGGCCGCGCGTTACGGCGTCCCCACCGACACCTCTCCGTGGTCCACCAGCACACCCGCGCCCGGCGCCAGCCGGCCGTACGACCGGCCGTTGACCGTCAGCGTGTCCGCCCGGATGCTCACCACCGCGTCCTTGCAGGGCGCGTAGCGGTATCCAGCCGGCCCGTCCGACTCCGGCCCGGGCGCACGCAGCCGGTAGCAGTCGGTGACCACCACCGCGTGACCACCTACCTCCGCCCGCACACGGCCCAGCAGCAGATTGTTCGAGCGCGTGCACGCGCTCGCCAGCAGCGCCGCCAGCACCGCCGCGCCCGGAGCCGCGCCGCCCGGCCACCGGATCGCCCGCGTCTCCCGTTCCTCCCCGCGTTCCCGTCCTGCCATGTCCACCTCGTCCGTTTGTGTTCACAATGTACTTTATGATGTAAAGAGCAGGCGGACGATGCAAGTGCAACGGGACGACGACCGCGCCGCCGCTCCTTCTCAGTGTCCTCCGTTGTCTTCGTGGCCCCGCAGGGCATCCATGAGCCGGCGCACGCGCTCCGGCTCGATGCCGGCGCCGGCGCGGCCGCCGCGGGCCAGGGCGCTGCCGACGATGGCGCCGTCGGCGAGCTGCAGCAGGGTGGGGGCGTTTTCCGGTGTGAGGCCGCTCCCGACGAAGAGCGGCGCCTCGGGCACGGCGGCCCGTACGGTGCGGATGCGGTCGAGGTCGGTCGGCTCGCCCGTGCCGGTGCCGGAGACGACGAGAGCGTCGGCGAGTCCGCGGTGCCAGGTATCGAGGGCGGTGCGGGCGAGGTCCGTGCCGGCGGGGGGCACGGCATGCTTCACCAGCACGTCGGCCAGGATGGCGATGGGTGCGGCTGGCGTGGCCAGGCGCTCCCGCAGGCGGAGGGTCTCGTGAGCGCGCCCCTGGATGAGGCCCTGATCCGCGAGCATGACGCCGGTGTGCACGTTGACGCGGATGAAGCGCGCGCCGGTGGCGGCGGCGATGGCGAGGGCCGCGGCGGCGTCGTTGCGCAGGACGTTCACTCCCACGGGTATGTCCACGGCGCGCGCGACCTGCGCGACGGCCAGGGCCATGGCGGCGACGGTCTCGGGCGGGACGTGGTCGGGATGGAAGGGCACATCGAGGAAGTTCTCGACCAGGAGGGCGTGCACGCCGCCCCGGGCGAGGGCTCGGGCGTCCTCGCCGGCCCGGTCGAGAACCTGGTCCATGGAGCCGCCCCAGCCGGGAGCGCCGGGGAGTGGCAGCAGGTGGACCATGCCGATGATGGGCTTGGGGACGCCCAGCAGGCCGGGAAGGGAGACGCGCTCCATGGGTGGCGACGTCGCCTAGGGCTCCAGTGCGATGCGGACGCGGGCGTCCACCGCCAGGACGCCCTTTTCCGTGGCGAGCAGCGGGTTGATGTCCAGCTCGCGGATGCGGTCGTGCTCGCCCACGAGCTGGGAGACGCGCTCGATGGTCTCGGCGATGGTGGCGACATCGGCGGGCGGCTCGCCGCGCAGCCCCTCGAGCAGCTTGTGGCCGCGGATGCTGCGGACCATGTCTGCGGCGTCGATGTCGGTGACGGGCTGGACGCGGAAGACCACATCCTGCAGCGCCTCCACGTATATCCCACCCAGGCCGAACATGAGCACGGGACCGAACTTGGGGTCGTGGGTCATGCCCACGATGGTCTCGCGCCCGCCCTTGGCGTACCGTTGGACCAGGACGCCCTGGATCTCGGCGTCCGGACGGGCGTGGCGCACGCGCTTCATCATGGCATTGAACCCCTCGTGCACCTCCGCGGGCGAGCGCAGGTCCACGAGCACTCCGCCGACGTCGGTCTTATGGACGATGTCCGGGGAGTGGATCTTGAGGACGACCGGGAAGCCCTGGCGCGCGGCCTCGGCGGCGGCCTCATCGGCGGTCCCGACCGGGCGGTAGCCGACGGTCGGGATGCCGTACGCGGCCACGACCTCGAGGGCGGCAACGCCCGACAGCATGGCCTCGCCACGCTCGGCGTGCTCCGCCAGGATGTCGGCGACGCAGGAGCGGTTGACGTCGTCGAAGGTGCGGACGCTTCCCTCCGGTCGCTCGATCCAGCGGCGATAGCGCACCATGGAGCTGAGCGAGCGGGCGGCCGACTCGGGGAAGATGTAGGCCGGGATCCCCGCTTCCTTGAGCTCCGCGCGTCCCTGGGGCAGCCCTTCCCGCCCCATGAGCACCGCCAGGATGGGCTTTTCGGGGAGGGCGCGGTGGACCTCCACGATGGCTTCAGCGACCTCGGCCTGCTTGATCCCGAGGGGCGGGACGAAGGCGGCGATGGCAGCGTCGATGTTGGGGTCCTTCAGCACCGCCTCGAGCGCGAGCCGGTACGTGGTCGGATTGGCGGAGGCGATCATGTCGATGGGATTGCGCACGCTGGCCTCGGCGGCCAGCACCTCCCGCAGGCGCGCCTGCGTCTCCGCCGAGAGCTCCGGTACCTCCAGGCCGCCGGCGTCGCAGGTGTCCGCGATGATGATGCCCGGGCCGCCGGAGTTGGTCACGATGGCCACGCGGTTGCCCGCGGGCACGGGCAGCCCCTCGAAGGCCATGGCCAGGTCGAAGAGCGTCTCCACGGTCTCCACCCGGATCACGCCGCACTGCGCCAGCATGGCGTCGATGGCGGCATCGGTGCCGGCCAGCGCGCCCGTGTGGGAGGAAGCCGCGCGGGCGCCGGCCGCGGAGCGCCCCGATTTCACCACCACCACCGGCTTGGTCTTGGTGATGCGCCGCGCCAGCTGCGTGAAGCGACGCGGGTTGCCGAACGACTCCAGGTACATGAGGACGACCCGGGTCTTCTCGTCCGCGGCCCACGCCTCCAGCAGGTCGTTGCCGCTCACGTCCGGCTTGTTGCCCACGGAAATGAAGTTGTGCACGCCGATGCCGTATTCCGCGGCGTAATCGAGGATCGTCACGCCCATGGCGCCGGACTGGCTCATGAACGAGATCGCGCCGGGCGGCGGCATGGTGGGCGCGAAGGTGGCGTTCATGGAGACCGCGGGGTCGGTGTTCATCACGCCCATGCAGTTGGGCCCGACCAGGCGCATGCCGTAGCGGCGCACGATCTCCACCAGCTGCCGCTCCCGCTCGACGCCCTCGCCCCCCACCTCGCGGAATCCCGCCGTGATCACGATCAGCGCCTTCACGCCCTTCTGACCGCATTCCTCGGCGACCGCCAGGGCCATTTCCTTCGGTACGGTGATGACGGCCATGTCCACCGGCCCCGGGATATCCCGCACGGACGGATAGGCCGGGATCGAATGGATCGCCGACGCCTTCGGATTCACCGGGTAGACCGGCCCCTGGAAACCGTGGAGGAGGAGGTTGGAGACGATCTGGAACCCGATCGTCCCGGGTGAACGGCTCGCGCCCACCACGGCGATGGAGGCGGGGCTGAAAACAGCATTGAGGGACTTGCTCATGTCTTGACCTTATATCCGGCGCGGTGGAGGGCGCAACGTCCAGGAATCCTCCATCCCGGCGTGAAAAATGGCCAAGTCTTCCTGTTCGGGCCGCCGAACGACGGGCCGGCGGAGGGCGGTCCGACGCGGAGGAGGTTTGCCTTTCTCGCTGAACTGCCGCATTATTCGCGGCCATTCGTTCCGCAGCTCACCTGGTCAGGAGGCGTTCTCCATGAGGCACGGCAGGCGCGCCGCGGTGCTGGCGGCGTCGGTTCTCGCAATGTCGGTCCCCTTCGCCTCGCGTTTGGGCGCACAGGGCATCGGCGTGAACACGCACAGCGCGTGCAATAGCGGGCGCAACGAGGCAGTCACGGCCGACCCATGCGCCGACGGGTCCGCCGTCTTCTACAACCCCGCGGCGCTCGCCTTCCAGCCCAGCGTGATCAGCGTGGGGGCCAGCGTCATCCGGAACTCGCACACGTTCCAGTTCGACGCGAATCCGTCCGTGACGTTCAAGCGCGGACCCGAGAACCCGTTGGTGCCGCAGGCGTGGATCAACTACCGCGGTGGCGAGAAGTGGGCGGCGGGGATTGGCGTCTGGGCGCCGTTCGGCTTCACGCTGACCTGGCCTCTGGACGCGACCAACCCGTTCCCCGGCCGGTTCACCGGCTACAACAACACCGTGAAGGCGATCTACATCCAGCCGACGGTCGCGTACCAGGTCGTGCCCAAGCGCCTGTCGCTGGGGGCGGGGCTGGACGTGGTCATGGGGACGGTGGACATCTTCCAGCGCGTGGACCTGGCGACGCAGGCGGTGCCGGGAGCCGGGGGCGCCACCTTCAACAACTTCGGTATCCCGTTCGGGACGGACTTCGCGAACGCGGAGCTGAAGGGCAACGCTACGGCCGTGACCGGGCACTTCGCGGCGCTGCTGAAGCTGTCGGACCAGCTCTCGATCGGCGCGCGCTACATGATGAACGCGAAGGTGAAGTTCAACAACGGCTCGGCGACCTTCACGCAGGTCCCGACCAATCGCGTGCTGGCCACCGGCAATCCGTTCAGCGCGCCGGCGGGCACGCCGCTCGACGCGCTGTTCACGTCGCAGTTCACGGGAACCGGCGCGCTGGCGAACCAGAAGGTCGTGACGGCGATCCCGTTCCCGGCCATGGCGCTGGTGGGCGTGGCGTTCAAGCCGACGCCGGCCTTCGAGCTGACCGGCGACTGGCAGTGGACGCAGTGGTCGAAGTGGGACGTGTTCGCGCTCAAGTTCGCGAACCATCCGTCCACGGACTCGCTCTTCGTGTTGAACCAGAACACCAACACCTTCCGGCTGGGCGCGCAGTGGGCCGTCATGCCGTCGCTGGACCTGCGCACGGGCTGGTCCTACAGCCAGGCGGCGGAGACGGACGTAGCCGTGTCGCCGCTGCTGCCCGAGGCCCAGCGGGACTACTACTCCGGCGGGTTGTCGTACCACCTGACCAAGGATCTGGCGGCGGACCTGTTCGTCCAGCACGTGGTGCAGGCGGACCGGCGCGGGCGGGTGTACCCGCTGACCACGCGCAACGTGACCGCGAGCACGGTCAACGTCGGGCTGTACACGGCGGATGCCAACATCTTCGGCGCGAACCTGCGCTACACCTTCGGGCCTGCCCGCTGAGGCGGCCGAGCGGACAACCACGAGTCCGGAGAGCTAGCTCATGAGAGCTTCGATTCGCAGCATGGCCGTCGTTCTCGGGGCCGCGGCGCTCGCCGCCGGCTGCGTGAGCGGCGATAAGCTGATCACTGCCAACGCGCCCATTGTAGGGACGCCGCTGCTGGCGGTCTACGTTTCGATGGGCAACTCCATCACGGCGGGCATGCAGTCGGCCGGCATCAGCGACAGCACGCAGAAGCAGGCGTATCCGGTGCTGCTGGCGCGCATGGCCAACGTGCCCTTCACTTACCCCTCACTGGGCGTCGGCTGCCCGGCGCCGTTCAACGTCCCGCTGGGCCCGACGCGCACGGCGAATCCGCCCGGCGGCTGTGCCTTCCGCGCGGCGTTCCGGGGGCTGGTCAACAACGTGGCGGTCCCGGGCGAGTACGTGGGCGACATCACGAACCCGCTGAGTCCGGGCGCGGCCAACGCGCTGAGCACGTTCATCAACGGCGGGCTCACCGAGGCGCAGGCGATGGCGGCGCAGCATCCGACCTTCGTGAGCTTCGCGGCGCCGAACAACGACATCCTCAACGCCGTGAACCTGGGCGACACCACCGCCGCCGTGCTCACGCCTCTGGCCACCTACACGGCATCTCTGAACGCCGCCGTGACCGCCATCAAGGCGGCCGGCGTGCAGGGCGCCGTGCTGATCGGCGTCATCGATGTCCCGCAGGTCGCTCCGATCGTGCAGCCGGGCGCGTTCTTCTACGCGGCGTACACGGCCAATCCCAACCAGTTCGGCAAGCCTGTGGACCCGAGCTGCGCCCCGGTGAACCAGCTGGGACAGCCGAACCCCTTCGGCGCGAACCTGGTCTCCCTCCAGGTCGCGGCGGATCCATCGGTCACCGTGATCAAGTGCACGCCCGGGAAATGGGTGACGACGACGTCGGTGGCGGGCGCCGCGGGCGGCGCGCCCTCGATCGTCGTCTTCGAGACGCGCATCGCGCAGATCAACGCCGCGGTCAAGGCGGCGGCCGACGCCAACGGTTGGGCCTTCATCGACCCGAATACGGCCATGGCGAGCGTGGTGGCCGATCCCAACAAGGATCGCAAGTGCCAGGGCCTGGCGACCGCGACCCTGGCGACCTTCGCCGCAGCCGTTGCGGCCACATGCCCGGGGCCGACGGCGCCGAATTACTTCGGCACCTTCATCAGCCTCGACGCCACGCACCCGTCCTTCGCCTTCCACCAGGCGTTCGCCGTGGCGCTGGCTCAGGCCATCAACGCCAAGTACAACATTAGCATCCCGCTGACGCCGGTCACGGCGTCGGTGGCGGCGCGCTAGCTGCTCCGCGGCCGTCCGGGCGCGCCTGGCGCGCCCGGACGGCCGCCCTCTCGGGCGAGGCGGCGCACAACCTTCGGCGCCGCAACGTGTAGGAGGGGACGATCTCTCGTCTCACCGACAATCCGGAGCCGTAATGAAGCGCGCTCGACTGCTGGCTATCCTACCTGCGGCTCTGCTGGTGTTCGTGGCCGCGGGACGACACCCGGACTCGGCGTTCCGCAGCGGGCCGCAGCAAGCCGCCGTCACCCAGGCTCCGTCGATGAATGGGACCTTCGTCTTTACCGCCCAGGGCAGCGACAACGTGGAGGAGGTCATCAAGGCCGGCACGGCCAGGATGAACTTCATCAAGCGCCCGATCGCCCGCTCCCGGCTGAAGAAGACCAATCAGCCCTACCAGTCCCTGACGATCGAGCACACGTCGGCGCAGGTCTCCATCCAGACGGACAACCGTAAGCCGATCCTGACGCCCGCGGATGGCAAGTCCATCAAGTGGACGCGGGAGGACGGCGAGGTTTTCGATGTGAACACCGTGTGGGAGCAGGGGAAGCTGAAGGAGATGTTCGTCGCCGAGGATGGCTCGCGCGAGAACCTGTTCTCGGTTTCCGCCGACGGGACCATCCTGACCATGCAGGTGACGATCCGCTCGTCCCAGCTGCCGGCGCCCATCGTCTACAAGGTGGACTATCGCCGGAAGGCCTGAGCGCGGACTCGGACGCGCCCGGACGCTGACGGCGCGATGGGGCGATGGGGGGATGGGGGGATGGGGGGATGGGGGGATGTCGAGACGCCGGGCGGCCGAGACCGACCGGCGTCTTCTTTCGTCGGCCGCGCCGAAAAGGGAAGAGCCCGGGTGGCTGCCGCCGCCCGGGCTCTTTGTTCGCCCCATCACCCCATCGTCCCATCGGCCGTCCGGGGCGAGAGCGCCGACCAGGCAACGGCCCCGGTCGGCGCCCTGGCGGGCGTCCAGTCCTCACCACCCCGGCGAGAGGTTGAACCCGAAGTGGGCGCCCTTCAGCGGGCGCTGGAACGGGTAGGCGTAGTAGATCTCGGCCACCAGGTAGCCGAGCACGTTGATGCGGGCGCTCACGCCCGTGCTGAAGACGGGCACGCGGCAGCCGACGGCGCAGTCGGGGTTCCGGTCGAACACCAGCCGCGGCGACTGGTAGTCGGCGTTGGTGTAGGGTGACACGGGTCCCCAGGCCATGCCCGCGTCCACGAAGGGCGCGATCTCGGTGGGCAGGAAGGGGAAGTTCAGCAGCCCGTAACCCGGCACGCCGAAAAGCGGGACCCGGATCTCCGCGTTGGCCACGGCGATCTTGCTGCCGATCAGGCGGTTGAACTCGGGGCAACTCTGGGTCGCCACAGTGGAGGAGCATTCGGCGCCACCGAAGTTGCTGGCCTCGTAGCCGCGGATGAACGTCGGATAGCCCAGGAAGAGCGGCGAGAGCCGCTGATCCCCGGCGTCGTTGCCCCAGCGGCCGTACGTCATGGCCCGCACCGCGAAGGTGAACGGGTTCGCCCACAGGTACTGCCGGTAGTCGGCCAGCACCGAATTGAACTTCATGCTGCCGACGGTGGGGCTCACCTCCAGCCGGTAGCGGCCGCCGGCGATGGGGGAGGTGAAGCCGAACATGGCCCAGTCCCCCACGACCGCCGCGGCGGCCTGGACGGTGTGGAACCCGTTCAGCTGGCCGGCGAAGAGCGGGTCGTTGTTGCTCTGCTGCTCCCCGATGATGTTGCCCGCAGCGTCGGTCAGGAACTGGAACAACTGCGTGCTGTAGCCGTAATGCGTGTACCCGGCGTTGAACTCGACGCGGTGCGTCTGGTTGAAGGGGTACTGCACCGCCATCATCGCCTGGTCCACGAAGACGCGGATCAGGTGCTGGTTGATGAAGTAGGTCCCGTCGCTGTTGGACGTAACGTCGGTGCCCCCGGTGAGGTAGGGGATGTGCGCGATCATGGCCGCCCAATTCCAGCGGTGGCCCGTGTTCAGGTAGAACGCCTGACCGCCGATGTCCTGGATCGTGCCGTTGGCCTGCACCGCCACGCCCAGCGTACGGTTCCCCAGGAGGTCGCTGAAGTAGGCGGAAGCGCCGCCGCCCACCGCCGTGCCGTACCCGGTCGTGCCCACCCCGATGGTCGGCTGCCCGACGTAGTCCAGGCGCAGCGTGGGCTTGTAGTCGGTGCTGGCGTAGCGCGTGTCCCCATCCGGCAGCCCCATGGCCGGGTCCTGCAGGTACTGCACGACGATGCTCGTGGTCAGGGCGGTGACCGGCGGCAGGATGCCCGCCGAGGCCACCTGCTCCGGGTTCGCCGGCAGCGCCGTCCCCTGCGCCTGGCCCGCCTCGAGCGAGTACAGGTTGTAGCCGCCGTTCTGGAACACGGAGAACCCCAGCCGCCCCGTCTGCCGCGCCACGGACAGCGACGGCGACAGCGCCGTGATGCCGCTCACGCCCGTGGCCAGGTGCGTGACCTGGTAGAGCTGGTTCGTGGACAGGTCCTGGCGGTAGATGTCCGAGTAGCCGCCCGCATTCGAGACGAAGTAGACGCTGCGTCCGTCCGCCGAGAACTGCGGGTTGATCTGCTGCGCGTTGCCATTCCCGGGCAGCAGCCGGATCTGCCCGCTGGCCACATCCATGAGCGCGATCTTGAGCGGCGCGTACGTCAGCTTCTGGAAGTCGGTGCCCTGCTCCCGGTCGGTGGCCCAGGCCAGCGTGCGCCCATCCGGCGACCAGGCCGGATGCAGGTCCGCGTAGCGGTCGTTCGTGATCTGGCGCGTCGTCCCCGTCGCCACGTCCACCAGGTACAGATCCGAGTTACCGCCCTTGTTCCCGCTGAAGGCGATCTGGCTGCCATCCGGCGACCAGGCCGGGTTCGTCATCTCGCCCACGTTCTGCACGCCGATGTAGCGCTGGGTCTTGCCCGAGGCGGCGTCCAGGATCGCGAGCTGGTTGCCCCCCTTGGCGTACACGATGTAGGCGAACTTCTTCGCGTCCGGCGACCACGTCCCGGACGAGTACACGAAGGAAATGTCCTCGATGTGCGAGTTGCCGATCGGACTGGCCAGCTTCTTCACCACCTTCCCCGTTTCCACGTCCGCCAGGAACAGGTCGATGGAGAACAGCCCCCGCGCGCTGAAGAACGCGACGTACTTGCCGTCCGGGCTCAGCTCCGGCCCCACGTTCATGTCCTGCGGCTTGTTCTTGCCCGTGATCAGGTGACCCACGTCACCCGGCCGCGTCCGTCCCTCCACCAGCGGCAGGTACGTCGTGCGCACCGCCGTCAGCCATTCCTGCCCCAGCTGCTGTGGCGACTCGCCCAACACCCGCCGCAGTGCCGCCTCAGGGCCTTCCCGCAGCGAGAAGCGGTAGATCTCCGTCACCGCCCGGTCCCCCCACTTGCCCCCGATGTACGCCCACAGCGCCTCGCCGTACCGATAGGGGAAGTAGCGCGGATCGTCCGAGTTCAGCTGCGCCACCGTCGGCAGATGCCCCGTCAGCGCCGCGTCCCGCATCCACATCGCCGTCAGCGGGTCCTCCCGCCCCAGCGACAGGTACTCCGCCATCCCCTCGATCATCCACGACGGCAGACGACCCATGGCCGCCAGTCCGCCGCCCGTCGTCTGTGCCGCTCCCGCCCGACCCTCCGCGATGTCGTACTGATACACGTGCACCATCTCGTGCCCCAGCACGTGGTCGTCGTCCTTGTAGACACCGGTGAACGGCATGATCAGTCGCGTGTGGATCGGCTCCGTCACGCCGCCTACCCCCTGACCCAGCCCCGGCGTCACGTTGTTGCCGTAGAACGCCGGTGCGTCCGCGTAGAAGATGATCGGCTTCAGTTCCGTCAGCGTGTGCTGGAACTCCCTGCCCAGCCGCGCGTTCCAGCGCTCCGCCATGCGCGACGCGTCCGCGACGTGCTCCGCCTCGATCGGGTAGTAGTGGATGTTGTAGTGCGGCGTGTGCAGCACCCGCCAATCGTAGTTCTCCCACGCCACCTTGTTCCGCCCGAACTCCTGCCCGGCAGCCCCCGACGCCGAGGCCAACAGCCCCAGGACCAGTGACAGCGTCCCCGCCCACCCCTGACCTCGGATCCGCGACCGCATGCCGACCCCCTCGCGTAATGATCGTCCGCGCCTCGCGCGGAACACGCCGCCGTCACCGGCCTGCTGGCGTCCCGCCACGTTCGGCGCTCCAGTCCCAGCGCGCAAGCGGCATACCAGTTCCGGGCCGCCGCCCGCGTTCCCCGCGCCTCTCCAACTGGATGGACACCTTGCCCCCTCGCTTCCCCCATGCCGGGTGCCGAAGCGGGCCCAGCGGCATTTCGCGAACAGAGGCGCTTGCAACTTGCAAGGACCGCGCGTAGCTTGGAGCAACCCGCCGAACCCGGCCGCTGCCGCGGCCGGAGCCGAATGCCCGGACAGATGTGGACGCGATGATGCATCCGCTGCGCACGCTGCGATGGCTGTATTTCGGCCGCCTGACGGTGGCGGCCGGAGTATTTGCCGGCGCCCTGCTGGTCTGGCCACGGATCACGCCGTCGACGTCGCTGACCGCGACGTTGATCCTGCTGCTGTCGGTAGCGTTCACCGTAGGCTCGCTGTGGTACACGTACATGCTCGAGCGCCAGCCCGGGCACGGGTTCATGTACGCGCAGGTGGTATTCGACGCGCTGCTGGTGACGGCCGTGGTGCACGTTACCGGTGGCGCACGCAGCGAGTTCCCTCCGCTCTACATCCTGGTCATCGCGACCGGGGCGTTGCTGCTGCCGATGCCGGGGGGCGCGCTGATCGGCGCCCTGGCGAGCGCCCTGTACGTGGCGGACGCGCTGTTGCTGCAGCCGGATGCGGCGCCCAGGGCGGCGCTGCTGCAGATCGTGCTGTTCGTGGTGATGGCGGTAGTGACCGGCGCATTGGGGGATCGTCTGCGGCGGACGGGGACGGCGCTGGGGCTGGCGGAGTCGGAGCTGCACCAGATGCGGCTGGACCTGGGGGAGATCCTGCGGGGGATCGACTCGGGGCTGGTGACGACAGATGGTGGTGGGCGGCTGGTGTACCTGAACGGCGCGGGCGAGCGGCTGTTGGGGCTGGTGGAGCGGGAGTGGCGGGGGCTGCCGATCGTGGAGGAGCTGGACCGTCGGGCGCCGGGGCTGGGCCGGCTGATCATGGCGACGTTGTCGAGCGGGGTGGCGCGCGAGCGGTACGAGATCCGGCTGCCGCGGTCGCGTGGGAGCGGGATGCTGGGTGCCCGGACGACGGTGCTGGAGCGGAAGGGGGCGCCCTGGGTGACGGCGGTCTTCCAGGACATCACGCAGTCGAAGCGGGTGGAGGAGCTGAAGCGGCGGGCGGAGCGGCTGGAGGCGGTGGCGGAGCTGGGCGCGTCGCTGGCGCACGAGATCAAGAACCCGCTGGCGTCGATCCGCAGTGCCACGGAGCAGCTGACGGGGGGAAAGATCCAGGTGGAAGACCGGGACGTGCTGCGGTCGCTGGTGCTGAGCGAGTCGGACCGGCTGAGCCGGCTGCTGACGGAGTTCATGGAGTTCAGCCGGGTGGAGGTGCGGCGGCGGGAGCAGGTGGACCTGGCGGGCCTGGCGATGAACGCGGTGGGGCTGGTGAGTCAGCATCCGGATTCCCAGGGGTGCCGCATCGATTTCGAGCCGCCCACCGACGGCGTGTCGGTGGAGGGTGACGCGGACCTGCTGCATCGGGCGCTGTTCAACCTGATCCTGAACGCGGTGCAGCACGCGGGGGTGGACGGCTCGGTGCGGGTGGAGGTGGGCCGGGTGCTGGAGTCGCAGCTCCCGGCGGGGGTGCGCCTTCCGGCACCGGTACGGATCGCGGTGGCGGACACGGGGCCCGGCATCGCGGCGGAGGACCTGCCGCGGCTGTTCGATCCCTTCTTCAGCACGCGGCGGGGTGGCACCGGGCTGGGGCTGGCCCTGGTACATCGCGCCGTGGAGGCGCACAACGGCGCGATTTTCGTTGAGCCTGGGACGGGCGAAGGTGCCAGCTTCCAGGTCTTCCTGCCCTCGCAGTCGGAGAGCCGCGCGTGACGGCGACGATGCCGAAGGTCCTGATCATCGACGACGAGCGGTCGATCCTGGACACGCTCCGTATCCTCTTGCGGGGGGAAGGCTTCGAGGTATCGGTGGCGGACAGCGGCCGGGATGGCCTGTTGCGTCTGCCGGAGATCGAGCCGGACGTGGTGCTCACGGACATCCGCATGCCCGGGGTGTCCGGCATCGACGTGCTCGCGGCGGTGCGGGAGTCGGACCCCGACCTGCCCGTGATCCTGATGACGGCGCAGGCGTCGCTGCAGTCGGCGGTGCAGGCCGTGAACCAGGGCGCGTTCTACTACGTCCAGAAGCCGTTCCGCAACGACGACATGGCGGCGCTCTGCCACCGGGCGGCGGAGACGCGGGCACTGACGCGGGAGAACCGGCAGCTCAAGAAGGAGATCCGCCGCCGGGACACGTCGGGCTCGGCCCGGCCGGTGGGCAAGAACCGGGCGTTCCTGGACGTCGTGCGGCTGGGCGAGACGGTGGCCCCCACGGACTCCACGGTGCTGATCACGGGGGAGAGCGGCACGGGCAAGGAGATCATCGCCCGCTACATCCATCAGCTCTCCGAGCGCGCCGACGGCCCGTTCATCTCCATCAACTGCGGCGCACTCCCCGAGAACCTGCTGGAATCGGAGCTGTTCGGTCACGTGCGGGGCAGCTTCACCGGGGCGGTCCGGGACAAGGACGGGCTGCTGACGGCGGCTCGCGGCGGCACCTTCTTCCTGGACGAGGTGGCCGAGATGTCGGCGGCGCTGCAGGTGAAGCTGCTGCGGGCCATCCAGGAGCGGGAGATCGTGCCCGTCGGCTCGACGCAGACGCAGGACATCGACGTCCGCATCATCGCGGCCACCAACCGCGACCTGGAGGAGGAGATGCGGCGAGGCGGGTTCCGCAGCGACCTGTACTACCGGTTGAACGTGATCTCGCTGCACATGCCCCCGCTGCGCGATCGCCGCGACGACGTACAGTTGCTGGCGGAGCATTTCGTCGCCAAGCTCTCCCACGCCCGGGACATCGAGCAGCCGGCGCTCACCGGGGAGGCACTGGATGCGCTGCGCGCCTATGACTGGCCTGGCAACGTGCGGGAGCTGGAGAACGCACTGGAGCGCGCGCTCATCCTGGCGCGGGATGGCGTGGTGGGGCTGGCGTCACTGCCGAAGAGCATCCGGGAGCCGGGCGCGACGCCCCTGGTGGGCGAGGCAGCGCCCTCGAATCCCACGCTCGAGGTGATCGAGCGGGCGTACATTGCCTGGGTGTTACGGGCGGAGAGCGGCAACAAGGCGCGGGCGGCGGAGATCCTGGGCATCGACCCCTCGACGCTGTACCGCAAGATCAATCGCTACGGACTGGGCGAATGATGGAAACCGGCATTCGGCTGAGCGTGGTCATGCCCGTGTACAACGAGGCGGCCACCGTGGAACGCTCCATTGCGCGTTTGCGGGGCGTACCCCTGGGCATCGAGCTGGTCTGCGTGAACGACGCCTCGGCCGACGGCACGCTGGTGGTGCTGGAGCGGCTGCGGTCGGAGGGGCTGGTGGACGTGCTGGTCTCGCACCCGCAGAACCGCGGCAAGGGCGCCGCGGTCCGCAGCGGGATCGCCCACGCCACGGGCGAAGTGATCGTGATCCAGGACGCGGACCTGGAGTACGACCCCGGCGAGCTGCCACGGCTGCTGGAGCCGATCGCCGACGGGCGCGCGGACGCGGTTTTCGGCAGCCGCTTCTCCTGCGGCGCCCACCGCGTGCTCTACTTCTGGCACAGCGTGGGCAACGGTCTGCTCACGCTCCTGTCCAACATGTTCACGGACCTGAACCTGACGGACATGGAGACGTGCTACAAGATGGTGCGGGCGGACCTGATGAAGAGCCTGCCCCTCACCGCGGAACGGTTCGGCATCGAGCCCGAGCTGACCGCGCGGCTGGCGCAGTCCCGGGCCATCATCTACGAGCTGCCCATCAGCTATGCCGGCCGCACCTATGCCGAGGGCAAGAAGATCAACTGGAAGGACGGCTTCTCGGCGCTCTGGCACATCCTGAAGTGCAACCTGGCGGGGCCGCGACCGCCGGTATTCCGGACGGGGGGCGAGGCCAGGCCGCTGCGGGCCGCGGCGCCTCCCCGATCCGCGTCGCCGGCCACCGACACCCCCGAGGCGGTCGAGCGGCCGAATGGCGCGACGGCGCCGCGGCCCACGCCGCGGGCGAGCGCGCCGGATCCGGGCTGACGCATGTCGACCACAACCTGGCTCCTCGACGCCGACGACTCCCGCGCCGCATCCGCGACCGTGGATGTGTCGCTGGTCATGCCCTGCATGAACGAGGCGGAGACGATCGTGGGCTGCATCGACGCGGCCCGCGCGGCGCTGGGAGCGGCCGGGTACGAAGCGGAGATCGTGGTCTGCGACAATGGTTCCACCGACGGCTCCGCCGAACGCGCGGCCGCGGCCGGGGCGCACGTGGTCAGGCAGCCGATTCGCGGCTACGGCGCCGCCTGCCTGCGTGGCCTCGAGGCGGCGAGCGGCCGCTTCATGGTGCTGGCCGATGCCGACGGCACCTACGACTTCTCCGAGCTGAACCGCTTCGTGGAGCCGTTGCGGGCGGGCTATGACCTGGTGATCGGCACGCGGCGCAACGGCGAGATCCTGCCGCGCGCCATGCGCAAGCGCCACCGTCATTTCCTGGAGCCGCTGCAGAACTGGCTCGCCCGCCGGTTCTTCCCCTTCACCGTTTCCGACGTGCGTTGCGGCATGCGCTCCGTCACACGCGAGGCGCTGGGGCGCATGGAGATGGGTGCGGTGGGGATGGAGTTCGCCAGCGAGATGCTGCTGCAGGCGGCCCGGGCGGAGCTGAGCGTCATGGAGGTGCCCGTGCGCTTCCGTCCCCGCGACGGCGGCGCCTCGCGCCGCCGGGTGGGCGATGGCTGGCGCGTGGCTCGCCAGCTCCTGTTGCTCAGCCCCGCGAAGCTGTTCCTGGTCCCCGGCATGCTCCTGCTGGTGGCGGGGCTGGTGCTGGAGGGCGTACTGGTGCCCGGACCGATCCGCGTCGGGCGCCTGCATTTCGACTACCACTTCATGTTCGTGGGCGGCGCGCTGGCGATGTTCGGCTTCCAGCTCCTGCTGCTGGGCATCTACGCCAAGACGTACGCGCTGGTGAACGACACCGGTCCCGCCGAGGCGTGGGTGCGCTGGTTCCACCTGCATTACACGCTGGAGCGGGGCGTCTTCGTGGGCGGCCTGTCGTTCTTCGCCGGCCTGGTGGTGAACGTCTGGATTCTGGCGAGCTGGCTGGCGGCGGGCGCGGGGATGCTGTTCGCCGTGCGCCCGGCGCTGCTGGCCATGACGCTCATGGTGCTGGGCGGAGAGATCGTCTTCGCATCGTTCTTCCTCAGCCTGCTGCGCGGCTCCGGTTTCGGGCGGGTCTGATGGAGGCGGAGCGCATCTCGGTAGTGCTGCCGGTCCGCGACGGCGGCGAGCTGTTCGCTCACCTGAGCCGTCACCTGCAGCTCGTGCGCGACCGCCACGGCGTGGAGGTGGTGGTCATCGACTCGGGGTCCAGCGACGGCACGGCCGAGGACGCGGAGCGCGCCGGCTTCCGGGTGCATCGCATTCCGCCGGCGGAGTTCGGGCACGGGCGCACGCGCAACCTGGGCCTGCGCCTGGCGACCGGGGACGTGGTGTGCTTCCTCACGCACGACGTGCTGCCCTGCACCTTCGATTGGCCGCTCCGCTTCGCCGAGGCGCTGCGCGATCCCACGGTGGCGGGCGTCTACGGGCGCCAGGTGCCGCACGATGCCAGCACGATGGAGATGTTCTTCGTCGCCCTGAACTACCCCGAGACGCCCCTGCGCTTCGATCCGCGGCCGGGCGGGCACCATCCGCGTCCCGGGCGGGTGCTCTTCTCCAATGCGTTCAGCGCCGTGCGCCGCGACCTGGCGCTGCGCATCCCGTTCCCCGAGCGGGCGTCGTACAGCGAGGACCTGATCTGGGCGCACACGGTGCTGGCCGCCGGCTACTCGCTGCGTTACGAGCCGGCGGCGGAGGCACTGCACGCCCACGTCTACGGTTTCCGCGGGCTGTTCCGCCGGACGTTCCTGGTGGGGCAGGCGCTGGCGGAGACGGGGATCGATGGCGGCGCCAGCCTGCGGGAATCGGCGCGCTTCCTCGGCTCCGAGCTGGCCTACATCGTCCGGCAGGGGCACGTGCATCGCCTGCCGCAGCTGCTCGTCTACGAGTTCACGCGCTGGCTCGGCTTCCAGCTGGGGCGGCGCAGTTCCGACCGGCGGCTGGGACCCGACTGGAGGGTGGCGCGGGGCGCGGCCGCCGCCGCCGCGAAGGAAAGGCCGTTGCCATGAAGCAGGTCCTGATCCGGGCGGGCAAGGTCGTCGTGGCGGATGTGCCGGCCCCCCGCGCGGCTCCGGGCACCGTCCTGGTGGGCGTGGCCGCCTCGTGCATCTCGGCGGGCACCGAGCACGCCGGCATCGACGCCCAGCGGCAGCCACTGGTCCGTCGCGCCCTGGAGCACCCCGAGCGGGTGAAGGCGGTCGTCGACCTGGCGCTGCAGCGCGGCGTGGCCGGCGCCATCTCGGCCGTGCGCGGCGAGCTGAACGCAGGCGCCCCCACCGGCTACAGCGTGGCCGGCACCGTCGTGGAAGTGGGCGCGGGCGTGGCGGACCTGGCCGTGGGCGACCGCGTCGCCTGCGCCGGCGCCGGCCTGGCCAGCCACGCCGAGCTGGTGGCGGTTCCGCGCAACCTGGTCGCGCGCGTGCCCGGCGGCCTCAGTTTCGACGAGGCCTCCACCGTTACACTTGGTGCCATCGCCCTGCACGGGGTGCGGCGCGCCGCGCCCACGCTGGGGGAGTGGTTCGTGGTGGTCGGCCTGGGACTGCTGGGCCAGCTCACGGTGCAGCTCCTGCGCGCCCATGGCTGCCGCGTGGCGGGGCTGGACCTGAGCCGGGAGCGGGTGGCGCTGGCGCTCGCGCTGGGGATGGACGCGGCCCTGGCGGCGGACGAGGCGGATCCCGCGGCGGCCGTTAAGCGCCTGACCGACGGCCAGGGCGCCGATGGCGTGATCCTCACCGCCGCCACGTCCTCCGACGATCTGCTCGCGAGCGCCTTTCGCATGTGTCGCCGCAAGGGCCGGGTGGTGGTCGTGGGGGACGTGGGGCTGGGCATGCGCCGCGAGGACATCTACCCGCGCGAGATCGAGTTCTTCATCTCCACCTCCTACGGTCCCGGTCGCTACGACCCGCAGTACGAGCGGGAGGGTCACGACTACCCGATCGGCTACGTGCGCTGGACCGAGAACCGGAACATGGTGGAGTACCTGCGCCTGCTGGCCGAGGGGCGCGTGCGGCTCGGCCCGCTGCTCCAGGGCACGTTCCCCGTGGAGCGCGCCCCGGAGGCCTTCGCCGCGGCGGCGGCCGGCGCGGCCCAGCCGATCGTGCTGCTCTCCTATCCCGGTGTGCTGGATGCCGCCGATGCCGCGGCGCCGCCGCGGCGGCGCGTGGATCTGCGCCCCGCTCCCGCCCGGACGGGCAGCGGGCGCACGCGCATCGCCCTGGTGGGCGCGGGCGACTTCGCGCGGGGCGTGCACCTGCCCAACCTGCAGAAGCTCTCTTCCGCCTTCGAGCTGCGCGCCGTCATGAGCCGGAGCGGACCGGGCGCCCTGCGGGCGGCGGAGCAGTTCGGCGCCGCCTACGCCACCACCGACTACGACGCCGTCCTCGCCGACGATGCGGTGGACGCCGTGATCATCTGCACCCGCCACGACAGCCATGCCGCCATGGCGCTGGCCGCGCTGCGGGCGGGGAAGCACGTGCTGCTGGAGAAGCCGCTGGCGCTCACGCCGGAGGAGCTGGAGGAGCTGGAGCGGTTCTTCGCGGACGAGGCGGAGGCGCGCCGCGCCCCGCCCGTGCTGCTGACGGGCTTCAACCGCCGCTTCTCGCCCCACGCGCGCCGGCTGCGGGAGCTGCTGCAGGGGCGCGGCGCGCCGGCCATGCTCGACTACCGCATGAACGCCGGCCACATCCCGCTCGACCACTGGGTGCACGGCCCGCAGGGCGGCGGCCGCAACATCGGCGAGGCCTGCCACGTGTACGACCTGCTGGGCTACCTGGTGGGCGAGCCGGTTGAGACCGTGCAGGCGCTCTCCATTCGCCCGGGCACGGGTCACCTGGCCCGCAACGACAACTTCGTGGCGACACTGCGCTTCCGGGACGGCTCCCTGGCCTCCCTCACCTACACGGCGCTGGGCAACCGCGACTTCCCCAAGGAGCGGCTGGACGTCTTCTGCGACGGGGTCGTGGGCGAGCTCGACGACTATCGCGGACTGCGCTTCCACGGCCGCGGCGGCGGGCTGAAGACGCGTCGCCAGGACAAGGGCCACCTGGCGGAGCTGGAGGCGTTCGGCCGGGCCGTGCGTGAGGGCGGCGAGTGGCCGATACCGCTCTGGCAGCAGGTGCAGGCCACGCGCATCGCACTGCGTGTCGAGCAGCTGCTCGGCCGTTCACCGGCGGAAGCCGGGAGCTGAGCGGTGTGCGGCATCGCCGGCGCTGTGCGCCTCGACCATGCGGCCCCTCCGATCTGCCCGGAGGAGCTCGTGCGCATGCGGGACCGGATGGTTCACCGCGGTCCCGACGGCGCCGGTGTCTGGGCCGCCGCGGACGGGAGCGTGGGTCTCGCCCATCGTCGCCTGGCCATCGTGGATCTCTCGGAGGCCGCGGCGCAGCCGATGGAAAACGAGACCGGCTCGGTCCGCGTCGTCTTCAACGGCGAGATCTACAACCACGCCCAGCTGCGTCCGGAGCTGGAGCGGGCGGGACACCGCTTCCGCACCGATCACTCGGACACGGAGGTCATTCTCCACGCATACGAGGAGTGGGGAATCGACTGCATCCACAGATTCCGCGGGATGTTCGCGTTCGCTCTCTGGGACGACGAAGCCGGAGACCTGTGGCTCGTGCGGGACCGCATCGGCATCAAGCCGCTCTACTGGACGGTGGCCGGCGGGCGCCTCCTCTTCGCCTCGGAGATCAAGGCGTTGCTGGCGGGCGATCGCGTGCGTGCCGCGCTGGACGAGGATGCGCTCGTCGACTACCTGTCGTTCCTCGTCGTCCCGGCGCCGCGCACGCTCTTCCAGGGCATCTACAAGCTGCCCGGCGGCTGTCGGGCCCGGGTACATCGTGACGGTGACGTGCGCCAGGAACGCTGGTGGGACGTCTGGGACGAGACCCGGTCGCTGGAGGGCGCGGACGAGCACGAGCTCTCGCGCCTGATCCTGGACGAGCTGCGCGCTGCCGTCGAGCTCCGGAAGATGGCCGATGTCCCGGTCGGCATCTTCCTCTCGGGCGGCATCGACTCGACCACCAACGCCGTGCTCTTCGCCGAGCACTCTGCCGAGCCCGTGCGGACCTTCTCCATCGGCTACGAGCGGGACTACGCCAGCTACAGGAACGAATTCGACTTCGCCAGCGAGGTGGCGCGCGGCATCGGCGCGCTCCACCACGAGCGGCGGCTGACGCTCGAGGATGTGCTCGGCGCGATGCCGCTCGTGGTCGCGCACCAGGACGAGCCGATCGCCGATCCGGTCTGCGTGCCCGTCTACTACATCTCGAAGCTCGCGCGCGACGCCGGCGTCATCGTGTGCCAGGTGGGCGAGGGCAGCGACGAGCTGTTCTGCGGCTACCCCGAGTGGAAGCTGAAGCTGCGCCTGCAGCGGGCCGCCGCCTGGCCGGTCCCCCGCGCACTGAAGCGCGCGGGGCTGGCCGCGCTGCGGGTGGTGGGCCGGGACGAGGCGTTCCCCTACGAGTGGCTGCGCCGGGACGCGGCGTCGCTGCCGGTGTTCTGGGGCGGCGCCGAGGGGCTGCCCGACCGTGCCAAGCGGCGCATCCTGGTGAAGCGGCTGCGGGACGCGCGCGGGCCCGAGGGCTCGTGGAGCGCGCTCGCGCCGGTGCGCGAGCGCTTCCTCGAGCGGGCGCCGCGGCCACGCGACCCGTTCGAGTGGATGGCCTACCTGGACCTGCAGGTGCGGCTGCCGGAGCTGCTGCTCATGCGGGTCGACAAGATGAGCATGGCCGCCTCCGTGGAGTGTCGCGTGCCCTTCCTGGACCACCGCTTCGTCGGCCTCGCCATGTCGATCCCGGGAGCGGTGAGAACGCGGGGCGGCCGGCTGAAGGGGGTGCTCAAGGATGCGGTGCGCGGTGTCATCCCGGACCGCATCATCGATCGGCCCAAGCAGGGCTTCGGGGTGCCCGTGCGGGATTGGCTGTCCGGGCGCCTGGGCGGCGAGATCCGCTCGCGCGTCCTGGCCTTCGCGGGCGATTCCGGCGTGCTGGACCCCGGCGCCGTGACGGCCTATCTCGACGCCGGGCGGGGCGACGCCTGGACCCTCTACAACCTGGCGCTCTGGTGGCAGGAGTACGTGGCATGAGTGCGATGGACGCGGCGAAGATGGAGGCGATCAAGCAGTGGTCGGCGGATCCGTGCGGTGCCGATGCGGCCGCGGGCGTCGAGGAGGGAACGCGCGAGTTCTTCGAGCAGGTCGAGCGCGGCCGGTACCTCGACTACGCCCCCTGGATGCGCGAGGTGTTCCCTTTCGCCGACGTGCGCGACCGCGACGTGCTCGAGATCGGGTGTGGGCTGGGCACGGACCTGCTCCAATTCGCGCGCGGAGGCGGGCGCTGCCACGCCATCGACCTCACTCCCCGACACCTGGCCCTCACGGCCGAGCGGTTTCGGGTCTACGGACAAGCCGTGCAACTCGCCCGCGCTGACGCGGAGACGCTGCCGTTCGCATCGGCGTCCTTCGACGTCGTCTACTCCTTCGGTGTCCTGCATCACACGCCCGACGCCGAGCGCGCCGTCTCGGAGATCCGGCGGGTCCTGCGTCCTGGCGGAATCGCATGGGTCGGGCTCTACCATCGTGACTCCGCCTTCTTCTGGCTCTCGCTCCTTCTGGGGCACGGGCTGGTCGGGGGCGCCCTTTTCCGGCGTGGCTGGTCGGGTCTCCTGGCCGACATCGAGCACCGGGAGGCCTCGGACGCGCAGCCGCTGGTGAAGCTTTACACCCGCGCCTCCGCCGCCCGCCTGTTCCGCGCGTTCCGGCACGTGCGCGTGACCGTCCACCACCTGGAGCCGACCCATTTCCCCGTGGTTCGACGCTTCCTTCCCTTCCGGATCCTGCGCAGGCTGGAGTCCCGCCTCGGCTGGTACCTGGTCGTGAAGGCGACGAAATGACGCCGGCACCCGGATCCGCCTCGGCGGAGCCGGACACCGCTGCCGCCGGCGCGGACGGCGGGCCGGGGCCGGTGCGCGCGCCGGGCCTGGAGCCGGCGCTGGTCAGCGGCCTGCGCTCTCTGCGCCAGGGGTTGTCGCCCTTCTCCCGCGACGTGGCCGGGACGGCGGGTGCGCGCATCCTGGCTGCCGGGCTCGGCTTCCTGGCGGCTGCGCTGGGTGCGCGCCTGCTGGGTCCGGGTGGCTGGGGCGTCTTCGCCGTTGCCCTGGCCCTGACCTCGCTGATCGCCCAGTTCGGCAACCTGGGGCTGCACTCGGCCAACACCTACCACGTGACCCGGAATTCGGCGCTGGCGCCCGCCCTGGCCGGCAACTCGATCGCCGTATGCCTGGCCATCGGGGCGCTGGCGGCACTGCTCGCGGTCGTGGAAGTCTTCCGGCCGGGGCTGTACCCGGTGAGCGGCGTGGTGCTCGACCTGGCGCTCGCGGGCGTGCCCTTCCTGCTGGCGGGTATCCTCCTGCGGTCTCTGCTGCTGGGCCTGGGCGACGTGTGGGCGTACAACATCGGCGAGGTACTGCCGCCCGCGGCCATGCTGGTCATGATCGCCGCGCTGGGACTGAGCGGCCGAGCCGATCCCACCACGGTGGTGGCGGCGGGCGTGACCGGTCTGGCGGCGGGAGGGGTCTTCTCCGGCCTGGCCCTCCGCCGCCACCTGCCGGCGCCGGTCCGCTATTCCTTCCCGCT
>JADGQX010000286.1 GCA_017881445.1 Gemmatimonadota bacterium | reverse complement strand
CCCGTGGCTCTGGACGCCGGGCGGCCTCGCGGCCCGGTCCAGCACTTCCTCCCCTTCGCCCACGCCCCTCCGCTCCCCGCTTGAAGCGGTAGGCTTCCGGCACGGCCGGCTGCGGCCGCCGCGGGAGCACCCGCACTTCCAGGTATCCCGGATCCGCCCGGCACCGTCGCGGGCGACCGTCGCCGCGTCGCCGCGTCGCCGTGTCGCCGCGTCGCCGTGTCGGGAGTGAAGGCGAGCCAACGGATCCCCACCGGTTCAGAGGTCGCAGCGCAGTGGGAGAGCACATGGACAGGGTCTGGAAAGACGCGCCGGGGAGGCGAAGGCTCCGCTGGTCGGCGGCCGTGGCGCTGGTCGCGGCCTGCGCCTGTGGCGCGCGCCCGCTTTGGGCGCAGCGCCCCGCAGGGGACACGACCGGAGCGCGCACGGACAGCGTGGCGGCGCACGTGCACGGCGACACGCTGGAGACGCCGCGCTACTCGTTGCCGGCCATCACCATCACCGCCTCGCGCACCCAGCGGCAGACGCCCGGCAGCACGACGCAGGTGTCGGCGGAGCTCGTGCAGCGCACGCTGGCCACCAGCACCAACGCCTGGGACCTGCTGCGCCAGGCGGCGGGGCTCGAGGTGCACGAGCAGGGCCAGGGCCCGGGCTTCGCCTCGGACGCCTCCGTGCGCGGCTTCAGCTCCGACCACTCCACGGACATGGCGCTCTGGGTGGACGGCGTACCCATCAACGAGCCCGTGAACGGCCATGCGGAGGGCTACGACGACTGGAGCCTGCTCTTCCCCCAGGCCATCCAGGACCTGGAGGTGATCAAGGGTCCCACCAGTGCGCTCTTCGGCAACTTCGCCATGGCCGGCGTGGTGAACGTGCGCACGCTGGAGCGGCTGCACGGCACGGAGTGGTGGCTGTCGGGCGGGTCCTGGGGGCGGCGGGAGGTGGCGCTGCTCACCGGGCTGGACCGGCCGGCCACCGGCGCGGTGCTGGGGCTGCGCGGCCAGCAGGAGGACGGCTGGCGCCCGCACAGCGGCTGGAGCCTCTTCGACGGCTACGGCCGCTGGGTGCGCGACCTGTCGCTCGCCACCAGCATCGACCTGGGCGCGGACGTCTACGCCTCCGGCTGGGACTCCCCCGGCTTCCTGACCGAGGCGCAATTCTCCAACGGCCAGTTCGATGCGGTGCAGAACCCCACGGACCTCGGCTGGAAGCGCCGGGCGCAGGAGCGGGCCAGCATCCGGGTGCTGCTGGGCTCGTCTCTGCTCTGGCGCACGACCCTGTACGCGACGCAGGGGCGCTGGACGCTCTTCCTGACCACCCCGCCCGAGGGCGGCCTGACCGAGGGCAGCGGCAGCCAGACCGAGGAGCGGGACGCGCGCTGGGGCGCGGGGCTGACCAGCGCCCTGACCTGGCACCTGCCCCGCACCGAGATCACGGTGGGCACGCAGAATCGGGCCGAGAGCGCCGACTACCAGAATTGGCTCGACACCGCCCGCCGGCGCGACTCCGCCAACGTGCTCGTCTCGGCCCGGCAGCTCTCCGGCAGCCTCTTCCTGGAGTCGGTCAGCGACGTCGGCCGCCACCTGCGACTGAGCGCCGGCGGGCGCTGGGACGTGCTGGACAACCGCTCGCGGCCCCTGGGCCAGGCCGACGCCCTCTCGGCGACCAGGGGCATCCTCTCGCCCAAGCTGGGCGCCCTGCTGCACCTGCCGCGCCTGGCCAGCCTCTACGCCTCCGTCGCCCGCGGATTCCGCCAGCCCGACGGCGTCATCACCGAGCCCGGCCTGCCCTTCATCACCGAATGGGCCTACGAGACCGGCGTGAAGCTGGATGCGCCCCGGGCCCAAGCCACCCTCTCGCTCTTCCGCATGGACGTCAGCAACGAGCAGACCTTCGATCCCATCACGCTCCGCTCCACCAGCGGCGGAGCCAGCCGGCGCAAGGGCGTGGAGCTCGAGGCGACGCTGCAGCCGACGGATTTCGCCTCCCTCGCCACCGACTGGACGCTGAACGACGCCCGCTACCTGGCCTTCGTCACCGCCGCCGCCGACACCCTGGCCGGAGCGCCCATCTTCAACACCGCCAAATACATAGGTAGTGTGAGCCTGGACCTGGCTCCGCCCGGGGCGGCCTGGAGCCTGCGCCTGGCCGGGAACGTGGTCGGGCCCTACACCCCCTTCGACGAGCCCGGCGTCACCCTCCGCGCCTACGGGCTGCTGCACCTCTCCGGCGGCGTGGTCGTGCGCGGCGCGCGCCTCGAGCTCGGCCTGCGCAACCTGCTCGACCGTCGCTATCCCGAGCTGCGCGCCGGCGGCTTCGTCTCGCCCGGCCAGCCCCGGGCGCTCTATCTCACGCTCTCGCGCCGCGCGCCGCGCTGACAGAAGCGGCGGCGGACCGGGTGGTCCGCCGCCGCTCCTGGCCTCAGCGACGCCTGCCGCTAGAACTCGTCGTAACCGCACCAGCGGGTGGTCAGCCGCTTCACGAAGCCGTCGTAGAGGTGCAGCTCCTGCGAGCCGCTGCCCTGGAGCGTGACGGCGCCGTCCTGGTCGAGCCGCAGCATGATCTCGGCGCGCAGACCGCGAGGACCCCAGGCGCTGGAGCCGAAGGCCGGCAGCTGCAAGCGGATGGTATAGGTCCGGCCGCTGTACGTCTCGGCGCGCACGACCGCGCAGGCCCCCGCGTTGATCGTCAGGAATCGCATTCCGCCCGGGCCATAGCCATAGCCGTAGCGGTAGCCGCGGCCGTACACCTGCCCGTACCAGCCCAGCGGTACCCAGTACCCGTAGCTGTGATAGCGACTGGTCGAGTAGCCGCCGTAGCCGTAGCCGCAGCCGTAGGAATCCGCATAGCCCCAGCCCGTGACGCGGGCCCAGTACTCATCCACCTCGGACATGGCGTAGGGCATGTAGCAGCCGCGCGACCACCAGCCGAACTCGGCCCAGTAGTCACGGCCCCAGTACCCGTACCACCAGTTGCCCATCCGATCGAGAAGCCCCAGTGAAGACGGGTAGTTGGGAGGCGTTCCCGGTTCCGCCGGGGTGGGCGGCTTGGGCTCCGGCGGCTTCCGCTTGTCGATGGGCGGGGTCACTTCCGTGCCATCGTCCGGCGGCGGCAGCACGCGCTGGTCGTCGCGGTTGCCCGGATCGGACAACACCTCGACCGCGCGCAGGCGCGGCTGGTCCTCCGGCAGCCCGAGGGAGCCCCCACCGCCCGGGCGCGTCACGAAGCCCGGCAGGTCCACCCGGATGTTCTCCGGTGGCGAATAGACGGGCGGTGTCGGGTCGCGGGGCATGAGTCCCGGCGGCAGCGGAGTCACGGGTCGCGGGATCGCGCCCCCCGGGGGATCGAGTCGCGGCGCGGGCAGCTCGACGCGCGAAGGCGGTCCGGAGGCGCCCGGGCCCGAGCCCACGCCGCCGAAGCGCGAGGGCGGATCGATGCGGGCGCCGCTACTGCCCGAGCGATCCACCCAGCCCGGTGCCTGGTAGGCGCCTCCCGAGCCGGAAGATGGGTAGCCGCTGCTCTGCCCGCCCGCGCTGCTGGTCGGGGCGGGCGCTGCGGGTGCGGGTGCCCCCGAACCGCTGCTCGGGGGCGGTGCCGGCGCCCGGTCTTCCTGGGCGAAGGCGACCGCGGGCATGAGGATGAGGGCTAGAGCGGCCGCCGCACCGGTGAGAAGCGCGGACGTGGAGCGCATGGTGAGCCTCCCTGTCGTGGGTCCTGCCGCACCACTGCACCGCCCTATACCATGGCGTTCGTGCGGGAGTTCCCCATTCCTGAATTACTGGGCGGAGGCCTTGGGAGCAAGGTCCGTAAGCAGTGGTCGCTCTGTCTTCTGCAGCTGCGCGGCCACCGCTTCCATCTGCCTCATCGCCCGCAACAGGTTGAGCCCGGCGATCTTCTTCAGCTGCTCGTCCGTGTAGCCGCGCCGCAGCAGCTCCGCGAAGAGTACGGGGTAGCTGGAGACGTCGGGCATGCCCACGGGCAGGTCGCCGCCCGTGCCGTCGTAGTCGCCGCCCACGCCCACGTGGTCGATGCCCGCCAGCTTCACCACGTGGTCGATGTGGTCGGCGATGTCGCTCACGGTGGCGATCGGCCGGGGGTGCGTCCGCATCCAGGCGCGGAAGGCCGCCTGCGCCTGCTCCGGCGACGCGGCTCCGGCCTTGGCCGCCTGCAGGGCACTGTCCACGCGCGCGTCCCAGAGCTCGGCGCCCTTGCCCGTGAAGCAGGGGCAGAAGTTCACCATGACGACGCCGCCGTTGGCCGGCATCAGGCGCAGCACGTCGTCGGGGACGTTGCGGGGATGGTCCACCAGCGCCCGGGCGGAGGAGTGCGAGAAGATGACGGGCGCCCTCGTCGCCCGCAGCACGTCCCGCATCACCTCCGCGCTGACGTGGGAGAGGTCGGCGAACATGCCCAGCCGGTTCATCTCGTGGATCACGTCCACGCCGAAGGGCGTCAGCCCGTGCCGGCGCGGATAGTCCAGCGCCGCGTCGGCCCAGGGCAGCGTGGTGTTGTGGGTCAGCGTCATGTAGCGCACGCCCAGGTCGTAGAGCATGCGCAGCGCGGACAGGGAGCCCTCGATGGCGTGCCCGCCCTCCACGCCGATGAGCGACGCCGTCCGGCCCTCCGCCTCGATGCGCTCGATGTCCGCGGCCGTCCGCGCCGGCGCCAGCGCCGCCGGGTACGCGTCCACCATGCGGTGCACCATGTCGATCTGCCGCAGCGCCACCCGCAGCGAGGCGCCCGCCGGGATCGAGTCGTTCTCCACGTACGCCGACCAGAACTGCGCCCCTACGTGCCCGGCCTTGAGCCGCGGCAGGTCCGTCTCCAGCGCCGGCTGCCCCCGGTCCAGGTGCGCCGCCAGCGGGTCGCCGCCGAAGCGGTCGAGCAGCTCGGAAGGCAGATCGTTGTGACCGTCGATGACCGGCACCTGCGACAGCAGCCGGTTCGCCCGCGCCAGCAGCGCCGGGTCGGGCGAGGGCACCCCCGCCTGCTGGGCGCGGCAGGGGCGCGGCACGGCTCCCAGCAGGAGCGGCGCCGCGACGACGAGCATGAGGATGCGGCTGCGGCAGGCAGACATGTCGACTCCGACCGATGGAGCGTTCGGAATGCGCGGGGGACGCCAGATCGGGCCAAGCTACCGGCAAACCACCTGCTTTCGCCAGAACTGGCGCCGCCGCGCCCCGCTGACCACGCCCGGGTGGAACACTTTTCGCCCCCAGGGGCTAGCAACGAGTGACGCCCTGCACGAGGA
>JADGQX010000285.1 GCA_017881445.1 Gemmatimonadota bacterium | reverse complement strand
TATGATCATCAACATGAAAACCAGCATGATGATCCGCCCGTTGCTGTTCCTGCTGCTGTCCGCCCTGCCGGCGGCGGCGCAGAACCCCCCGGCCGCTCCGGTCGATACGGCCTATGTGCCGGGCCCGTATCGCGTGTTCACGGGAGCGGGCCAGCCCGCGACCCTGGATGACGTGGTGCGCGCGATGGGGCGCACCCAGGTGCTCTTCGTGGGCGAGACCCACGACGATCCGACCGGTCACATGCTCGAGCTCGAGCTGCTCAAGCGGGGCACCGAGGCCTACGCGGCGGGCGTGGCAGGCGGGGCGGGCGTGGCAGCGCGCTCGCTGGCGCTCTCGCTCGAGTTCTTCGAGCGGGACGCCCAGCTGCCCCTGGACGAATACCTGGCGGGCGCCATTCCGGAATCGTCGTTCCGCGCCGATGCCCGCCCGTGGGCGCGCTACCAGACGGACTACCGGCCACTGGTCGAGTTCGCCAGGGAGCACAACCTGCACGTGATCGCGGCGAACGCGCCGCGTCGCTATGTGAGCATGGTGACGCGGCGCGGCCGCGAGTCGCTGAACGCGCTGAGCCCCCAGGCGCTCGCCTACCTGCCGCCCCTGCCCTACGGCAAGGCGTCCCCCGCCTACCGGAACCGGTGGATCGCCACCATCGCGGAGGTGATGGAGCAGGAGGGGAAGAAGTGCGGAGTGGCCGTGGCCGACGCGGCGGCGCCCATGGGCAGCCACCAGAACATGGGCAACCAGCTCGACGGCCAGGTTCTATGGGATGCGACCATGGCGCACTCGGTCTCACGCTTACTGGCGGCGCGCCCGGGCGTTCTCGTCCTGCACATGGTGGGTGGCTTCCACGTCGAGCGCGGCAACGGCATAGCGGACCAGCTGAAGTCGTACACGCCGAACGTGAGCACGATGGTCGTTTCGCTGCGGCCGGTGGAGAACGTGGACAGGTTCGAACCTGCGCCCAACGGGCAGTGGGGGGATTTCGTCATCCAGACCGACAAGTCGCACACGCTCGAGTCCATCGAGTGCCGGAAGTTCCTCTCGGAGCGCGCCGTCAAGTAGTGCATCCCACCGCTCTCGCCGCCGTGGCGGCGTGGCGGCGTGGCGTGAGCCTTTCGGGCCGCGTGGGCGAGAGTCGCCCCGTGCGAGCCGGCGGTGTCCTGCTGCTGGCGGTGGTGCTCGCGGTCCTGACCGAGCGCTCACTCCACGGCCAGTGGCGACTCGACCTGATGGTGTATGCCGCGGGAATCTGGCTGATCATGGCGCATGGAGCGGCCTGGACGCAGCCCGGGAAACCGGCCGGCTCCGACTGACCGTCGGCCCGTCGGCCCGTTGCGTGCGTGTGGCCGGAACGTCAATTTTGCCCGCACGCAGCGCCATGGCTCGAAAGAGGTGATGCCTTATGAAGCCAGGAGCATGGAAGGGTCTCACGGTCGCGCTGGTCCTGATGGCATGGGCGGGCAGCGGCTGTCGCAAGGCCAATGATCAGACCGCCCAGCAGGCGGCGGACAGCGCCGCCCGCAACCTCACCCTCCTGCCGACGACGTCCTCGGCCCAGCTGAACGACGTGCCGGCGCCGGGCACCACGACGCCCGCGGCGGCGCCGACTCCCGCCCCTGCCCCGGAGCCCAGGACGCGCGCTCCCAGGAAACCGGCGCCGGCGCCGGCGCCGCGTGCGCCCGCGGCCCCGGCCAGCTACACGGTGGCGGCTGGCACGCACGTGCCGCTCGTCGTCACCGATGCCATCAGCTCGCGCTCGGCCAAGGCGGGCCAGCAGTTCACGGCGACGGTGAGCAGCGACGTCGTCAACGCCGCTGGTCACGTGGTCATCCCCCAGGGCTCCACCGTCACCGGGACGATCGTCGAGGTGAAGTCGGGCGGCACCAGCAACGCCGGCACCCTGACCCTGGCAATGAACAGCGTCAACGTGCGCGGGACGAGCTATCCCCTCGAGGCAACCATCGAGTCCGCGGCTACGATCCAGCAGGGCCGCGGGGTGACGGGCTCGGAGGCCGTGAAGGTGGGCGCGGGCGCGGCCGTCGGCGCCATCGCTGGCCGCATCCTGGGCAAGAACACCAGGGGTACCGTGATCGGCGCGGTCGCGGGTGCCGCCGCCGGCGCGGGTGTGGCGGCCGCGACGCGGGCCGTGGACATCGTGCTGCCCGCCGGCGGCCAGGTGGACATCGCGCTCACCAAGCCGGTCACGATCCCCGCCCGGTGATCCTGCGCCCGCCGCAAGCGGCGGGCAGGGCGGTAGCGACACTCGTCGAGCGGCCGCGGGCGCGGCCGGCGGTGTAGGGGCATGTCGTGAGCAAGCGCGCCGCAAATCGTTGCGGTCAAACGATTTGCGGCGCGCTTGCTTGTTGCGGGCCGCGGGGCCGCGGGCCGGACGCCGGGCGGGCGCCGCCGTCAGAAGGGGGCGTCCACCCTGAGCGCGATCCGGCCGCGCCCGATGGGCGCCAGCATGGCGGATGCGGGAAGGCTCAGCGGCTGCCACCGTTGCCGGACCGTGGCCCATCCGGCCACCCCGCCGACCACGAGCCCGAGGGTGCCGACCAGGGCAGCGCCCGCGCCTGCCGCCTGGGCCCTGCTCCCGGGCGCCAGGATGCAGCCATAACCCTGGGACTCGCACGGTGAATAGGTGACGGCGCCGATGATGGCGCCGCCGACCCCGCCGGCCAGCAGTCCGATGCCCAGCCCGCGCAGGGTATTCCTGGACCGGCCCGCGCTCACCCAGGCGCTGGAAATGGCGGAGCGCGGGATGGGGACGGTCCGTCCGACTCCCGGGCCCACGAGCGAGAGGACGACGGAATCGCGGTCCAGCCTCAGCAGTCGCCCTTCGTAGCGGACGGGCGGGTCGCGGAGCTGGATGCGGACCAGCTGGCCGGTGGGGGCGGGGGCGCCCGCCGGAAGCTGCGCGCGCCCCGGCGTCGCCAGGAGGAGCAGACACGTGGCGAGGGTGAGCGGTCGCGGTCTGGGGAGCGGGAACACGGGCGCCTCCGGCCTGGGGAGTCGGCTGGCCTCGGTATGCGGCGCCCGCCGGTCGGCGGCGACGCCCGGCCCGGCCGCGGCGTCTAGGGACGCTTCGGCAGCAGCGTCCTCACCGGCGCGTGGCCCGCGACCGTCGCGGTCACGGGACCGGCCCGGGCGACGTTGCCGTCCGCATCCTCGACACTGACCGTGAACGTGTAGACGGCCGGGGTGGCAGCGCTGTTCAGCGCCAGGGGGATGGCCAGCTGCCACTTGCCGGAGCCGAGGCCGTTGGGGCCGGGCACGGGGGTGGCGCCCTGGTGGCCGTCGGGGTGCAGCACCGTCAGCATCACCCGGGTCACACCCACGTTGTCGGACGCGCCCACCAGCACCATGACGCTGGCGCCGGACGCGGACACCGTGGAGGGATCGACGGAAAAGGCGGACAGCTGCGGCGGCTGCATGTCGCGGACCTTGAACTGGAAGCTCTTGCGAATGTAGTAGCTGACCTTGCCCCCGGAGGTGGTGGCACCGGCGCCCAGACAGGGGTAGAGCACGCTCAGCTGCGTCGTGAAGGAGGCGTAGCCCGCGTTGGTGGGGGTGCCCTGCACCTTGTCGCCGGCCAGTGTGAGGCCGGCCGGCATGGCCGGCAGCGGCGGCATGGTCTGCACCGCGGACACGCCCGCGATGATGTTCGACCCCAGCGAGGCGCTGTAGGGCTGCCCCTGCCTGGCCTCCGGCAGCGGTGAGCTGGCCCAGACCGGGCACCATTTCTCCTGCTCGCTCTTGATCTGGGCCGCCGTGCGCATGGGCGCCCCGAGACATGCGATCCCGAGACCGGCCGCGAGCAGCGTTCGGACTGTCGGCATCAGCAACGTCCTCTCCGTTGATGTTGAGGTGCGGCGATCCTAGATAACGCGACAGCGGGTCCGCGGGAAGGACGGCATCCAGGCCGCCGCACGCCCTGCCCCTCGCGTCGTGCGCGGGCACGGCCGTTCGACTACATTCGGCCGTCTTTCGGAACCGCAGGAGGTGCCCTCCATGAGCTTCGCCCCCATCGAGCTGCGCGTGAACGGTGCGGTGCACCGGCTGGAAGCGGACCCCGCCCGCCCGCTTCTCTACGTGCTCCGCGACGACCTGGAGCTGACCGGCACGAAGTACGGGTGTGGCGAGGGGGAGTGCGGGGCGTGCACGGTGCTGGTGGACGGCCGCGCCACGAAGAGCTGTCGCCTGCCGGTGGCGGACGCGGCGGGGCGCGAGATCACGACCATCGAGGGGCTGGCACGGGGCGATGCGCTGCACCCCCTGCAGCAGGCGTTCATCGACGCGGGCGCGTTCCAGTGCGGCTACTGCACCCCCGGCATGCTGATGGCGGCCGCATCGCTGCTGCGCCGGAGCCCGCACCCGAGCGACAGCGACATTCTCGGCGGCATGAGCGGCAACGTCTGCCGCTGCGGGACGTATCCGCGCATCATGGCGGCCATCCGGCAGGTGGCCAGCCAGACCGCGGCGGGTGCCCGATGAGCGCGCCCATCGTCCCCGGGCAGGAGCCGGACCGCTTCGAGCTGCGGGAAGGACCCGCCTACCGCTTCCCGGTCTCGCGCCGGGAGTTCCTGGAGACGCTGGGCGGCGGCATCCTGGTGCTGTGCGTCGCCGGCGACCTGTCGGCCTTTCCGGGCGGACCCGACGTCGGCCACGTGTTCGGCGGCCGGCCCGATGGCCCGCCGGACGACGTCGCCCACTGGCTGCACATCGGACCGGACGGCGCGGTCACCGCCTTCACCGGCAAGGTGGAGATCGGGCAGGACGCGCGCACATCGCTGGCGCAGGCAGTGGCGGACGAGCTGCGCGTGCCCTTCGAGCGCGTCCGCATGGTCATGGGTGACACGGACCTGACCCCGTTCGACATGGGCACCTTCGGTAGCCAGTCCACGCCGCGCATGAGCCCCCAGCTCCGCCGCGCCGCCGTGGCCGCGCGCACGGCGCTGATCGGCCTGGCCGCGAGCCGCTGGGGCATCGAGCCCGCCGGCCTGCAGGCGAAGGACGGACGCATCGTGGACCCGGCGGCGAAGCGCTCCCTGGGCTACGGTGAGCTGACCGCCGGCCAGCAGCTGGTCGCGACCGTCACGGACGACCTGGCGACGACGCCGCCCTCCGAGTGGACCGTGGCCGGGCGCTCCCTGCCTCGCCCGACCGCCGGCGACATCGTGACGGGCCGGCACGTCTATCCCTACGACATGAAGCTGCCGGGCATGCTCTGGGGCCGAGTGCTGCGGCCGCCGGCGTTCGG
>JADGQX010000284.1:2500-5267 GCA_017881445.1 Gemmatimonadota bacterium | reverse complement strand
CTCCGGGTGCGATGACTCCGCTCGACCATGCTGCGCTGGATCGACCCGCCCGATCCCACCTGAGGCACGCCATTGCGGCCAGAAAACCCGTGACCCGGAGGCGGCCGACTTCTATCTTGGCAGAGTCCCCCCTCACGAGGCGCCAATGCGCGCGTATCCCGTCCGTATCCTGCTGCTCTGCGCCCTGGCAGTGGCGGCCTCCGCCCGGCTGCATGCCCTCGGGGCTCAGTCCCCTGCTCCGCCGCCCCCTCCGGACAGCGGCACGACCGCACCCATGATCCTGGCTGGTACGGGCATGGGAGTCGCCGGCTTGCTCGGCGGGGCCATCGCCGGACAGGTGGTGGACGGCGCCGGGCGCAAGCTCTTCAACCGGCCTTGTCCCGCCCGCACCTCGTGCGAGGGTGCCGAGGTGATCGGCGGACTGGTGGGCCTGATCGTGGGCGTGCCGCTGGGCGCTCACCTGGCCAACCACCGGCGCGGCCGCTTCCTGTCGGCGCTGGCCGGCTCGGCGGCCGTCATGGGCGCGGGCTACGCCACCTACAGGCTCACCTCGCCCGAGGGCACGGAGCGGGCGCAGAACCTGTTCGTCTGGCCCACGCTCGCGGCGCAGGTCGCCATCTCCGCGCTGATCGAGCACGCCACCACGCCCCGGCCGCTGCCCGCGCCGCCGCTGAAGGCGGCCCCGCCGCCCGCGCCGGACCGCTAGCGGCCGCGCAGGGACCAGGGCGAGATATGCCCCCGGCGCCGCCTTCCGCCCTCACCTGCCGCCGTCGATGGAGAGCACCTGCCCGGTGATCCACCCCGCGCGCTCCGAGGCGAAGAACAGGACGCCGTAGGCGATGTCATCGGGGCGACCGAGCCGCCGGAGCGCGATGCGCTCGACCAGCTCCCGCTGCCCCTCCTCGCCGTAGGCGGCCCACTGGCGCTCGGTGTCGGGGTTGGAGCGCACGAAGCCGGGGGCGATGCTGTTGACCGTGATTCCCCAGGGCCCCAGCTCGTGCGCCAGCTGCCGCGTGAGCCCGATCTGCGCCGCCTTCGCCGACGTGTACGCCTGGATACCGGTCAGGCTTATGCCCAGCCCCGCGCCGCTGGAGATGTTGACGATGCGCCCCCAGCGCGCGGCCTTCATCCCCGGGGCCACCGCCTGAGCGAAGTGGAAGGCGGCATCCACGTTGACCTCGAAGATGCTCTTCCAGGCCTCGGGCGATACCTCTTCCAGCGGGCGTCCGACCTGCCCCAGCACGCCGCCGGCGTTGTTCACCAGGATGTCCACGCGCCCGCTCGCCGAGCCCGCATCGGCGACGAACGCCGTCACGGCGACGCGGTCACGCACGTCCACCGTGCGCGCCGTGCATGCGCCGCCGGCGGCACTGCAGAGCCGTTCCGTCTCCTGCAGCTCCTCCGCGATCACGTCGCAGGCCCACACGGCCGCACCCTGCCCGGCCAGCGCCAGGGCGATCGCCCGGCCGAAGCCGTGGGCGGCGCCGGTCACAATGGCGGTCCTGCCGGCGAATTCGCCGTTCATGGGAGTGCCGTTCCCGGAGCGGTCCCGGCCAGCAGTTCCAGCGTTTCGCGGGCCTGCGCGCGCACGCCGTTCTCGAGGTCGTGGATCAGCTCGACCAGCCGCGCGATGAGCGGTGTCGGAACGCCCGCCTCGGCCCCCAGCCTGGCCACGATTCCGAGCTGCGCATCGACCTCGGTGCGGCGCTTCCGCACGGCCAGGTCGCGCCAGATGCCGCTGTGCGTCTTGGCCGAGCGGCGGTTGAAGGCGACGAGGGCGTCGAGCGAGCGCTCGGCGGCACCCGCCCCGGCCGAGGGGAGGTACGCCGTGGGATCGAAGCCGTCGAATCCTTCCGGGGTCACGCCTCGAGCACGAGCCACCGCCAGCGCCTCCCGCGCCAGCGCGATGTACGTGGCCCGGTAGGCCGGCAGGGCCAGCGCGTCGGCGATCGAGTCCTGCGTGAGGGCCGTCGCGAAGAGCATGGCCCCGTAGGCCTCCTTCCCCCACAGATAGCCCCAGATGTTCCGCGTGACGATCGCCCGGTCGTCGAAGTCGAGCCACGCCTCGCGGATGGCGGTCGCGCGCCGAGAGATGCGGCCGTCGATCTCGCCCACGACCACGGCCCCACGCCCCCCGTAGTGGATGACACCGGGCTCCAGGTAGTCCGCACCGAAGTTCACGAACGCGCCCACCGTGCGGCCGGCCCCCGCGATCTCCGCGATCGCAAGCTCGTTCAGCCCGTTCTGCGCCGAGATCACGCACCCGTCGCCCGCGAGCTGCGGGAGCAGCGCCCGGGCGGCCGCTTCGGTATGGTGCGCCTTGGTGGCGAGGATCACGTGGTCCCAGCGCCCGGAAACGGTTTCCGGCGTGAATGCCGGGAGCTCCAGGGTGAACTCCGCGAGCGGGCCCGTGATCCGCAGGCCGGAGCGACGGATCGCCGCCACGTGCTCCGCCGCCACGTCCACGAGCGTCACGTCGTGGCCCGCGCGCGCGAGGTGCGCGCCCAGCGTGCCGCCGATCGCGCCCGCCCCCCAGACGAGAAAGCGCATGGACTTCACCCTCCCTGCGAAAGACCGCCCCATGCGCCCGTGAGCAGCGCCCGCGTCTCCTCCACTGCCACGCGCCAGATCGCCTGCATGTCGTCGTCGGAGCGCTGGTAGAGCCCGCCGAAATTCCCATCGCCCAGGTATTCGCGCAGCGATGCCGGATCGAGCGCGCGCACCCGCGCCAGGTCAACCATGGGGCGCTGCACGTCGGGCACGGCTA
>JADGQX010000283.1 GCA_017881445.1 Gemmatimonadota bacterium | reverse complement strand
GCGTCGCCTTCCCGCCGTTCGTCGCCACGACGGACTTCACGCTCGCGCCGGGACAGACGAAGCCGCTCAGCCTGACTCTCGATCCCTGTGCCGCGGGGAACGCGGGCGACGTCAGCTTCCGGGTGGACCCCGACAACCGGGTGCGCGAGAGCGACGAGAGCAACAACAGCTTCACGGTCCCGTCGGTGACCACCCTCGCGGATGCCGACCTGGTGCCGACCCTCCTCGACCTCTGGACCCAGGGTCCCCCGAGCAGTGGCAGCGGTCCGGGCAAGCCGGGGGCTCCAAGCGCGTACCCCGCGAACCTGGTGGTCAGCATGAGTCTCTCGCCCCCGAGCGGACGGCTGGTCTGGTGCCCGGGCGTGGCGCTCTGGCGGGAGACCCAGAGCCCGCTCTCGGGCAAGTACGGGCTGCGCACGCTGAGGAACGAGGGCAGCACCCCGATAGTGCTCGGCCCCCAGGCGGGAGGCGCTCTGCAGGGTGCCTTCGCCGCCGGCGACCTCTCGCCGGGGCAGTACACCTGGAAGGTGCTCGTGAACCCGGACGGCCAGATCCGGGAGACGAACGCCGGCAACAACGCCATCACGGCGACCATCTACATCAAGTGATCGCCCGGCCCGCCCGGGCCATCGACAGGCCGATGCCCGGGCCGGGCTGAGCGGCTGACCCGTGCGCCGCGACCGTCGGCCACGCGCCGGCGCAGTCTTGACCTCGCCTGAACGGCCGCATACACTCGCAAACAGGTTCGAACACGTTCATGGTAAGGCTCCTTCCACCGAATGCGAGAGGATCTCGGATCATGAGCAGCGGCGTCGCCGGCTCGTCGCGGTCGTGGGCTGCGCCCGCGCTGGCCCTGGTGCTGGCCGTGAGCGTGGCACCCGGAAGTGCGGTGGCCCAGCAGAAGTCGCCGTCGGACTTCATGATCGGCGCCGACATCTCCGGGACGCAGGCCGCGGAGGACCGCGGGACGAAGTACACGGATGGCGGCGTGCAGAAGGACTTCCTGCAGATCCTGAAGGACCACGGCTTCAACACCATCCGGCTGCGCATCTTCAACGACCCGAAGGTACAGGGCGGCTACTCGGCGCAGGGCTACTGCGATCTGCCGCACACGATCGTGATGGCAAAGCGGGTCAAGGCCGCGGGCATGAAGTTCCTGCTCGACTTCCATTACAGCGATACGTGGGCGGACCCGGACAAGCAGTGGGAGCCGGCGGCGTGGAAGGGCCTGCACGGGGCCGCGCTGGAGAAGGCCGTTCGCGACTACACCAGCGACGTGATCCGGCAGCTGAAGGAGGCCGGCGCGGCGCCCGACATGGTGCAGGTCGGCAACGAGATCATCACGGGCATGGTCTGGCCGGATGGCCGGGTCAACGAGGGTGGCGACTGGACGGTGTTCGCGAACCTGGTCAAGGCGGGAATCGCCGGGGTTCACGACGTCGCTCCCTCCATCAGGATCATGCTGCACCTGGCGCTGGGCGGAGAAAACCACAAGTCCCGCAACTTCATCGACCGGCTGCTGGCGCAGGGCGTCCGTTTCGACGTGATCGGCGAGTCCTATTACCCGCAGTGGCACGGCACGATCGGCGACCTGCGGGCGAACCTGACCGACCTGGCGACGCGCTACACGCAGTCCGTGGTCGTGGCGGAATATCCGCCGGTGGGCCCCACGACCCGGCAGATCAACGACGTTGTCCGCAGCCTGCCGAAGGGCAAGGGCCTGGGGAGCTTCGTCTGGGAGGGCGGCTTCCTCTTCGATCGTGCCTCCGGGGCCGCGCGGCCGGAGATCGCCGTGTTCTCGCAGCTGGCCGGCGACCTGGCCGCGCGCAAGCCCGTGCCGCCCATCGCGGAGCTGGGCGCCCCCACGGGCCCGGGGGCGGCCTCCTTCAGGCCCATCGCCGGCATCGACGCCACGGCGCCCGACACGGCGGCCCTCAAGGCAGCCCCGGGTTCGGAGCCCTTTGCCGCCGTGAAGGCGCAGAAGTACAGCTGGGTGCGGCTGAGCCTGTTCAACCGGGCGCAGGGCGAGGGCTCGGCCGCCTACGGCGACCTGGAGCACACGCTGGCGCTGGCCAAGCAGGCGAAGGAGGCGGGCTTGCGCATCCTCCTCGACATCGAGCTGAGCGACGCGCCCGCGAGCCCCGAGGCGCAGGCCAAGCCCTCCGCGTGGCGCAACACCACGGGATCGGGCCTGGAGCGGACCCTCTTCGGCTACACGCAGCAGGTCGTGGCCCGCCTCAAGGCGCAGGGCACGAGTCCGGACATGGTGCAGATCGGCGCTGAGATCACGTCCGGCATCCTGCGGCCGGACGGGACCATCGGCGATTCCTGGAGCCCGTTCGGCGGGCTGGTGCGCGTGGCCAGCGCCGGCGCG
The DNA here is from genome assembly GCA_017881445.1 of Gemmatimonadota bacterium. Lineage (GTDB taxonomy): Bacteria > Gemmatimonadota > Gemmatimonadetes > Longimicrobiales > RSA9 > JADGQX01. The sequence goes on along the minus strand of JADGQX010000283.1, from coordinate 2,927 downwards.
CGCGACGCCGACGCTTCCGTGCGCATCCTGCTCGAGCTGGCCACGCCCGGGGACAACGCGAAGTCGCGCGACTTCCTCGACCAGGTGATCGCGCAGGACGTCCAGTTCGACGCCATCGCCTTCCGCTACGACCCGCGACGCGACGGCTCGCTGGACGCGGTCCGGGCGAATCTCACGGACCTGGCCACGCGCTACCGGCTGCCCATCGTCGTGACCACGGCCGATTCGGCCGCGCGCCCCCAGCTCGATGCCCTGGTGCTCGCTCTCCCCGACAGCCTGGGCCTGGGCACGTTCCTGCTGCCGCCCAGCGGTCCCGCATTCGGGCGCGGCTTCCCCGCCGGCTTCCGCTTTCCCGCCGGCGACACCACCGTCTGGGGGCCGTTCGGCACGCCCGGCATCGCTCTGCAGCCGTTCACCATGCAGCGCGACGCCCCGCGGTCCGTCATCGACCTGTCCTTCCTGCATCCCGGCCCGGCCGGTAGCAACGGCTTCATCCGCGCCGACGGCGGTCACCTCGTCGATGGCAAGGGCAACCGCATGCGCTTCTGGGGCTTCAACCTGACCGAGTGGAGCCGCGGATCCTGGGAGGTGCCGTCGAAGGAGGATGCGCCCCTCTACGCCGACCAGCTCTCGCGCTTCGGCGTGAACTTCGTGCGCCTGCACTTCCTCGACCTGCCCGCCCCGCGCGGCATGATCGACGCCAATCGGGACGACAGCCAGCACTTCGACCCGCAGCAGCTCGACAACGAAGACTTCTTCATCTCGCAGCTGATCCGGCGCGGCATCTACGTGGACCTGAACCTCTACGTCGGCCGGCAGTTCAAGCCCGGCGACGGCCTGCCCCTGACCCGCGTCGGCAAGGACGTGCTCTTCTACGACAGGCGCACCATCGAGCTGGAGAAGGACTACGCCCGCCAGCTGCTGACGCACGTCAACCCCTACCTGGGGAAGAGCTACGCCCAGGAGCCGGGCGTGGCCATCGTGGAGCTGGTCAACGAGGCCGCGGTCGGTCCCGGCTCCAGCATGAGCGGCCCCTACGGAGACGAGCTGACCGACCTCTACAACGCCTGGCTGAGGAAGAACCTGAGCGCCGACAAGCTCTCGAGCCTGCGCGCGCTGGCGGGCGTCGGCGCCAATCAGCCGGTGCCGCGCCTGGGGGGCCGCGACCTGCGCGAGGCGCCCCGCGAGCGCTACTACGCCGAGGCCGCCTTCTTCCGCGACCTGCAGGGCGGCTTCTTCAAGGACATGGCCGCCTACCTGCGCGACAGCGTGGGTGTCAAGGTGCCGATCATGGGAACCGCCGACCACGCCCACGCCGGCAGCGGCTACCCCGTCGTGCAGAGCGAGGCGGAGCTCGGCATCGTGGACGGGCACACCTACTGGCAGCACCCGGGCGAGCGCAACGTCAAGAACGCGCCCATGGTCAACGACCCGTTCAACTCGGCCGTGGTCGAGCTCTCGCGCTCCGCGGTCGCCGGCATGCCCTACACCGTGAGCGAGGTCAACCACCCCTTCCCCAACCAGTATGCCGGCGAGGGCATTCCCATCCTCGCCGCCTACGCCGGTTTCCAGGACTGGGACGCCATCGTCTGGTACGCCTTCGAGCGCAAGAAGGACCCCGCGTGGCCGCCATACGTCGGCGATCCCTTCGACATGTCGCTCGACCCCGTGAAGATGCCCCAGATCGCGTCCGGGGCGCTCATGTTCGTGCGCGGCGACCTCGAGGCGGCCCGCCAGACGGTCACCCGCAGCTACACGCAGCGGCAGGTGGACGACGGCCGCTTCCTGCCCGGGACCGAGCGGCCCTACTACACCCCCGGCTTCCCGCTGCAGGTCCCGCTGCTCCACGGCTCGCGCATCGGCTCCCTCAGCGGCGACTCCACCGGGACGTTCAGGGCCGACGCCGCCAATCCCTACCGCTCCGACACCGGCCAGCTGGCCTGGTACCACAACGCGCAGCCGACCGGGCTGGTCACGATCGACACGCCCCGCACTCAGGCGCTGATCGGCTACGTGAAGGCCAACGGCCGGAGTGTGACGAATCTGGCCGCGGACGTGAAGAACGATTTCTGCGCGCTCGTGCTCTCCTCCCTGGAGAACACGCCCATCGCCGACGCTCGCCGGCTGCTGCTCACCGCCGGAGTGCGCGTCGAGAACACCGGCATGACCTGGGACGCCCGCCGCACCCACACGGCCAACCAGGGCGGCTCACCCCCCCTCATCGAGCCGGTCCAGGGGTCGGTCATCCTGCGCGGCCTCCGCGGGGCCAAGTCCGTGACCGCCACCGCCCTCGATGGCGCCGGCCGCCCCATCGGCGCGCCCATCGCCGCCCGCAAGTCCGGCGATCGCTGGTCCATTCCGGTGGGCGATCCGGTGACGACCTGGTACGAGGTGACGGTGGCGCGCTGAGCTGGAGGCGGCCCCGTTTCGCCGCGCTCGTCAGAAGGCGAAAGGCCGCGTCGCTGGCGAAAGGCCTTGCCCGACTCCACGCCGCCGCGCGACGTTGCAGCGAGCGCCAGCACGGGCCGGGCGCTGCGGCGATTTCGCATTGGAGGGGGGCATGCTGGCGAGCTTCAACGTCGCGCCCATGGGCGTGCAGGGCGGGGTGTCCAGACTCGTGGCCGAGATCCTGGAGCTGGTCGAACGCTCGGGACTGGACTACCGCGTGGGCGCAATGCAGACCACGGTGGAAGGCGACCCGGACGAGGTCATGGCGCTGATCATGGCCTGCCACCACCACATGCGCACGCTGGCGCCGCGGGTCCTCACGCACATCGCGCTGGACGACCGTGCGGGTGCTACCGGACGACTCGAGGGGAAGGTGTCCTCCGTGGAGGCTGCGCTCGGCCGTACGCTACGACACGAGTGAGCGCTGAGCCCGGATCGAACGCGTCGGCTCCTCGCCCCAACGCCAGCGCGGCCGCATG
>JADGQX010000085.1 GCA_017881445.1 Gemmatimonadota bacterium | reverse complement strand
AGAGGTCGAGCGCGCAGAAGACGCCGACGACGCCCGTCTCCAGCAGCAGCATCATCGCGTAGAACGTCTTCTCCCGCTTCTGGATGTAGCGGAAGGAGCCGAGCACCGTCAGCGGCGTGATGAAGGTCGTGAGCAGGACGAGGAAGAGCGAGATACCGTCGATGCCCACGGAGTAGGAGATGCCCCAGGGTCGAATCCAGGGTATGGACGTCGCCAGCTGGAACGCGGCCGAGGCCGGGTTGAACGCGGGCCAGAGCGGGATCGAGACGATGAACTCGATGACGGCCACCAGCAGCGCCGTCTTCTTCGCCCCCGCCTCGGAGCCCACGAGCGTGGCCAGCATGCCCACGACCGGGAACCAGATGAGGAAGTGGAGCGCCCAGCCGGCGTAGCCGATCTGCTGCAGGAAGGAGATCATTCGAGCCTCAGAGGACCACGAAAGCCAGGAGAAGGATCACGCCCACCACGACAGCGAAGGCGTAGGTGTTGAGCTGCCCCGTCTGCAGCCGCGAGCTGAGCCAGCCGAGACCGCGCGATCCGGAGGCGAGGCCATTGACGCTGCCATCGATGACGGCATCGTCGACCCAGCGCCAGAGCCAGCGGGAGGCGCCTACCAGCGGCCGCACCACCAGGACGTCGTAGATCTCATCCACGTACCACTTGCGCCAGAGCAGGCGCTTCAGGCCGGCAGGCTCGGGGGACTCCAGGGCCGGGCGGTACTGCCAGCGCAGCACCATGGACGCGGCGATGGCGATGACCGCCACGGCAATGGCGAAGGAGATGACCGCCCAGGCCACCTCGCCCCCGCCGAGGGGGGACGCCTCGCTCAGCGCACCCACCTGGGCGCCGAAGATGGCGTCGGCGGTGCGGGTCACCGGCTGCAGCCACTCGTGTACCCAGGGGCCGCCGGGCAGCCAGCCCAGCACCGGGATGCGCTTGATCTCCTCCGGGATGTTGAACCAGCCGCCCACCACGGAGAGGGCGGCCAGGATCGCCAGCGGCACCCACATGACGGCCGGGGCCTCGTGCAGGTGCTGCTGCTCGGCCTCGGGCAGCCGGGAGACGCCGTGGAAGGTCATGATCATGAGCCGCGTCATGTAGAACGCGGTGAGCATGGCCGCGACCAGCGCCATGACCCAGTAGACCGTGAACCAGGTGTGGAACGGCCCCACCGCCCGGGCGGCGGCCTGCCAGATGATCTCGTCCTTGGAGAAGAAGCCGGCGAAAGGCCAGACCCCGGCGATGGCCAGGGTGCCGATCCACATCACCACCCACGTAATGGGCAGGTGCTTCCGCAGCCCGCCCATGTTGCGCATGTCCTGGGCATCCCACTTCGAGTGGGTGTGGTGCAGCGCGCCGTGCATGGCGTGGATGACCGCGCCCGAACCGAGGAAGAGCAGCGCCTTGAAGAAGGCGTGCGTCATCAGGTGGAAGATGCCGGCCGAGAAGGCGCCGACGCCCACGCCGATGAACATGTAGCCCAGCTGCGAGACCGTGGAGTAGGCCAGCACCTTCTTGATGTCATACTGCGCCAGGCCGATGGTGGCGGCGAAAAGCGCCGTGAGGGCCCCGATGCCGGCCACCACGGTCATGGAGAGCGGCGCCAGGGCGAAGAGCGTGCTGGTCCGGGCCACCATGTAGACGCCGGCCGTGACCATGGTGGCCGCGTGGATGAGCGCGCTCACGGGCGTGGGGCCCGCCATGGCATCGGGCAGCCAGATGTAGAGCGGGATCTGCGCGCTCTTGCCGGTGGCACCCAGGAACAGGAAGAGCGTGATGGTGGTGACCACCGCGCCGGCATAGGGGAAGGCGCCGGGCGCCGCCGCGAACACGGTGGCGAAGTCCAGCGCTCCCAGGTTGGCGAAGATCATGAACATGGCCACGAGGAAGCCGAAGTCCCCGATGCGGTTCACGATGAAGGCCTTCTTACCCGCGTCGGCGTTGGCCTTCTCCGTGAACCAGAAGCCGATGAGCAGGTAGCTGCAGAGCCCGACGCCCTCCCAGCCCACGAACATGACCGGGAACGAGGAGCCCAGCACCAGCACCAGCATGAAGAAGATGAAGAGGTTGATGTAGGCCATGTAGCGGGCGAAGCCGGGGTCCGCCCCCATGTAGCCGACACTGTAAACGTGGATCAGGAAACCGACGCCCGTGACGATGAGCGTCATGAGCATGGAGAGCTGATCCAGCTGCAGCGCCGCGTCGATCTGCAGCGAGCCCACCGGCATCCAGGAGTAGCCCTGGACGATGACCGGGGCGAGCGGCGGCGCCGCGCGCATGGCCAGGAAGTTCACCACCGCGATGACGAAGGCGAGTCCCACCGCCGCGGGTGCGACCAGGGCGGGCAGCGCCTTGCGCGTGGGCGCGACGAAGGCCGCCAGGCCGTTCAGCGCGAAGCCCAGCAGCGGCAGCAGGACGATCAGCCAGGGGAGCGTCGGCTCGAAGGAGTGCACGCTACCACCGCAGCAGGTTGAAGTTGCGGGTATCCACGCTCTCGGAGTGGCGGAAGAGCGAGATCACGATGGCCAGCCCGACCGCGGCCTCGGCGGCCGCCACGGTCATGACGAAGAAGACGAAGACCTGGCCATCGATCCCCACCACGCGCGAGAACGCGACGAACGCCAGGTTCGCGGCGTTCAGCATCAGCTCGACGCACATGAAGAGGATGATGGCATTGCGGCGGATGACCACGCCCAGCACACCGAGCGCGAACAGGACCGCCGACAGCCAGAGCGAGTACTGGACCATGTCAGACTCTCCGCTTGGCCAGCAGCACGGCGCCGATCGCGGCCACCAGCAGCAGGAGGGAGGTCACCTCGAAGGGTACCGCGAAGTCGCGGAACAGCGGGAACGCCACCGCCCCCACCACGCCCACGTCCCGCACCGACGCGTCCACCAGCGCGCCCCCGCCCCCGCCGGCCAGCAGCCCCGGCTGGGTGAGGCCGCTGGAGAGGATCCCGCCGATGATCCCGGCGGCCACGAACCCGGCCACGATCCAGCCAAAGCGGCGGATGTCCGCGTGATAGTCGCTGCCCAGGTTCAGCAGCATGATCACGAACAGGAACAGCACCATGATCGCGCCGGCGTACACGATCACCTGCACCGCCGCGATGAACTGGGCGTTCAGCAGCACGTAGATCCCGGCCAGGCTGAAGAACGTGACCACCAGGAAAAGCAGGCTGGCCACCGGGTTGCGGCTGGACACCATGCCGATGCCGCCGCCTATCGCCACCACCGCGAAGACCACGAACAGGAAGAACGGGATGTCGATCATTGTGAGGCCGGATCGTCGGGGTCCCAGAGGGCCGTGACCGGGTGGTCCTGCGCCATCAGGCGGTCCAGGTCGTAGATGAACCGCTCTCTCGTATACTCGGCGTTCTCGTAGTCCTGACCCATGTGGATCGCCTCCACGGGGCAGACCTCCTGGCACATGCCGCAGAAGACGCAGCGGAACTCGTCGATCTCGAAGACCACCGGATAGCGGTTCCCCTGGTCGTCCTCGCCCGGCACCAGCCGGATGCAGTTCGAGGGGCAGATGGTCGGGCACAGCCCGCAGGCGACGCACTTCGGCCGGCCGTCCGCGTGCACCGCCATCCGGTGCGTCCCCCGCCAGCGCGGCGCCAGCTGCGGCCTCTCCTCCGGGTACTGTAGCGTAACCTTGTGCGGCCGCACGAGATGGCGGAACGTCAGCGCCATCCCGTGCAGCGTCGCCCGGAGGTAGGACGTGGTCCCCTCCGGTCGCCGCATGACCTTGACTCCTATCGCCACCTGAGCCTCCTGCCCCTTCGCACTCAGTCGCCCGCGTGCTGCGTCACCGGCGGCGGCACGCGCATGCCCCGGGCATGCGCCTCGGCGATGCGCACGCGCCGCTCGTAGCCCTCCGCGCCCGCGATGACGCGGTCACGGTCCAGGATCCAGAAGAAAGCCACCATCGCCACCACGTTGACGGCGGTCATGGCCAGGCCGTAGACCAGGCCGTAGGGCACGCCCAGCGAGTCCAGCACCAGGATGCTCGTGCCGGTGAGGCCGATGAAGGCGAGCGCGGTCGGCAGCATCACCTTCCAGCCCAGGTGCATGACCTGGTCGTAGCGGAAGCGCGGCACGGTCCAGCGCACCCACATGAAGAGGAAGACGAAGAAGGCCGTCTTGGTGGCGAAGCTGCCGAAGGTGAGCAGCGTCTTCCACCAGGCGGGCGTGGCACCGACGATCCCGGCCGGGCCCAGCCACATGTTGTCGCCCTGCCAGAGCGGGATGTCCCAGCCGCCCAGGAAGAGGGTGGCCATGAGCGCCGAGGCCGTCAGCATGTTCGAGTACTCGGCGATCATGAACATGGCGAACTTCATGGACGAGTACTCGGCGTGGAAGCCCGCGACCAGCTCCTGCTCCGCCTCGGGCAGGTCGAAGGGCAGCCGGTTGCACTCCGCGAAGGAGGCCACGATGAAGAGGAAGAAGGCCAGGCCGAGCGGGAACGCGTACCAGAGGTGCATCTGCTGCTGCATGGAGATGATACCGGTCAGCGTCACGTTGCCAGCAAGCATGAAGACCGGGATGAGCGCGAGGCCCAGCGCGACCTCGTAGCTGACCATCTGCGCGCTGGCCCGCATGCCGCCCAGCAGCGAGTACTTGTTGTTGGACGACCAGCCCGCCATCACGATGCCGTACACGCCCAGGCTCGTGAGCGCCAGGATGTAGAGGATGCCGATGGGCAGGTCCGCCACCACCATGTCCACCAGTCCCCAGGGCGTGGGCAGGGGCGATGCGAAGGGGATCACCGCGAAGGTGATCATGGCGGGGATCATGGAGAGCATGGGCGCCATGACGAAGTAAAACCGCGACGCCTGGTCCGGGTACGTCTCTTCCTTGACGAAGTTCTTCAGCCCGTCGGCCAGTGGCTGGAACAACCCCTTGGGCCCCACGCGGTTCGGGCCCAACCGATCCTGGATCCAGGCCGATATCCAGCGCTCCAGCAGCGTCATGAACGCCACCGTGGTGATCACGCTGACGAAGACGACGATCACCTTCACGACCATGATGACCAGGAAGGGGATCCCGCCCAGGGCGGAGACCGGCTGCGTGGGCGACATCACGTCACCTCCGGCTGTCCGCCGCCAGGCGGACCGGGTCGTTCAGGAGGGCGCCGCGGGCACCGAGCTGGTCGTAGCTCAGCCCGCCGAACGCGTCGTGGAGCTGGCCCAGGCGCAGGAACGCCGACGCGGCGCTCGCCGGGGCGGGCGCATCCTCGAGGCCGGCCAGCACCACGCCCAGCACCTGCCAGGCCGGTCGCGCCAGCGGGGGCGGCTCCAGTGCCGGCCAGAAGCGCTGCACCCGCCCCTCGAGGTTGGTGAAGGTGCCCTCCTGCTCGGAGAAGTAGGTCACGGGCAGGATGAAGTCGGCGTTGCGCTCGGCGGCGCCGGGAAAGGCGCCCAGGTACACGAAGAGCCCAGCGCCGGCGCCGAAGCTCTCGCCGGAATCGGCCAGATCGTCGCCCAGCACCAGCAGCAGCTTGCCCGTCACGTCCAGCGCGTCCAGGGCGCCGGCGCCGCTGTCGTCGCCCACGCGCCGGAAACCCATGGCCGAGAGCCCGCGGCCGTTGGCGGCGAGCTCCCGCCGGCGGGCCAGTCTGGGGAATCCGGGGCAGACCACCTCCTCGGCGGCCATCTCGGAGCGGTAGAGCCGCTCGCCGCCGCCCAGCACCTCGAGCAGTCGCGCGGCCAGGCCGGCGTCCTCGTTGGCGAACATGGGCGAGACCAGGGCGACGCCGCCCCGGCCGCGCAGCGCCGTCAGGCGCTCGACCAGCGCACGCACCGCCTCCTGCCAGCTGGCCGCGCGCAGCCGGCCGGTCCGGTCGCGGACCATGGGCTGCTCCACCCGGCCGGTGGGATTCGGCCCGCCGCCAATGGTGTCGGCATTGCCCAGCGTCCCCGTGGGCACGTTGCCCCGGTTGAACCAGTCGTAGCCGTAGCGGCCGACGTCGCACATCCAGTACGAGTTGACGTCGCTGTTGGCGCGCGGGCGCAGCCGGGCCACCAGGTTGTCGCGGGTCTCGATGGTGATGTTGCAGCCCTGCGAGCAGTTGGGGCAGATCGAGGGCTCCTTGTCCAGGTCCCAGACCCGCGCCTTGTGCAGGAAGTCCTTGGAGAGCAGCGCGCCCACGGGGCAGATGTCCACGATGTTGGAGGCCCAGAGGTCGCCCTCCAGCCCCTGCTCGAAGAAGGTGTCGATCACCGAGCGGTGGCCCCGCTGCACCACGCAGAGCGCGTCGTTGCCTGCCACCTCGCGCATGAAGCGCACGCAGCGCGTGCACAGGATGCAGCGGTCGCCCTCGTAGAGCACCGCGCCGCCGAAATCGTCCTGGTTGAGCACGCGCTTGGGCTCGACGCTGCGCCCATGACTCCGCCCCTCGGCGTGGGTGAAGTCCTGCAGCTTGCACTCCCCCGCCTTGTCGCAGATCGGGCAGTCGAGGGGGTGGTTCAGCAGGTAGAACTCGAGGTTGCTCTCGCGCGCCGCGCGGGAGCGGTCCGACTCCGTGAGCACCACCTGCCCATCCGCCACGGTCGTGACACAGGCCGGCTGCAGCTTGGGCATGCCCTGCACCTCGACCAGGCACTGCCGGCACATGGCGGGCGCCGACAGCCCGGGGTGGTAGCAGTAGTGCGAGATGCCGACGCCGGCGATCTCCGCCGCCTCGATGATGCGCGTGCCTTTGGGCACCGTGACCGGGACGCCGTCGATGGTGCAGCTGACGGTGTCGGCCGGCGGCGGCGGCGCCGCCGTCGCCGCGCCGGCGGGCGCCGGTCCCGCGCTATCCCTGGCTTCCTTCGGGTTGGCCATCGCTTCTTCCTCAGGCCACGGCCACGGCCGCCACCGGGCAGGCGCCGTCGTGGATATGGCCCAGGTATTCGTCTTTGAACTTGGCAATGGAACTGACGACCGGCGCGGCGGCGGAATCGCTCAGCACGCAGATGGTCGTTCCGGTCATGTTGGCGGAGAGGTCGAGCAGCAGGTCGAGGTCGGCCTCGGTGCCCTGCCCCTCCTCGATGCGGCGCAGGATCTTGCCCAGCCAGGCCGTGCCTTCCCGGCAGGGCGTGCACTGGCCGCACGATTCGTGGGTGTAGAAGTCCACCATGCGCCGCACCTGCTTCACCATGCAGGTACGATCGTCCATGACGATGACCGAGGCCGTGCCCAGCATGGAGCCGGCGGCGATCACGCTCTCGTAGTCCAGGTCGATGTCGCACTCGTCGGCGCGCAGGATCGGCACCGAGCTGCCCCCCGGGATCACCGCCTTGAGCTGCCGCCCGTCGCGGATGCCGCCGCAGACGTCGTAGATCAGCTCGTGCATGGGGAACCCCAGCGGGAACTCGAAATTGCCCCGCCGCACCACGTGGCCGCTCACGTTGTAGAGCTTGGTGCCCGCGCTCTTCTCCGTACCGAAGCCCTTGTACCAGGCGGAGCCCCGGTTGATGATGTGCGGCACCGCCGAGACCGTCTCCACGTTGTTGATGGTGGTCGGCCGGCCGAAAGCGCCCATGACCGCGGGGAAGGGCGGCTTGATGCGCGGCTGGCCGCGCCGGCCCTCCAGCGAGTTGAGCTGCGCCGTCTCCTCGCCGCAGATGTAGGCCCCCGCTCCCAGGTGCAGCGTCACGTCGATGGCGACGCCCGTGCCCAGCACGTTCCGGCCGGCGATCCCGGCGTTGTACGCCTCTTCGATGGCGCGGGCCACCACCTGCGCCGGCTCGAAGAACTCGCCGCGGCAGTAAATGTAAACATGCTCGGCCTGGATCGCGTACGCGCCGATGAGCGCGCCCTCGATCATCTGGTGCGGCGTCCAGCGCAGCAGCTCCCGGTCCTTGAACGCGCCCGGCTCCGACTCGTCCGCGTTGATGACCAGGTAATGCGGTCCTTTCTTCTCCCTGGGCATGAACGACCACTTCACGCCCGTGGGGAAGCCGGCGCCGCCGCGGCCGCGCAGCCCGCTCGCCTTCACCTCATCGATGACGGCGTCGCGCCCCATCTCGATCGCCCTGGCCAGCGCCTGGTAGCCGCCGCGCTTGCGGTAGCCGTCCAGCGTCCGGGCCACGGGGTCGCCGAAATGCTCGGACAGGACCCGGGTTTCCTTCTCGTGCCGGTAGGGGTAAGCCATGTCAGTTCGCTCCCCCGTCCCCCGCATCGGTCGATTTCTCGCCCGCCCGGAGCTGGCGCACGATCTCGGGCACATCCCCGGGCTCGACGTTCTCGAAGTAGCGCGAGTTCACCTGCACGGCCGTGGGGAAGCCGCAGGCACCCAGGCACTCGACCTCCATGACCGTGAAGAGCCCGTCGGGCGTGGTCTCGCCCGGCTCGGTGCCGGTCTCGGCCAGGAACGCCTGCAGCACGGCGTCGCCGCCGCAGAGGTTGCAGGCCACGTTGGTGCAGACCTGGACGAAGTACCGGCCCACGGGAGCGCGGTTGTACATGGTGTAGAAGGTGGCCATGCCGCGGACGTAGGCGGGAGCGAGGCCCAGGACCTCGGCCACGCGGGAAAGCGCCTGGGGCGTGAGATGGCCGTGCAGCTCCTCGGCCATGTTCAGCACCGGGTGCAGCGCCCCCTGCCGGTCGGGGTAGCGCGCCAGGATCTTCTGCAGCCGCTCGGCGTAGGGTCCTTCGAACAGGGGGGCGTTCGGGTCCTTCTCCGGCAGCATGTACGGCATGGAGGAGACGGCTCCGCCCACGCCGCCGTTCGCCGGCCGCCTGCCCACGTATTCCGAGCCCCGGACGTCGGCCTCGCTCAGCTGCGTGAACTCGCCGCGCTCGCCGGCCCACCCCGGGTTGCCCCCCTGGAGCGGCGTGGTCCCGCCGGTCGCCCCGGTCGCCCCGGTCGCCCCGTTCCCCATCATCGGTCGATTTCTCCCAGGACGATGTCCAGGCTCGCGTTCACGGCGATGACATCCGAGAGCATGTAGCCCTCGACCAGCTTGGGCAGCGTGGAGATGTTGATGAAGCTCGGGCCGCGGACGCGCCAGCGGACCGGCTTGGAGCCGCCATCGCTGACCACGTACATGCCCAGCTCGCCCTTGGAGCTCTCGATCCCGTACCAGCTCTCCCCGGGCGGCGCCTTCACTCCCTCCATGACCACCTTGAAGTGGTGGATCATGGACTCCATGTCGCTCATGGCGTCGCCCTTGCCCGGCAGGATCAGGCGCGGGTCGTCCACGTTCATGGCGCCCCCGGGCAGCCGGTCCACGGCCTGCTGCAGGATCCGCAGGCTCTGGCGCATCTCCTCCATGCGCACCAGGTAGCGGTCGTAGCAGTCGCCGTGCACGCCCACGGGCACGTCGAAGTCGTAGCTGTCGTAGTCGTAGTACGGACGGTCCTTGCGGATGTCGTAGTCGACGCCGCTCGCCCGCAGGTTCGGCCCCGTCAGCCCGTAATCGATGGCATCCGCGCCGTTGATGACGCCCACGTCCCGGTTGCGGCCGATCCAGAGGTTGCTGTTGCTAAGCAGCGTCTCCGTCTCGTCCAGCGTTCTGGGGAAGGTGTCGATGAAATGCTGGAGCTGCTCGATCCACCCCGCCGGCAGGTCCGCCATCATGCCGCCGATGCGGGTGGAGGAGGGCGTGACTCGCGCCCCCGTGAAGGCCTCGTGCAGGTCGTAGATCCGCTCCCGCTCCTGGAACGTGTAGAGGAAGACCGTGAACGCGCCGATGTCGATGGCGGTGGTGCCCACCCAGAGCAGGTGGCTGAAGATGCGGTCCAGCTCCATGCAGATGACGCGCGTCACCTTGCAGCGCTCGGTCACCTCCACGCCCATCAGCTTCTCGACCGCCATGGCGTAGGCGCAGTTGTAGATGAGCGGCGCCAGGTAGTCCATGCGGTCGGTGAGCGGGATGATCTGGTTCCACGTCCGGTACTCGCCCAGCTTCTCGAAGCTGGAGTGCAGGTACCCGACGTGGGGCGTGCACTTGACCACGGTTTCGCCATCCAGCTCCAGCACGATGCGGAGCACGCCATGCGTGGCGGGGTGCTGCGGCCCGATGTTGATGAGCATGTGCTCGCCCTGCATCTCGGGCTCCACGCCCAGCGGCAGGAAAGGCATGGCCACCGGCTGCCGGTTCGGGCCCATCTCGGGAGTGCGCGAGACGCTGTATTCCACGGTGCGGCGCGTGCTCATGCCGCACCTCCCCCGGACTCGACGCCCGGCGCCGGCGCCAGCGGCGCGACCGGCACCTCCCCGGGCGGCACGGCCGGGGCGTCGTCCGCCTCGTGCATGAAGGTCAGCTCCTGCGGCGTATAGAACGCCTCGGTCTCCATGGTGAGCGCGCGCCGGGTCTGCTCCGCCCGGCTGAAGCGACCGCGCAGCGGGAAGTCCTTCCGCAGCGGATGTCCCTCGGCGTAGTTCTCCGGCATCATGATGCGCCGCAGGTCGGGGTGGCCGCGGAAGCGGATGCCGAACAGGTCGTAGACCTCCCGTTCCAGCCAGTTCGCGGTCTTCCACACCGGCTCGGCGCTGTCGATCTCCAGCGCCGAGAGGGGCAGCTCCGCCTTTACCCGCAGCTGGCGCCGGTGCGTCTGCGACCAGAGCTGGTAGACCACCTGCAGCGGACGGCCGCCGCCGTAGTCCACCGCGGTGACGTCGCTCAGGTAGAGGTAGTTCTGCGCCGGGTCCTCCTTCAGCCAGCGGAGGATCTCCTGGTTGCGCTCCGGGCGGATGAAGACCACGTGCTCGTCGCCCGCCTGCACCTCCCAGAAGAGCACGGCATCGCCGAAGCGCTCCTGCATGGCCACGATGGAGGGGTGCGACGGGGCGCCGGCGACGCTGCGCGGCTCCGCCGGCGACTCGCCCGGCTGCGGCCCCGACTCCAGCGCCCGCAGCGCCTCCTGGTACCGCTGATAGATGTTATCGGCCATGCTACGGCTGCCGGTCCGAAGGTCTCGCCACGGCGGCCGTCGAGACGAGGCCGCTCACGCGGTTCTGCTTGGTCGAGTTGCCGAAGGGCAGCGCCACCTCGTCGATGGTCTCCGGCGGCAGGTTGGCCTTCCCCGCCCGCTCCGGCGGCTCCGCCCGCAGCCGCTCGTGCAGTGCCTTGTCGAAGACGGATTCCCCTCGGATCTTCTCCTGCAGCATCATCAGCCCGTACAGCAGCGCCTCCGGCCGGGGCGGACATCCCGGGATGTAGATGTCCACCGGGATGATGGTGTCGATCCCCTGCGTCATGGAGTAGGCATCGAAGATGTTGCCCGTCGATGCGCACGCCCCCATGGCGATGGCCCACTTCGGCTGTGGCATCTGGTCCCAGATCTTGCGGATGACCGGCGCCATCTTGTACGGCAGCCGCCCGGCGCAGATGAGCACGTCCGCCTGCCGGGGCGAGAAGCTCATGCGCTCCATGCCGAAGCGCGCCTGGTCGTACTTCGACGCCGCCGTCGCCATCATCTCGATGGCGCAGCACGCGGTGCCGAAGGGCATGGGCCAGAGCGAGTTGCGGCGCGACCAGTTCACGACCCAATCCAACTGCGTCGTGATCCAACCCGCGCCGCCATCCTTCGCTCCCGCTCCCGCTCCCGCCGTGGCCGCGACCGTCGGCAGGTTCTTTCGCTCCCGGGCCTCCCCTACTCCCACTGGAGCGCTCCTTTCTTCCACACGTACACGAACCCCACCAGCAGCACGCCGATGAAGATCAGCATCTCCACGAAGCCGGACACGCCCAGCGCCCGGAACGTCACGGCCCAGGGGATCAGGAACACCGTCTCCAGGTCGAAGACGATGAACAGGATCGCCACCATGTAGAACTTCACGGAAAAGCGCTCGCGCGCGTTCCCCAGCGGCGTGATCCCCGACTCGTAGACCCCGCGCTTCGCCGGCGTCGGGCGGATCGGCCCCAGGAAGTGGGAGCCGATGACCATTCCGGCGGCGGCAACGGCGGAGACGACGGCAAGGATCAGGATCGGGGCGTAAGCTTCGAGCATCAGCAGGCCGCTCCGCGACTTGTGAATTCGCATGCACGGGGGTGACAGACTGGGCAAACTACGCGCCCCGGCGCGGGGGTGTCAAGCACGGGGGCGCTTGCCCGGGAGCCCGCGATCCGCCTATGTTTTCGCCCCTTCGACACCACCTTGGCACCCCCCGTTCCGGAGCCCCGCTGAAATGGCCATCAAGAGCGACCGCTGGATCCGGCGCATGGCGGAAGAGCACCGCATGATCGAGCCGTTCGAGACCGGCCAGGTGCGGGACGGCGTCATCAGCTACGGCGTCTCCTCCTTCGGCTACGACATCCGCGTCGCCGACGAGTACAAGGTCTTCACCGACGTCTATAGCGTGGTCGTGGACCCCAAGAACTTCGACCCCCGCTCCTTCGTCGACATCAAGGGCGACCACTGCATCATCCCGCCGCGTTCCTTCGCCCTGGCCCGCACGCTGGAGTATTTCCGCGTGCCGGCCGATGTCCTGGTGGTCTGCGTCGGCAAGTCCACCTACGCCCGCTGCGGCATCATCGTGAACGTCACGCCCCTGGAGCCCGAATGGGAGGGCCACCTCACCCTCGAGATCTCCAACACCACGCCGCTGCCCGCCAAGATCTACTCCAACGAGGGACTCGCCCAGCTGCTGTTCTTCCAGGGCGACGAGGTGCCCGAGACGACGTACGCCATGAAGAAGGGGAAATACCAGGGGCAGACCGGGGTCACGCTGCCCAGGCTGTAGAGAGTGACAGGCATCCGCAGAGTTCAACTGCCGCAGACGCAGGCGCAGGCGGTGACGTTCACGGAGCCGAGCACGTCGCCGTAGACGTCAGCGCCTGCGGCTGCGTAACCGGTCGTTGCCCCTGCCTCTGCCACCACTTGAGTCCAAGCCTCAATCCAACACGGCCAGGGCGCGCCGGTCATGGAGCCAGGCAGCGATCTCGACCACTTCCGCATCGGCGTGCAGATCCCGGGCGAGCGCCGTCGCATAGGCGCTGACGACGCCGAGGTTCTCGCCGTAGAAGGAGGCGGTCAGGACGTTTTCGGAGCGCTCGCAGGCGCTCCGCACCTCCTGGCGGACCGCGTCGATGATCATGTACGTGCCTCGGGTGTGGCGGGATAGGGGTCTGGCACTACTTCCGGAGCACCGCCGCCTGGCTCATGCGCACGGTCGGGCGATCCACGGGCGTCAGGCCGGCGGCCGCCGCCGCCGCCAGCTCACGGGCGAAGCGCGCCTCGTCCACGTGGCCGTTGGGCTCGGCCAGCAGCATCGTGCCGCCGGGCTTCAGCGCCGCCGCCGTTTCCGCGAAGAATCGCCCGGCATCGGGCATCTCGTGCACCATGGCGAAGGCCAGGACGAAGTCGGCGGCGCCGGCGAGGTCGTCCAGGCCCATGGACTCGGGCTGCGTGAGCCGGGCGTCGATCCGGCCGGCCAGCCCGGCGCGGGCGGCCCGGCGCCCCAGCACCGAGAGCATCTTCGGCTGGACGTCGATGACCACCACGCGTCCGGCCGTTCCCACCAGGCGCGCCAGCTCGAGCGTGAAGAAGCCCATGCCGGGCCCCGGCTCGATCACGGTCATTCCCGGGCGGACATACGGCGCCAGCAGCTTGACCGGATCGTGGAAGAAGCGGCGGATCGGGGTCAGGAGCAGGTAGCCGATCCACGGGGGGCACATCGTCCTGGCCATCAGTTCTCCTCGGTTGAAGCCCTCACGTAGGTCGCCACGAGGAAGCTCTTCCCCCCGGGGAGCGGAATGCGGACGCCAATACGCTCCGCCGACCTCACCCCCCAAACGACCCGGCCGTCGCGGAAGCGCTCCACGACGGCCGGTCCGTTGCTCCGCCACCGCTGCACCGACTCCGCCGCTAGCTCCCCACTTTCAGCGGATCGCGAAACTTCGCCTGGCGCAGGTCCCGGTTCAGGCGGGCGATGAAGTCCACGCTGATGGACTTGGGACAGGCGTTCTGACAGGCGCCGTGGTTGGTGCAGTGCCCGAATTCCGCGTCCTGCGCGTTCACCATGTCCACGACGCGCACGAGGCGCTCGGGCTGGCCCTGCGGCAGCAGGCCGAGGTGGGCCACCTTGGCCGAGGTGAAGAGCATGGCGGAGGCGTTGGGGCAGGCGGCGACGCAGGCGCCGCACGCAATGCAGGCGGCCGCATCCATGGCCGCCTCCGCCTGGACCTTGGCCACGCGGGTGGAATTGGCCTCGGGCGCGGCCCCGGTGCGAACGGAGATGTAGCCGCCCGCCTCGATGATGCGGTCGAGGGCGGATCGGTTGACGATGAGGTCCTTCATGACCGGGAAGCCCCGGGCACGCCAGGGCTCGCACCAGACGTCGTCGCCGTCCTTGTAGTGACGCATGTGCAGCTGGCACACGGTCGTGGCGGGGAGCGGGCCGTGGGGCTCGCCGTTCACCATGAAGCCGCACATGCCGCAGATGCCCTCGCGGCAGTCGCTGTCGAAGGCGATCGGCTCTTCACCGCGCGCGATCAGCTTCTCGTTCAGAGCGTCCAGCATCTCCAGGAAGGAGACGTGGTCGCTGACGTCCTCGGCGAGGTAGTCGACGAACCGCCCCGGCTGGGAGGGCCCGGCCTGGCGCCAGACGTGGAGCTTGAGGTTCATCTACTTGTAGCTCCTCTGCGTGAGGTGCACGTTCTCGAACTCCAGCGGCTCCTTGTTCAACACCGGCGGCCTGCCCGGCCCGGCGTGCTCCCATACGGCGACGTAAGCGAAATCCTCATCGTTGCGCAGCGCCTCGCCTTCGGGCGTCTGGTACTCCTCCCGGAAATGGCCGCCCGCCGACTCCTCGCGATGCAGCGCATCGATGCAGATGAGCTCGGCCAGCTCGAGGTAATCGGCCACCCGGCCGGCGTTCTCTAGCTGCTGGTTCAGGTCGCCGGCCTCGCCCGTCACCTTCACGTCGCGCCAGAACTCCTCGCGCAGCCGCGGAATCAGCTCCAGCGCGCGGGTCAGGCTCTCGCGCGTGCGGGCCATGCCGCAATTGTCCCACATGATCCGGCCTAGCTCGCGGTGGAAGTCCCCCACCGTGCGCGTGCCCTGGATGGCGAGCAGCCGCTCGGTCCGCGCCTTGACGCCGTCCAGCGCCTCCCGGAACGCCGGGTGATCCGTCTTCAGGGGCGCCGGCTTGGCCGTCACCAGGAAGTCGCCGATGGTGACGGGCAGGATGAAGTAGCCATCGGCCAGCCCCTGCATGAGCGCACTCGCCCCCAGCCGGTTGGCCCCGTGGTCGGAGAAGTTGGCCTCGCCGATCACGTGCAGACCGGGCACGTTGCTCATCAGGTTGTAGTCCACCCAGAGCCCGCCCATGACGTAGTGCGGGGCCGGGTAGATGCGCATCGGCACCTCGTACGGGTTCTCCCCCGTGATGTTCTCGTACATGTCGAAGAGGTTGCCGTAGCGCTCCATGATCACGTTCTTCCCCAGCCGTTCGATGGCGTCGGCAAAGTCGAGATACACGCCGATGCCGGTCGGTCCCACGCCGCGGCCCTCGTCCACCATCTGCTTGGCGCGGCGCGAGGCCACGTCCCGGGGGACGAGGTTGCCGAAGCTCGGGTACATCCGCTCCAGGTAGTAGTCGCGCTCGTCCGGCGGGATGGTGTTCGGCGCCCGCTTGTCGCCCGCTTTCTTCGGCACCCAGACCCGGCCGTCGTTGCGCAGCGACTCGCTCATCAGCGTCAGCTTCGACTGCGCACTGCCGCCGTGGGGCGGAATGCAGGTCGGGTGGATCTGCGTGAAGCACGGATTGGCGAAGCCCGCCCCGCGCTTGTGCGCCCGCCAGATCGCCGTGGCGTTGCAGCCGCGAGCGTTGGTGGAGAGGTAGAAGACGTTGGCGTAGCCGCCGGTGCCCAGGACGACGGCGTCCGCCACATGACTCTCGATCTCACCGGTGATGAGGTCGCGCGTGATGATGCCGCGGGCCACGCCATCCACCAACACCAGGTCCAGCATCTCGTGGCGCGTGTACATCTTCACCGTGCCCAGGCGGACCTGCCGCTCCAGCGCCTGGTACGCCCCCAGCAGCAGCTGCTGCCCCGTCTGGCCGCGGGCGTAGAAGGTGCGCGACACCTGCGCCCCGCCGAAGGAGCGGTTGTCCAGGTAGCCGGAGTAGTCCCGGGCGAAGGG
>JADGQX010000282.1 GCA_017881445.1 Gemmatimonadota bacterium | reverse complement strand
TCTGGCCGACGGCGCTGACGGCGACGTAGAAGGGGTGCTCGAGGCCGGCGGGCAGCTTGAGGCTGGAGGCGCCGGGGCCGGTGATGTCGCTCATCCAGCGGGTACCGTCGTAGTAGCGGACGACCCAGTAGCGCACGGGGACCTTGTCGCCGGGCGCGAAGCGGACGGTGGCGTCGCCGGCGGCGGTGACGACCTCGACGCGGGGCGCGGCGGGCTTGGCGGCGCCGAGCCAGGGCGAAGGCGGCACGAGGGCGGCCTCGGCGTAGGGGCCGGTGCGCAGGCCCTCGGCGACCGGCGTCGTCCCATACAGGAACTTGGCGCTGAAGTGGATGTTGCCGGTGGCGCCGCGGGACTCGCGCGTGAGCTGGATCTGCTTGACCAGCTCGTCCACGGTCCAGCCGACCTGGGTGCCGACGCGGGTGGTGAAGTTGCCGGGCCACATGTGGCGACCCTTGGTGTTCTCGTCCACCCACCACTTGAGGACGGGGGCGTATGGGTTCTTGGAGTCGCTCGTCCAGTAGATCTGGGGCGCGTAGTAGTCGACCCAGCCCTCGTTCAGCCACTTCTTGGAGTCGCAGTAGATGGACTCGTAGGCGTCGAAGCCGCCGGAGGGGATGCCGGGGCGGTAGACGCCGATGGGGCTGACGCCGACGAGAACCCAGGGCTTCACGGCGTGGGCGACCTCGCTCATGCCCTTGACCAGCTTGTTGACGTTCTCACGGCGCCAGTCGGAGCGGTCCATGGTGCCGCCGGCCATGCGATAGGCCTTGTAGCTGTCGTCGTCGGGGAAGGGGATGTCGTTCTTGGCCGAGTCCTGCTCGACGTAGGGGTAGAAGTAGTCGTCGATGTGGATGCCATCGACGTCGTAGCGCTTGACGACGTCGCGGAACACGCTCAGCGAGTACTCCCTGACCTTGGGGTTGCCCGGGTCCATCCAGTAGAAGTTGCCGTACCTGCGGACCCACTCCGGGTGCTTCTTCGACACGTGGTCGGCCGAAGTGTTCCAGCGGTTGTTGGCGAAGCCGGCCCGGTAGGGGTTGAACCAGGCGTGGACCTGCATGCCGCGGGCGTGGGACTCCTTGATCACGAAGGCCAGCGGGTCGAAGTCGCCGTCGGGCGCCTTGCCCATGGTGCCGGTGATGAAGGGCGACCAGGGCTCGATGCTGGACTTGTAGAGCGCGTCGCCGGCCGGGCGCACCTGGAAGACGATGGCGTTCATGTGGAGCTGCGCCGCCCGGTCGATCAGGGCGAGCAGCTCGGTCTTCATGGAGTCCGTGGACAGGCCGCGCTTGGAGGGCCAGTCGATGTTGTTGACCGTGGCGATCCACACGCCGCGGAACTCACGCTGCAGCGCGGGCGGCAGCACGGGCAGGGTCACGGCCCGCGGCGCCGGGGCTCCCGTGCGCGGCCCCGCCGCGCACGCGCCCACCAGCGCCGCCAGCCCCAGAACGGCCAGCAAACTGAAAGCGCCGCTCACAGAGCGGCGCCGGGTCCGCGCCGTCGCGGATTTCATGGACGACATTACTTCCTCCTCGGAGGTGTGGGCCCGGGCGGCGCCGTCCCAGCCTGGCGCCGCACGGTGTCTGGCTTCATGGCCGCGGTCGCCCCGGTCGCCCCGGTCGCCCCGGTCGCCCCGGTCGCCCCGTCGGCGAAGCGGTAGAGCCGCTCACCCGTGCGAATGAGGCCGTACTTCTCCCGGGCGAGCCGCTCGAGCGCGAGGGAGTCGCGCTCGAGCGAGTCCTGGCGGACGCGCAGCAGGACGACCTCACGCCGGGTCGCCTGCGCCGCCCGCTCCTGCGTGCGCCGCTCGCGCTCGAGGCGACGCAGGTCCAGCCAGGAGTGCTCGCCGCCGAAGACGGCGAAGTACCCCGCAATGCCCAGCACCGGCAGGATGATCCAGCGGCGCTTCAAAAGGCTGCTCTCCCCAGGTACTCGGCCGCGGAGCCGAGCTCCTCGTCGATGCGCAGCAGCTGGTTGTACTTGGCGATGCGGTCCGTGCGGCTGGCGCTGCCGGTCTTGATCTGGCCGGAGCGGGTCGCGACCGCCAGGTCGGCGATGAAGACGTCCTCGGTCTCGCCGGAGCGATGCGAGATGACGTAGCGGTACGCGTTCTTGCGGGCCAGGTCGATGGCCTGCAGCGTCTCGGTGACGGTGCCGATCTGGTTGAGCTTGATCAGGATGGCGTTGGCGGCGCCCACCTCGATGCCCCTGGCCAGCACGGCGGGGTTGGTGACGAAGATGTCGTCGCCCACGATCTGGATCTTGTCCCCGAGCGCCTTGGTCATGGCCACCCAGCCATCCCAGTCGCCCTCGGCCAGCCCGTCCTCGATCGAGATGATCGGGTACTTGTCCACCCAGCCGGCCCAGAACTCGACGAACTGCTCGGACGAGAACTTCTGCTTCGTGGACTTCTTGAAGACGTAGCTGCCACCCTCGTAGAACACGCTCGCGGCCGGGTCCAGGGCGATGGCGACCTGCTCGCCCGGGGCGTAGCCGGCCTTCTGGATGGCCTCGACGATGGCGTCCATCGCCTCTTCATTGCTGCCCAGGTTGGGGGCGAAGCCGCCCTCGTCGCCCACGCCCGTGCCCAGCCCCTTGCCCGAGAGCACCTTCTTCAGCGAGTGGAAGACCTCGACGCCGGCGCGCAGCGCGTCCGGGAAGTTGTCGAAGCCGACGGGTGCGACCATGAACTCCTGGATGTCGACGTTGTTGGCCGCGTGCGAGCCGCCGTTCAGGATGTTCATGAGCGGGACGGGGAGCAGCGTGGCCAGCGGGCCGCCCAGGTAGCGGTAGAGCGGCAGGCCGCACTCCTCGGCGGAGGCGCGGGCGGCGGCCATGGAGACGCTCAGGATGGCATTGGCGCCCAGCTTGGCCTTGGTGGGTGTGCCATCCAGCTCGATCATGGTCTGGTCGAGGGCGACCTGGTCCAGCGCGTCCAGGCCGATCAGCTCGGGGGCAATGGTGTCGTTGACGTTCTGCACGGCCTGAAGCACGCCCTTGCCCAGGTAGCGGCTTTTGTCGCCGTCGCGCAGCTCGAGGGCCTCGCCCTCGCCCGTGGATGCGCCGCTGGGCACGGCGGCCCGGCCCTGGGCGCCGCTGTCGAGCAGGATCTCGGCCTCGACCGTCGGGTTGCCACGGCTGTCGAGGATCTCGCGTGCGGAAATGCTGATGATCGAGGACATATAGGTCAGCTCTGTCGTTGTCGGATCGGGGAAGGCGACGAGGGCGCCGGACTCGCCGGCGTGGGACGGGCGGCGCGCCTCAGGAGGAGACCGCGGGGGGCGCCTCGAGCAGTTCCTCGATGCAGCCGCGGACGCGCTCGATCAGGGCGTCGCGAGTCGACTCGTCGTAGTGCGTCGTATCGATGGGCGCACCAAAACGAACGATAACCGGCCCCGGTCGCAGACGCCAGCCGCCCTTGGGCAAAATGCGGCGGGTGCCGAGGATGGCGACGGGGACGATCTCGACGCCCGTGTGCAGCGCCAGCATGAAGCCGCCCTTCTTGAACGGCTGCAGCTCGCCCGTGCGGGAGCGGGTGCCCTCGGCGAAGATGACGACCGAGGAGTTGTCGTCGCGGATCAGGCGGCCGGCCGCAGCCAGGGAGGCGACGGCACTGGCCCGGTCGCCGCGGTCCACGGAGATGTGGCCGGCGACCTTCCAGGCGGTGCCGAAGATGGGGATGCGGCCCAGCTCCTTCTTGGCCACGAAGCGGAAGCGCTTGGGGATGTTGGCGGCAATGGCGATCACGTCCACGTGGGAGACGTGATTGGCGATGAAGACCTGGGGCCGGTCCATGGCAACGTTGTGCAGCCCCTCGACCGTGACCGTGCAACCGCTCACCCATACCAGCCAGCGGGCCCAGCTGCGCGCCGCCCACCAGTAGAAGTCGCCGCGCACACGGAAGATGCTGGCCACGATGACCATGCTGCCGATCACCCCGGTGGCCACCAGCAGGTTCAGCTCGAACCAGAGCGTCCGGATCAACGCGTTCCTTCCTCGAAGTGGCGGAAGCCGGCCAGATCCAGCGGCCGCGGCCTGCCATCCGGATCCAGGCAGGCGACGCCGGCGCCCGCGGTCACCTGGCCGACCCGCGTCAGCCGCAGGCCGAAGAGCCCGGCGAATTCCCCGGCCAGGGGCTCGACGGCTCCGGGCGCCGCCGCGAAGCACAGCTCGTAGTCCTCGCCGCCGCCCAGTGCCAGGCGCAACGCGGCCTCGGGGCTGCCACCGACCTCGGCCGCGGCCGGGGCGACGGGCACGGCCCGCGGGTCCAACACCACGCCCACGCCACTGGCGGCGGCCAGGTGCGCGGCATCACCGGCCAGACCGTCGGACAGGTCCAGCATGGCCCCAAGGACCCCGCGATCGCGCAGCCAGAGCGCCTCGCGCCAGCGCGGCCGCGGCCGGGCGAACGCCTCCCGGGCGGCGGGCGGCGGCTCCCGCCCGTGGGTCCAGGCCGCGACCGCCGCCGCCGCCCCGCCCAGCGCGCCGGTCACCCAGAGCGAATCGCCGGGCCGGGCGCCCGAGCGCAGCACGGGCGCGGCGGCCTCGCCCAGCACCACGATGTCCAGGAAGAGCGCAGCCGGGGAGGCGGTCAGGTCCCCGCCCAGCAGCGCCGCGCCCGCGTCGGCGGCGGCGGCGACCACACCCCGCACGACCTGCTCCACGAAGGCGGGCACATCGTCGGGGGGCGCGGCCATGGTCACCAGCAGCCCCAGGGGTCGCGCGGCCACGCCCGCCAGGTCCGAGAGCGCCGCCGCCACGGCCCGCCAGCCGATCTCCTCCGCGCCGATCCACTCGCGCCGGAAATGGACGCCCTCCACGCTGGCGTCCGTGCTGATGGCCAGCCCTCCCCCGGTGCGAACCACGGCGCAGTCGTCGCCCGGCCCGAGCAGCACGCCCGCGGGCGGGGCGCCGGGCGCGGCAGCCGCCGCCAGCTCCAGGAAGCGGCGGATCACATCGAACTCGGTGCCCGGACCGAGCCGGATGCGGTCGGGGGCAGCGCCGGGGGGGGGGGTCACGGCCCGACCGTCAGAAACGCAGCGGCAGGCGCACGGCGCCGGCCGGTGTGGCGGCCCAGACCGCGTCGCCCACGGGCAGCACCGCGCGCACGGGGCCGGCGGGCAGGTCCGGCCCCACCGTGAAGGAGCGCCAGCCGCGGGTGCCGGCGTCCCAGCGGGCGATGCCGTTCGCGCCCGCCACCCAGAGCCCCCCCCCGTCGGGCGCCAGCGCCAGCGGCTCGCCGATGGAGGCGAGGGTGGCGTCGCGGGACGGGAGCCAGCCGGCGGAGTCATCGCGGCGCCAGACGGCGTTGGGGGTCAGCGCCCAGAGGGCG
>JADGQX010000084.1 GCA_017881445.1 Gemmatimonadota bacterium | reverse complement strand
CGTCGTCTGCGTGATCGGCGTGCCCTACTTCATCGGCCACGGCCTGGCCGCCCACTCGACGGGCTGGATCGTGGCCGGCCTGGTCAGCGGCGTGATCGCGGCGGCGCTGATCTTCCTGGCCGTGCGGGCCTTCCCGCGGCAGGAGCGCGCCGGGTCCCCGCATTGACGGCCGGACACCCGCCGGGAGGCTGAGAGGCCCGGGAGGCTGGAACGCTGAGAGGCTGGAACGCTGGGAGGAGCGCCGGACCGTCGCCGCGGCGTCGCCACCCCAGCCTCAGCCTCAGCCCCAGCCTCAGCGGCAACACCCGATTGATCGGATCGCCGCAAAGGGTGTATCTTTAAAGGCTACGCCGGAACTGGAACCGGCACCCGATCCGCCGACAGGATGTTGCCGCGCGTGCAACTCGAGCACATTCGCAATTTCTGCATCGTCGCCCACATCGACCACGGCAAATCGACGCTGGCCGATCGGCTGCTGGAGCGGACGGGTACGCTGACCTCGCGCCAGATGGAGTCGCAGGTGCTGGACTCGCTGGACCTGGAGCGGGAGCGCGGGATCACGATCAAGCTGCACGCGATCCGCATGGGCTACACGGCGCAGGACGGCAGCGTCTTCGAGCTGAACCTGATCGACACGCCCGGACACGTGGACTTCACCTACGAGGTGTCGCGCTCGCTGCATGCGTGCGAGGGCGCTGTGCTGGTCGTGGACGCGAGCCAGGGGGTTCAGGCGCAGACGCTGTCGAACCTGTTCCTGGCGATGGAGGCGGGGTTGGAGATCATCCCGGTGCTGAACAAGATCGACCTGCCGGGCGCGGAGCCTGAACGCCGGCGGGCGGAGCTGGTGGAGCTGCTGGGCGTCGATCCCTCGGAGATCCTGGCGGTCTCGGCCAAGGAAGGCGTGGGCGTCGACGAGCTGCTGGAGCGAATCGTGGCGAAGGTCCCGCCGCCCCGGGGCGACCCGGCCGCGCCGCTGCGGGCGCTGATCTTCGACTCTTACTACGACCGCTACCAGGGCGCCGTGCCCATGATCCGGGTGGTGGACGGGGTCCTGAAGCCGGGGATGCGCATCACGTTCGGTTCCTCGGACGCGGTGTTCCCCGTGGACGAGGTCGGCTTCAGTCGCCTCGGCCGCTTCCCCCTGCCGGAGATGGGGCCGGGCGAGGTCGGCTACCTGCTGGCCGGGATCAAGAACGTGAGCGACACGCGCGTGGGCGACACGGTGCTGGACGCGGACAACCGGGCCACCGAGCTGCTGCCCGGCTACCGCGAGGTCCATCCCATGGTGTTCAGCGGCCTGTACCCGACGGAGGCGAACGAGTACGAGGAGCTGCGGGACGCGCTGGCCAAGCTGAAGCTGAACGACGCCTCCCTCTTCTACGAGCCGGAGACCTCGCTGGCGCTGGGCTTCGGCTTCCGCTGCGGCTTTCTGGGGCTGCTGCACATGGAGATCGTGCAGGAGCGGCTGGAACGGGAGTTCGAGCTGGACCTGGTGACCACGGTGCCGAACGTGGAGTACCACGTGCTCCTGACCGATGGCGGGGAGATGTTCGTGGAGAACCCGAGCGCCATGCCGGACCGCGGCCGGATCTCCGTGGTGGAGGAGCCCTTCGTGCGGGCGCGCATTCTCTGCCCTTCGGAGTACATCGGCAGCGTCCAGAAGCTGTGCCACGACCGCCGGGGCGAGTACGTGTCCATGCACTACCTCGATCCTACGCGCGTGGAGTTCGTCTACGACCTGCCCCTGGCCGAGATCCTCTTCGACTTCTACGACCGCCTGAAGGGCTCGACGCGCGGCTACGCCTCGCTCGACTGGGAGTTCAAGGAGTACCGGCCGGGCGAGCTGGTGAAGCTGGACATGCTCCTCAACGGCGACCCGGTGGACGCCTTCAGCGTCATCATCCACCGCGACAAGGCGGAGGACTTCGGGCGCCAGCTTGCGGGTAAGCTGCGCAAGCTCATTCCCCGGCAGCAGTACGAGGTGGCCATCCAGGCCGCGATCGGCTCCAAGATCATCTGCCGCGAGACCATCAAGCCCCTGCGCAAGAACGTCACGGCCAAGTGCTACGGCGGCGACATCACCCGCAAGCGCAAGCTCCTGGAGAAGCAGAAGGAGGGGAAGAAGCGCATGAAGCAGGTGGGCAGCGTGGAGATCCCCCAGGAAGCGTTCCTGGCGGTGCTGCAGGTGGGGGATTGAGGAAGGTGATATTCCCTCCTGCTCCTGCTTCTGCTCCTGCTTGCCCTCCCTCCTCCCTTTCAGCTTCGAGCTATAAAGGGTGCAGGGACGAGATCAGGGGAAGCAGGAGCAGGAGCAGGAGGTTAAGGGTCGGGGCGTCCGCTGCCTTCCGGGCGGACTCCGCCTTCCGGGCGTCCTCCACCGTCCGGGCGTCCGCGTGACTCGGCTCGTCGTCCGCGCGCCCAACCATCTCGGCGACCTGGTCATGGCGCTGCCGGCCATCGAATCGCTGCAGCCGGCGGACGTGCTGCTGCCGCGCTGGCTGGTGCCGGTACTCGAGCTGGCGGCGCTGCCGGGAGAGGCGATTCCGCTGGACGGCGGGGGGCGTGGCATGGTGGCCGCGGCCGGCGAGCTGCGCCGGCGGGGCTACGGGCGGGGCGTGCTGCTGGCGCCCTCGTTCTCGGCGGCGCTGATCTTCCTGCTGGGCGGGGTGCGGGCGCGGCGCGGCGCGCGCACGGACGGTCGCGGGCTGCTGGTCACCGAGCCGGTGCCGGACGCGGCCATGGCGGGTCTGCACCGCGCCGCGACCTATCACGTGCTGGCGCGCGGAGCGGTTCCCGAGCCGCTGCCGGCGCCACGATTGCAGGTGCCCGAGCGGCTGCGCGCGGCCTGGGCGGCGCTGCTGGCGGATCACGGGGGGCGGGCGCGGGGCCAGGACGGCATCACCGTGGGCCTGTTCCCGGGCAGCAACGCCGAGTCCCGACGCTGGGAGGGGCCGCGCTTCGCGGAGCTGGCGCGCCGGCAAGCGGCGGCGGGCGCGCGGGTCGTGGTGTTCGGGGGTGCCGGGGGGGGGGAGCGGGAGTTGACCCGGGCCGTTGCGGGCGACGTCGCCTTCGATGCCGGCGGCCGGACGGACCTGCCGCTGCTGGCCGCGGGACTGGCCGCGTGCGATCTGCTGGTCACGAATGACAGCGGGCCCATGCACCTGGCCGCGGCGGTGGGAACGCGCACGGTTTCGCTGCAGGGGCCGTCCGACCCGCGCCGGACCCGGCCGCTGGGCGAGGGGCACGTGCTGGTCCAGCACGGCGAGCTGCCCTGCGTACCCTGCGTGCGGAACCACTGCCCGCGCAGCGGGGCGGGAACGATCCTGCCCGAGGCCAAGCAGGAGTGCCTGCGGCTGATCACGGTGGACGAGGTCGAGGGGGCGGTCGGCGCGGCCGCCGCCGGCGCACGACACTGAAAGGGCCTGAGAGCGCATGAGCGAGTCGGTGGACAAGAAGTGGATCGTGGGCGTCGATCTCGGCGGCACGAACATCGTCGTGGGCGTGCTGCCGATGGAAGGCGGCGATCCGCTGGCGCTGCGCTCCCTGCCCACCGAAGCCGGCCGGGGCGCCAAGTACGTGGTGGACCGGATCGTCGGCATGGTGCGGGAGGCGATCGGGACGGTGGTCGCGGAGCAGGGCGGCACACGGGCCGACGTCGCGGGCATCGGCATCGGCTCTCCCGGTCCCCTGGACCGCAGCACCGGCACCGTGCTGGAGACGCCGAACCTGGGCTGGCGCAACTTCCCGCTGCGGGACCTGATCGCGAACGCGGTGGGATTGCCGGCGGCGCTGGACAACGATGCGAACTGCGCGACGTACGGCGAGTGGTGGCTGGGCGCGGGCAGGGGCACGAGCACGCTGGTCGGGCTCACCCTGGGCACCGGCATCGGCGGCGGCATCGTGCTGAACGGCGAGATCTACCACGGCGTAAACGACGGCGCAGGCGAGATCGGCCACATGTCCATCGACTCCAACGGCCGGCGCTGCAAGTGCGGCAACTACGGTTGCCTGGAGGCCTATGCCTCCGGCCCCGCCATCGCGCTGCGGGCCGTGGAAGGCCTCGAGGCCGGCACCGATTCCGTGCTCCCGGACCTGGTGGGGGGCAAGCTGGAGGATATCACCGCCGCCACCGTCTACGAGGCCGTGCTGCTGGGCGACGCCTACGCCAGCGAGGTCATGCGCGACACTGCCCGCTTCCTGGGCACGGGCGTGGCCAACATCATCAACGTGCTCAACCCGGAGATGATCGTGATCGCCGGGGGCGTGACCCTGGCCGGCGACCACCTCTTCCTGCCGCTGCGCGCCGAGGTGCGGCGGCGCGCGTTCAAGAGCGCCGAGGCGGCCTGCACGATCGTCTCGGCCCAGCTGCAGGGCACCGCCGGCGTCATCGGCGCCGCCGCCGTCTTCAAGCGCGAGAAGTTCGGGTACGTATGAGGAACGGCAGCAAGAGCATGAGCATGAGCATGAGGAAAGCCAACCTCATGCTCCCTGGGGCGCCCCGGATCCGGAGGATGTCCCTTCCTCATGCTCATGCTCGCCCTCATGCTCTTTCCTAGCACCAGGCATCCAATGCGCCTAGGCATTCTGGGCACCATGGTCTGGGACCGGATTTTCGCCCGGGATGGGCGGGCGGCGCCGGTGGAGGAATGGGGTGGCATCGCCTACGCCCTGTCCGCGGCGAGCGCGGCGCGCCCCCAGGGCTGGGCGCTGGTGCCCATCCTCAAGGTGGGACGCGACCTGGAGGCCCGGGCGCGCAGCTTCCTGGCGGAGCTGCCCGGGCTGGACGTCGGGCCCGGGGTGGTGGTCGTGCCGGAGGCGAACAACCGGGTGGACCTGCACTACATGGACCGGGAACGGCGCTGCGAGCGGCTCACGGGCGGCGTCCCGCCCTGGAGCTGGGAGCAGCTGCGCCCCCTGCTGGACGGCATCGACGCGCTCTATCTGAACTTCATCTCCGGCTTCGAGATGGAGCTGGAGACCGCGATCCGGCTGCGCATGGGGTTCGCCGGCCCGATCTACGCGGACCTGCACTCGCTCATGCTGGGCGTGGGACCCGACGGCACCCGCATCCCCCGCCCGCTGGCGGACTGGCCGGACTGGCTGCGCTGCTTCGACGTGTTGCAGCTGAACGAGGACGAGCTGGGCACGCTGGCCCAGGCCTGGGGCGATCCCTGGCGCTTCGCCGCCGCCGCCGTCGGAGCGGACCTGCCGCTGCTGCTGGTGACGCTGGGCGAGCGCGGTGCCGCCTACTTCGCCGCCAGCGGCTTCGTGCCGGAGCCGCTGAGCTGGCGCCGGGGCGGGCTCGGGCTGGAGCGGCCGCTGCTGGCGCAGCCGGGCCCGGTCACCAGCGCGCGCATCCCGCCGACGTCGGGGCCCGTCGAGGGCGACCCCACGGGTTGCGGCGATGTCTGGGGCGCCACCATGTTCGCGCGCTTGCTGGCGGGCGACGGGCTGGACGCGGCGGTGGCCGCGGCCAATGGTGCGGCCGAGCTCAACGTGCGCCACCGGGGTGCGACGGGACTGCACCTCTTCCTCCGGGGCAGGATCGGCTCATGAAGATCGTGACGGTGCCGTCGTCGCTCGAGGAGCGGACTTTCGACCAGGTGGTGCAGCAGCTCCCGCCGGGCGACGCCAGCGGCGCCTCCGAGCGCGTGCTCTTCGACGCCCGCAAGCTGCGGTGGGTGGACCCCTACGGCATGCTGGGACTGCTGGCGGCGGGGCAGGTGGCCGGCCGCGGCGGGGAGCGGCCGCTGCTGCAGCTCCCCGAGTCGTCGGAGGTGGGCAGCTACCTGGCCCGCATGGGGTTCATGCGGCAGGCCGAGCCGATCTTCGACACGCATGGCGCTACGCGCCGGGCACAGGAAGGCGGCTCGGACGTGCTGCTCGAGATCACGCCCGTCAACTCGCACGGCGACGTGCACGAGGTGGTGGAGCGCGTCCAGGGCGCCGCCACCGTCATCCTGGCCAGGCAGCTGCAGTATCCCGCCAGCGCCGTGGTACAGTTCAGCGTCATCCTGTCCGAGGTCTGCCAGAACATCCTGGAGCACGCCGACGCCGGCGGCTGGGTGGCCGCGCAGACGTACAACTGGGCCCAGCGGCTGGGCCGGAAAGTGGCCGTGATCGCGGTCATGGACCTGGGCATCGGCTTCCGCGGCTCGCTGGCCAGCGGGCAGGCCGCCCGC
Source organism: Gemmatimonadota bacterium (assembly GCA_017881445.1). Lineage (GTDB taxonomy): Bacteria > Gemmatimonadota > Gemmatimonadetes > Longimicrobiales > RSA9 > JADGQX01. Next base: position 9,927 of record JADGQX010000084.1, on the reverse strand, counting down.
TGGGGCGAGCGCTGGGGCGACGCGGCTGCCCTGGAGGCCGCCTTCCTCCACGGCATCACCCGCTTCCCCGACCCGGGCCGCGGCCAGGGACTGCAGCAGATCCGCAAGCAGGTCGGGCGCTGGGGCGGACGCTTCTCCATCCGCAGCGGAACCGCCGAGATCGCCGACATCCCCGGCTGGGACGACACGCCACCGCTGCAGAGCGGGCTGCCGCCCTTCCCCGGCTCGCAGATCTGCATCGTGCTGCCGGAGCGGGTAGAGACCGAGGGGAACGCCCCGGCCGCGGGCCCTGCGGGCGGGCGGGCGAGGCGGCCATGACCGGATCGCGGCCGGGCGACGTCGCCGCGCTCTCCTTCGACCTGTCGGCCCTGGTCCGGCGGTCGGTGGCCACGCTCTACTCCCACCTCGTCACCCGACCCACGGGCAGGGCCATACGCATGGGCATCCAAAGCCAGCTTCAGGAGCTGGGCGGGCCCGCCCTCTCGGTCCTGGACTTCCGCCAGGTCGTCGTCCTCGACTACTCCTGCGCCGACGAGACCGTGGCCCAGCTGCTCTGCCACTATCGCGGCGACGACCGGCCCGCGAACATCTTCTTCCTGGCCAGCGGGGTGGCCGAGCGCCACCGGGACCCCATCGAGCAGGTGCTGCTCCGGCACGGCCTGGCCCTGGTGGTCCAGCTCGAGCAGGGCGAGACCGCGCTGCTGGGTGAGGCGGGGGAGGAGCCGCGCGCCGCCTGGGCCGCCCTCGAGCGCGCCGGCCGCGCCGCACCCGAGGAGATCGCCGCCGCCACGGGCGCGGGCGCCTCCGAGACCAGCGCCGCCCTCGACGCCCTGGCCACGCGGCGCGTCATCCTGCGGACGAGCGCCGGGACCTGCGTGGCGCTGAGCGCGCTGCTGCGGGAGGGCCGGAGGCCGGGCGACAGCGGGAAGACGGACTGACCGACCGGTGCAAGGGCGGGACCGGCCGGGGCGGCCGGGCGCGCCGCCCGGTCTCAACCCGGCGCCACCACCTTCAGCTGGTAGCTGACCACGCGGTTCACGGCCTGGAGCGCCGCGAGCGCGGCGGCCGTGGGCTCGTCGCCCTCGGCGGGCTGGGCGCCCACCAGCGGCAGGGGGCGGCGGCCGAGCGCGGGACCGGCAGCCAGTGCGGAGACCAGGACGTAGTCGCGCTCGAAGGCCCGGACGCTGGATGCGCCCTGCAGCTCCAGCCGGAGCGAATCGCGCACGGCCGCCGCGGCCGCGCGCAAGGCGGCGGTCGCCGCCGCCCGCACCCGCCCCATGCCCGCGTCCAGCTCGCTGGCCTCACCCAGGAACTCCTCCCCGTGCCACGTCAGGCGCACCCGCACCACGACGCGGGCGTCGCGGACCATGCATTCGGTGCCGCCGAAGACGAGGCGCGGGTCGTTGGCATCCACGTCCTCCGCGGCCGCCGGCGTCGCCAGCTCGGGCACCTCCTCCACCGGCGTCTCGCGGGGGTCGCGCGCGACCTGGGCGATGCTGATGATGCGCTGGTCCACGGGCACCTGCAGGCGCTCCTCGAGCAGCTCCCGGACATCGCGCGCGAGGTGGCGCACGTTGGGCCCGGCCGCCACCAGCAGGTGGACCTCCCGCGGGTGGCCATAAATATCCTCCCGCACGAACGCGCCGATGACGGATGGCAGCTCGCGCAGGGTGGCCTCGGCGGCCTCTTTTGTGCGGATCTTCTCCATCGCAGCGTCGCGTTCGGTGGCGGGTGCGGGTGGGGACGGGTAGGCAGCTTCAGGATGCTCGCTCGAGAGGCACGGCGTCAAGGCTGACCCGTTGTCGGGCGTCGTCGGCGTCCGTAGCTTGGCGGGCACGCCGATTGCGCTCGGCGGCCGGTGCGGAACGGTTCCGGTCCGCGGTTCCTCGGTCAACCGGGATATCCGATGAAAGGCGTCATCATGGCCGGCGGCTTCGGCACTCGCCTGAAGCCGCTCACCATCAACCGGCCCAAGCCGATGGTGCCGGTGGCGAATCGCCCGTTGATGGAGCACATCGTTCGGCTGCTGCGCCAACACGGCATCACGGACCTGATCTCCATCCTCTACTTCCAGCCCGAGCACGTCACCAGCTTCTTCGGGGATGGCAGCGCGTTCGGGGTCAAGATGCGCTATGTCACGGCGGACGCCGACTATGGCACCGCGGGCGCCGTGAAGAACGCCCAGGAGATGATCGGCGACGATCGCTTCGTGGTCATCAGCGGCGACGTGCTGACCGACTTCGACCTCTCCGGGATCGTCGCCGGCCACGAGGCGCGCCACGCGGCCGCGACCATCGCCCTGACCCGGGTCGAGAACCCGATCGCCTTCGGCATCGTCATCGCCGACTCCGAGACGGGGCGCATCGAGCGCTTCCTGGAGAAGCCGACGTGGGGCGAAGTGTTCAGCGACACCATCAACACGGGGATCTACATCCTCGAGCCGAGCGTGCTCGACCGCATTCCTCCGCTCACCAACTTCGACTTCTCCAAGGATCTCTTCCCGCAGATGCTGCGGGACCAGGTGGGCCTTTACGGCCACATCACCAGCGGCTACTGGCGCGATGTGGGCACGATCGACGAGTACCGTAGCGCCAATGACGACGCGCTGGCGGGGCGCGTGAAGCTGGATTTCCCGGGCCAGTGCCGGCAGCATGGCGACGCCGAGATCTGGGGGCAGCAGGGCGCGGCCCTGGGCAACGACGTCAAGGTCAGCGGGCGGGTGCTGCTGGGCCGCAACGTGCGGGTCGGGCGGGGCGCCCTGCTGCAGAACGTCGTGCTGGGCCCGGACACGCAGGTGGGCGAGGGCGCGGAGCTGCGCAACGTCGTGCTGTGGGAGGGCTGTCGCGTGGGCAACACCGCTCGCCTGTCCGAGGTGGTCTGCGCGGCGGAGGTGGTGATCGGCGCGGGCGCGCTCATCCGGGAGAACACCATCCTCTCGGATCGCGCCGAGGTGGGCGACAAGGCCGTGGTGGGGCCGAACGTCAAGGTCTGGCCCGACAAGGTGGTGGAGGAGCGGGCGGTGCTCACGCACTCGCTGATCTGGGGGGAGGCGTGGGAGCGCAGCCTGTTCCACGGGGCCCGGGTCAACGGCGTCGCCAACTCGGAGATGACGCCCGAGATGGCCGCGCGCCTGGGGGCGGCCTATGGCGCCATGCTCGGCGCCGGTTCGTACATCGCCACCTCCCGCGACACCGACCGCTCCTCGCGCATGATCAATCGCGCCATGATGACGGGCTTCATGTCCGTGGGCGTGAACGTCGAGGACCTGCGCCAGATGCCGATCCCCGTGGTGCGCCACGCCATCAACCACGGGCGGGAGGCCGGCGGCATCCACGTGCGCCGCAGCCCCTTCGATGCCAAGGTCGTGGACATCCTCTTCTTCGACGCCGACGGCCGGGACCTGCCGCCGGGGAAGACGCAGTCCATCGAGCGCCTTTTCGGCCGCGAGGATTTCCCCCGGGCGGGTCCGGACGGCACCGGCGACCTGAACTTCCCCACGCGCGTGGTCGAGGGCTACCACGAGCACTTCCTCTCCGAGCTCGACAAGGAGAAGATCGCGGCTCGCAAGTTCACGCTGGTCGTGGATTTCGCTTACGGCACCACGGTGCAGGTCTTCCCCGGCACGCTGGGCCAGCTCCAGGCGGAGGCGGTCTCGCTGGACGCCTACGCCGCGCCCGGCCGGCTGTCGCGCAGTGAGGAGGAGTTCGAGGAGGGGCTGGTCCGCCTGGGCGGCATCGTGCGCTCCATCGACGCGGACCTCGGGCTCTGGATCGATCCCGGCGGCGAGGTCATCTACCTGATCGACGACGCCGGCCGGGCGCTTTCGCCCAACCTGACCCAGGCGGTCTTCGTGAGCCTGGCCCTGGAGTACCTGAACGTCAAGCGCGTGGCAATGCCGGTCACCAGCCCCATGGTGAGCGCCCAGGCCGTGCGCGCCCACGGGGGCGAGCCGCTCTGGACCAAGACCGAGCATCATGCCATGATGGCCTCGGCCACCAACGCCGACATGGTCGCCGGCGCCCGGGGCGAGTTCATCTTCCCCTTCTTCATCCCGGCCTACGACGGCATGTTCGCCGCCGCCAAGCTGCTGGAGGCGCTGGCCCGCTCCGGGCTGAAGCTGTCGCAGGTCGCCGACCAGTTCGAGCCGATCCACATCGTGCAGGACCGGGTCTCCTGCTCCTGGGGCAAGAAGGGCGGCGTCATGCGTCGTCTGATCGAGAGCACGGAAGGGGAGGATCGGCAGCTGGTGGACGGCGTGAAGGTGTGGAAGAACGAGCGGGAGTGGGTGCTGATCATCCCGCATTCGGACAAGCCCTACTTCGTGGTGACGGCCGAGGGCCGAACGGAGGAGCGCGCCCGCGCCCTCATGGAGGAGTACCTGCATGCAGTGGAGCGCTGGCGCGATGAAGCCTGACGAGCCGGGAACCGGCCTCTCCACGCGGGCGGTGCACGCGGGCGAGCCGGAGCCCCGCCCCGGCGAGCCGGTGGTCACGCCCGTGGTGCACAGCGCCACCTTCTACACGGACCCCGTGCCCTCGGGGGAGGTGCTCTACACGCGCTTCGGCACCAACCCCAACCACCTGGTGGTCGCGCGCAAGGTCGCCGCGCTGGAGGGGGCCGAGGCGGCGCTCGTGCTGGCCAGCGGCATGGCGGCCGAGGCCATGGCGATCCTCGCCTTCGCCGGCAACGGCGGCCACATCGTCGCCCAGGCCGAGCTCTACGGCGGCACGCTCACGCTGCTGCGTCAGGACCTGGCGGGGCTGGGCATCGAAACGACCTTCCTCCCCGCCGACGGCGACTGGGAGGCGGCGATCCGGCCGGAGACGGCGGTGCTCTACACCGAGCTGCCGGTCAATCCGACGCTGCGGATCCCGGATTTCCCGCGCATCGCCGAGATCGCGGCGCGGCGCGGCCTGCCGCTGCTGGTGGATGCCACCTTCGCCACGCCCATCAACTTCCGGCCGCTGGAGCACGGCGCCACCCTGGTGACCCACAGCGCCACGAAGTACCTGGGCGGGCACTCGGACCTGACCGCGGGCGCCGTGGCCGGCTCCGCCGCGGACGTCGAGCGCGTGCGCCAGAAGATGAAGAGCTTCGGCGGCGTGCTGGACCCGCAGACCAGCTGGCTGCTGGAGCGGGGCATGAAGACGCTCGCGATCCGGGTCGAGCGGCAGAACGCCAACGCCCTGGCGCTGGCGCGCTGGCTGGAGACGCAGCCCGGCGTGGCGGCGGTGTACTACCCGGGCCTGCCCTCCCACCCCGACCACGAGCGCGCCCGGGAGCTGCTCGACGGGTTCGGCGGCATGCTGAGCATCGTTGTTGGGGGCGGTGATGACGCGGCGCTCCGCTTCTGCTCCGGACTCCGCATCATGCGGGTAGCCCCGAGCCTGGGCGGCGTGGACTCGCTGGTGTCCATGCCCCGTTTCACCTCCCATACCGCGCTCAGCCGCGAGCAGCGCCACGAGCTCGGCATCGACGATGGCTTCGTGCGCATCTCCGTCGGCATCGAGGACGTGGCCGACCTGCAGCTGGACCTCCAGCAGGCGCTCGCCGCCGCGGCGGAGACCGCCGGCGTCCCATGACCGACGACCTCGAAGGCATCGACCACCGGCGAGCCGATCGGCGCAGCGACTTCGTGTCACTGGGCGAGTACACGGTGCCGGAGCTGCGCAAGGCGCTGATCACGACCGTCGTGCTGGTCGCTGTCCTCGGCCTCTTCATCTACATGGTCGCGCCGGTCATCGTGGCCGGCATCGCCGGCGTGGTGGCCGGCGCCTACCTGCTGCCGTTCCAGCGCTGGCTCGAACGACACGGCGTGCCCCGCACACCGGCGGCGATCCTGGTGATCCTGGCGGTCACGGTCCCGCTCGTCGCGATGCTCACCTACAGCTGGATGGAGATCGCGGGCGCGGCCTCGTACCTCGACGGCCACCGGGCCGAGGTGGCGGCCGGGCTGGAGCAGGGGTTGCGCCAGATCCCCTTCACGGAGGGGCTCAACGGCTCGGCCACGCTGACCGGCCTGGTGGCGCAGGCGTCGGCCAGGGCGGGCAAGATCGCCCACGAAACCCAGGAGGCCGCCAGCATCATCACGGTCGGGGTCGCCATCGGGCTGTTCACGATCTACTACATCCTGACGCAGGGCGAGGAGATCGTCGACTACGTGCGCGGGAAGATTCCCGGGCGGTACCATGAGCTGAGCGACGCCATGAGCAGCAACATCCGGGCGGTGGTCTACGGCGCGCTCTACGGCACCTTCCTGACCCAGTTCATCAAGTCGATCGTCGTGCTGCTGCTCAACCTTGTGTTCGCCGTGCCGCTGGCGGTCGTGCTCGCGTTCCTCTCCTTCTTCATCGGACTCTTCCCCATCGTGGGGTCGTGGGCCGTATACCTGCCGGTGGGGCTCTACCTGATGCTCTGGCGCGGCGGGATCTGGCAGGGGATCACGGTCATCCTGGTCGGCTTCGTCGGCAATACCCTGTTCATGTCCACCTACATCCGCCCCAAGATCGCGGCGCAGAAATCCCACGTCCTGAACTTCTACTGGATGCTCATCGCCCTGATCACCGGCGTGTACAGCTTCGGCCTCATGGGCATCATCATCGGACCCGTGCTCATCGCGGTGCTCAAGGCGGTGTTCGAGACGATCACGGGCGAGAACACGCCGCCGATCCTGGGGCCGCGCGCGGGCGAGTCGTTCCCTCCGCAGTCCGGCCCTCCGCAGTCCGGGCGCTGAGCCTTCCGGGATGCGCTACCTCGCGCGGGCCCTGCTGGCGCTCGTGGCCCTGGTCGTGGTCGTCCTGGCCGGGGCCACCCTCTGGGTGCGTAGCGCGCGGCCGGTGGTGGACGGCCGGCGCAGCGTGCTGGGGCTTACCGCACCCGTGCAGGTGTGGCGCGACTCCATGGCCGTGCCGCACATCTGGGCGCAGACCGAGAGCGACGCGCTCTTCGCCCAGGGCTACGTCCACGCGCAGGACCGGCTCTGGCAGATGGAGCTGCTCCGTCGCGTCGCCCAGGGGCGCCTGGCCGAGGTGATGGGCGGCGGGCTGCTCGACGGCGACCGCTTCCTGCGCACGATCGGCCTCTGGCGCGCGGCGCTCGCGCAGGAGCGCGCGCTGGACGCCGAGCAGCGCGGAAGGCTCCAGGCGTACGCCGCGGGGGTGAACGCCTTCCTGCGCGGTCACCGGGGCGCACTGCCCCCCGAGTTTCTCCTCCTGCGCATCCACCCCGAGCCGTGGACCGTCGCCAGCACGCTGGCCATCGAGAAGGTGATGGCGTGGGACCTGGCCGAGTACTACGCCTCGCTGGCGGCCTGGGACGGGGCGAGACGGCTCGGCCCGGAGCGGGCAGCGCTCATCCTGCCGGACTATCCCGCCTTCGGGCCCATCATCCTGGAGGCGACGCCGCCACCTCCGCTGCCGGCGCCGGTGGCCGCGCTGCTGGAGTCCGCCAGCATCGTGCGCGCGTCCAATTCCTGGGTGGTGTCCGGGCGCTACACCCGCTCGGGCAAGCCGATCCTGGCCAACGACATGCACCTGCAGCTCCAGGCTCCGCCCATCTGGCAGCTCCAGGCGCTGCACGCGCCCGGGCTGGACGTGGCCGGCATGACGCTGCCCGGGGTGCCCTACGTGATCGCGGGGCACAACCGCGCCATCGCCTGGGGCTTCACCAACGCCATGCTGGACGACGCGGACCTGTTCCTGGAGCGTCTCGACTCCACGGGACGCCGCTACCTCGTGCCCGGGGGCGGCAGCGCGCCGCTCACGATGATCACCGAGACGCTGCGCGTGCGCGGCCGCGACCGGCCGGAGCTGCTGCGGCTGCGCCTGACGCGCCATGGCCCGCTGCTCGAGGACGTGGAACGGCGCGCCGGCGGGGAGGTCGTGGCGCTGCAATGGGCGTCGCAAGCGCCGGCGCACAGCCTCGCCGGCATCGCCGGGCTGAACCGCGCACGTGATTGGAGGGAGTTCCTCACCGCCGCCGCGCTCTTCGACGATCCCCATCAGAACGTCGTCTACGCCGACACGGCCGGTCACATTGGCTACGCCATGGCCGGCCGGGTGCCACTGCGCGGCTCCGCCGACCCGGGAACCGCCCGGCTCCCGCCCCTGGTCCCGGTGCCGGGGTGGACGGGCGAATGGGACTGGATGGGCTGGCTGCCCTTCGCGGCCCATCCGCAAATCCTGGATCCGCCGGATGGCTATGTGGTTACGGCCAACAACCGCCAGGACAGCTCCGCGGTGTCTCGCCTGATCACGGGCGACTGGGCGCCGCCCTGGCGCGCCGTGCGCATCCGGGAGATGATCCGCGGCGGCGGCGCCCTGGCACCCGGCCGCGCCGCGCCCGCCGGCGGCCTCGCCCAGGCCGAGCGCGCCCCCGCCCGGGCCTACGATGCGGCCGCCATCCTGCGCATGCAGATGGACGTGCACGATGCGCGGGCGGAGCGCTACCTCGGGCGGGCGGTCGAGGCCGCGGCCGCCGCGGGGCTGCGGGAGACCGAAGCCGCGCTGCGCGCCTGGGATGGGGAGGCGCGCGCCGACTCGCACCCGGCGGCGGTTTTCGAGGTCTGGCTGATCGTGCTGCGACGGCTGGAGGCGCGCTCGCTCTACGGCGGCGAGCCGGGGTACTTCCCCTCCACGCTGCAGGACAGGACGCTGGCGGAGGGGAAGCTGCCCTGGACACCGGACGCGGCCGCCTACCGCGAGCTGGCGCTGCGCGCGCTGCGTGAGGCGGACAGCGTCGCCCGCGGCAGGAGCTGGGGCGAGCTGAACCACCTGGTGATCGGGCACCCGCTGGGCTCGGTCCGGCCCCTGCAGCGGCTCTTCCACTTCACCCTGGGGCCGCTGCCGCGGGGCGGGTCGCCGGCGACGGTGAACGCGTCCGATTTCTCGGGCCGCTCACTGCCGATCACCACCAGCTATGGCCCGAGCCAGCGGCACGTGGTGGACATGGGCGACATCGATGGCGCGGGTGGATTCATCCTGCCCGGCGGCGAGTCGGGCCTGCCCTTCGACCGCCACTACCGCGACATGCTGGACGCGTGGCAGCGCGGGCGGCTCTGGCTCATCCCGCTGGACCGGGGGCGGGCACGGAGCCGCTCGCCGCACACGCTGGTCCTGGAACCGGAGAAGTAGAACGACGTGAGCAGCTCCTTCGACATCCTGGTGATCGGCGCCGGCCCCTGCGGGCTGGGCGTGGGCGTGGCCGCGAAGCAGGTGGGGCTCTCCTGCGCCATGTTCGACCGCGGCCCCGTCACCTCCGCCATCACCATGTTCCCCACGCACATGACCTTCTTCAGCACCTCCGAGCGCCTCGAGCTCGGCGGCGTGCCTTTCATCACCCCTGGCGAGAAGCCCACCCGCCGCGACGCGCTGCGCTACTACCGCCGCATCGTGGACGTGTTCGACCTGGACGTCCGGCAGTACGAGGAAGTGACGGAGGTCACGGGCGGGGCGGGCGCCTTCGTCGTCCGGACGCGCCACATGGGCGGCGACACGGCGGAGTACGCCGCCCGCAGCATCGTTGTCGCCACCGGCTACCTGGACACGCCCCGGCTGATGGACATCCCGGGCGAGACGCTGCCCAAGGTCCTGCACTACTACAAGGAGGGGGCGCCCTACTTCCGGCAGGACTGCCTGGTGGTGGGCGCGGGCAACTCGTCCGTGGACGTGGCCCTCGACCTGTTCCGCTGGGGCGCCCGCGTGACCATGGTCCACTTCGCCGACCGGGTGGACGCGGGCGTCAAGCCGTGGATCGTGCCCGACATCGAGGCGCGGCTGGCCAAGGGCGAGATCGGCGTGCGCTGGCGCTCGCGGCTCATCGAGGTGCGGCCCCGCACCGTGCTGCTGCGGGACGACGAGTCGGGGGAGGTCCACGAGCTGCCCAACGACTGGGTCTTCGCCATGACCGGCTACATCCCCGACCCCACGC
>JADGQX010000281.1 GCA_017881445.1 Gemmatimonadota bacterium | reverse complement strand
ATGGGAGCCCGTTGGGGGTGCCGCCGGGGTGCTCCCGCCGCCGTCGGCGGGGACTCCCTGGCGCAGGTGAATGATACCTGCCGCCGCGGCGGACACGGCCGTCCGCGGCCGATTGCGATGGGGCGACGGGGCGAGACGCGACTCTGATACTGCGGGAGGCCGCCAGGAAGTTCCGCCGGTCCCCGCCGCCGGGCGGGCCACGGGCGGGTGAGCGCGCCCTTCCGGGTTGCCGGCCGGGCGCCCAGCCCGCAGTTTGCGGCCGCTCACGGTAGCGCTCACGCCGACACCCGGGGTCCGACCATGCGCACTCGCGCGCTCTCCGTCTTCCATGTCACCGGCTGGGAGGCCACGCCCTACGACCAGGACGCCGACGACGCTCACCACCTCTCGCGGGCGACCGTGCGCAAGGCGTTCGAGGGCGACCTGGTGGGCGAGAGCACGGCGGAGCTGCTCATGTGCCAGGCCGACCCGGAGGACCTGGCCGCGGGCGCGGGATTTGTCGCCTCGGAGGTGGTGAGGGGCACGCTCTCGGGGCGGTCCGGCACGTTCGTCATGCAGCACGGCGGGCTGAGCGGCGGTGGCACGGCGCCGCACACCTTCGGCAACATCGTGCCGGGATCGGGGACCGGCGAGCTGGAGGGGATCACCGGAACCGTGACCGGCGACGTCGCCCCGGACGGCACGCACACGCTGGCATTGGACTACGAGCTGACATGACGCCGACCCACGACTTCGAGCTGCAGTTCGTGGTGCGCTGGTCCGACATGGACGCCAACCGGCACATGAAGAACACGGCCTTCAGCGAGTATGCCGTGGACACGCGCTTCCAGATGCTGATGAGCCGCGGCTTCGATCAGGCGCGCTTCGAGGAGTTGCGCTTCGGGCCCGTGATCTTCCGGGAGGAGATCCGCTACCGGCGCGAGGTGCAGGCCGGGCAGACCATCACGCTGAACGTGCTCTCGGCCGGCCTGTCCGCCGACGGCTCGCAGTGGCGCGTTCGCCAGCAGGTACGGGGCGAGGACGGCCGGGAAGCGGCTACGCTCGTCATCGATGGCGCCTGGATCCACCTGGACACGCGCCGGCTGATCGCCCCGCCCGAGGACCTGATGCGCATCATGCAGGAGCTGCCCCGGGCCGAGGGGTACGAGGAGCTAGCGTCGGTGCTGCGCCCCTAGTACTACGTCTCCAGGGAGGAGCCCGTGCGCATGGCGGCGGATGCGCTGGCGCGCCAGACCGCTGGAACCCGGGAGGAGCCATGATCACCGGTGCGCATTTCCTCCTCTACAGCGCCGATGCCGACGCCGACCGCGACTTCCTGGGCGCTCACTTCGGATTCCGCTCCGTCGATGCCGGCGGCGGCTGGCTCATCTTCGCGCTGCCGCCCGCGGAGCTGGCGGTGCACCCGGCGGAAGCCGACTTCGTCCAGCGTCACGCCGCCTCCGACCTGATCGGCGCCGTGCTGTACCTGATGTGCGACGACGTGGCGGCGGAGATCCGGCGCCTCGGGGATGCCGGCGTCGCCTGCGACCCGGTCCATCGCGCCGACTGGGGCAGCTTCACCTCCATGCCCCTGCCCAGCGGCGGGCGCATCGGGCTCTACCAGCCGCAGCACCCCAGCCCGCTGGACGGCTCCTGAACCGCTCCGGGCCGCCAGCCCCGAGCGAAACCCGCCAACCGAGCTTCATCGATCGACCGTTGGCGGCTTGTGTGCGCCAGGCGCACTCAATCCGCCACTCGCGCCACCGGGGCCAGGACGCGTGGCGGATTGATGCCGGATTCCGCAGGAAAAGCGGATCGCGGATGAAATGGGAGCGGCGCGTGGCGGCTTATGTGCGCCTGACCCGCTCGGTCCGATCGGCGCACCGGCCGTTTCGGGGCGCCTTGCGTGCGGAGGCGAGCGCGTCCATCTTCGGGAAATATTCGGGTCGTCGTCATGTGCAACCGGGGGAGGTGAGGCATGTTCAGGAGGGTGGAGGACTTCGTCTCGCAGTGGCCGGTGGAGTCGGAGGGGACGCTGAAGATCCTGCGGGCGCTCACGGACGCGTCGCTGCAGCAGCGAGTGGGGCCGGAGGGCCGGTCCATGGGGCGGCTGGCCTGGCACGTCACGCAGTCGATCCCCGAGATGGCGAACCGGATGGGGCTGGTGCTGGACGCGGCGGGGGTGGAGGCGCCGGTTCCCGCGAGCGCGGCGGAGATCCTGGCTGCGTACGAATCCCTGTCGGGGGCGCTGCTGGAGCAGGTGCGGGGCGGCTGGAGCGACGAGAAGCTGGCCGAGACCAGCGACATGTACGGCGAGCAGTGGGCGAACGGTCTCTCGCTGGAGATCCTGATCCGGCACCAGACGCACCACCGGGGGCAGATGACGGTGCTGATGCGGCAGGCGGGGCTGACCGTGCCGGGCGTGTACGGTCCCGCGCGGGAGGAGTGGGCGGTGTACGGCATGCCGGCCATGGAGTAGGCTGCGATCCGGGTTTACAGCTGACGGAGGCTGAGATGCGCAGGACACTGGTTCTGGTGGGTGGCGCGCTCAACACGCTCTTCTTCGCCTTCCACTTGCTGCTGGGCTGGCGGCTGTGGCGGCTGGGTCCGACCTCGGGGCTGCGGCCGCTGCTGGAGACGTTCAACCTGGGCAGCGCGCTCATGGTCGGCTTCCTGGCGCTGGTCTCGCTGGCGTTTCCGGCGGAGCTGCTGACGACGCGGGTCGGGCGCAGCGTGCTCTGGCTGGCGGTGCTGCTCTATCTCTCGCGGGCCATCGCCGAGGAGGCGCTCTTCGTCCGGCCGCAGCCGATGATCGCCGGGGCCTGCCTGCTGGTGGCGGCGGTGTACGCGGCGGCGGGGCTGATGAGGGGAAAGGCAGTGTGAGCGTGTTCTCCCGGTCGGCCGAGCTTTACGACCTGATCTACTCGCGCTTCAAGGACTATGAAGGCGAGGCGGCGGCGGTGGCGGCGCTGCTGGGGCGGGTGCACCCGGGGGCGCGCACGCTGCTGGACGTGGGCTGCGGCACGGGGGAGCACGCGCGCATCCTGCGCGAGCGCTTCGGCTACGAGCCGGCCGGCATCGACCTCTCGCCCGAGCTGGTGGCGCTGGCGGCGCGCAAGAACCCGCTCGCGCGCTTCGAGTGCGCGGACATGGTGGACTTCGAGCTGGGCCGGCGCTTCGATGCCGTGCTCTGCCTGTTCAGCTCCATCGGCTACGTGCGCACGCTGGAGAACGTACGGCGCGCGCTGGTCTGCTTCCGCCGGCACCTGGCGCCTGGCGGGGTCGTGGTGGTGGAGCCGTGGTTCGAGCCGGGGGGGGGGGCGGGGGCGGGGGCGGGGGCGCTGACCTCGGGCCGGACCACGCTGGTGACGGCCGAGTCCGACGACGTCAAGGTCTGCCGCGCCAGCCGCCTGGTGCTGGAGGAGCGGCTTTCGCGCATCGAGTTCGAGTACCTGGTCGCGCGCTCCGGTGGCATCGAGCACCTGCGTGAAGTGCACGAGCTGGGGCTCTTCACCGTCGCCGAGACGCTGGACTGCTTCGACGCCGCCGGCCTGGCGGTGGAGCACGAGGCCACGGGGCTGACGGGGCGCGGGCTCTACCTGGCCCGCGCCCGGTCCTGAGGCGTCGGCACGGCTGGCGGGCGACGTCGCCATCCCCTAGTCTGCCGATCGGGACGCCCGCGCCGGCGTCCGCAGGCAACCTCATCAGGGGACGGCTCCATGATCCGCACGAGACTCCTCGCGCTCCTCCTCGCCTTGACCGCGCTCGCCCTGCCGCTGCGGGCGCAGACGCCGATCGCCCCGATCGCCCCGATCGCCCCGGCTGCCGCCGACACGGCGCTGGCGCGGCAGGTGGATGCCATCGCGAACCAGGTGCTGCAGGCCACGGGCGTGCCCAGCGCGAGCGTCGCCGTGGTGCGCCACGGGCAGCTGGTGTACGCCCAAGCGTACGGCCTGGCGAACCTGGAGAAGCAGACGCCGACGTCGCCCGCTCTGCGCTACGGCATCGGCTCGATCAGCAAGCAGTTCACCGCGGCGGCGATCATGCTGCTGCAGCAGGAGGGGAAGCTGAACGTGGACGACCCGGTCGGGAAGTACGTACCGGGGCTCACGCGCGGCAACGAGGTCACGATCCGGATGCTGCTGTCGCACACCTCGGGCTACCAGGACTTCTGGGCGCAGGACTACCTGATGCCGCCCATGCGCCAGAACGTGACGCCGCGGGCCATCGCCGACCGTTGGGCGGCCCAGGCGCTGGACTTCGAGCCGGGCACGCGCTGGCAGTATAGCAACACCAACTACACCGTGGCCGGGATGGTGGTGGAGAAGGCCAGCGGCATGCCCTTCTTCCAGTTCGTGCGCACCCGCATCCTCGACCCCGTCGGACTGACCAGCGCGAAGGACTTCGACTCGAGCCCGCGCGCCACCGATGTGACCGGCTACATCCGCTACGGCCTCGGGCCGCTGCGCCCGGCGCCGGACGCGGGCTCCGGCTGGATGTGGGCCGCGGGCATGCTGGCCATGACCGCGAGCGACCTGGCCCGGTGGGACATCTCCATGATCCGGCGCACGCTGCTCAAGCCGGTGTCGTATCGCGAGATGCAGACCGAGGTGCGGCTGAAGAACGGCGCGGCCACGAACTACGGCCTCGGGCTCGACGTCGTCATGCAGGGCGGCCACTTCACGGTCGAGCACGGAGGCGAGGTCTCCGGCTTCACGGCCGAGAACATCGTCTTCCCCGAGGACAGCGCCGCCGTGGTCGTGCTGACCAACCAGGACGCGGCGCCCGCCTCCGGCGCCATCGGCGGGCAGATCGCGCGCCTGCTCTTCACCACGGAAGACGCACTGGCCGCCAACCGCACCGCTCAGGCGCGGGCCATCCTCGAGGGACTGCAGCAGGGCACCGTGGACCGCTCGCTCTTCACCTCCAACGCCAACGCCTACTTCAGCGACGAGGCGCTCAAGGACTTCGCGTCCTCGCTGGCGCCGCTGGGCGGCCTCACGAACTTCGTGCAGACGGGCTCCTCCAAGCGCGGCGGCATGGTGGGTCGCACGTTCCGCGCAACGTTCAGCGGGCGGTCATTGCGCGTCTGGACGTACGAGATGCCAGACGGGAAGCTGGAACAGTACCAGGTCGCGCCGGCCGGGTGACCGCCGGCCATCGCGACGGAGCAGGAGCAGGGCTCACGTGCACGTGCAGGTGCAGGGGGACTGCCGTGCAGGAGGGGAGTTGCACGTGTTCGTGTACGTGTACGTGTACGTGTACGTCTGCGCCTGCGGCTGCGGCCGTTGAAGTGAACGTCAACGTGCACGTGAACGTCTGCAACATGAACGGGAGCCAGAAGTGGCAACGTCGCCA
>JADGQX010000280.1 GCA_017881445.1 Gemmatimonadota bacterium | reverse complement strand
GCTAAGGCGAGGGCCAAGGCGAGGGCGAACCGTGCACGTGCACGCCGCCGGCAAGCCCGAGGTCAAGGTCCCCGGACCCGAGGACGCCCCCGGAGGCAGCCCGAGGTCAAGGTCCCCGATCCGGAGGACGCCCCCCGAAGCAGTCGTTGCGCCCCCTCTCGTGCAGGTGCTTCCGCGCAACGAGGCAGATGCATCCGCGCGATCCCCCCCTCCGCATTCTAGCGGCTGGCCCTTGCCCCGGCCAAAGCGTACGATAGCGCCATGTACGATCTCGCAGTAATCGGAGGGGGCGCCAACGGCGCCGGGGCGGCGCGGGACGCGGCGCTGCGCGGGCTGTCCGTGGCGCTCTTCGAGCGCGAGGACTGGGGCGCGGGCACGACCGGGCACTCCACGCGCATGATCCACGGCGGTCTGCGCTACCTGCTCTACGACGTCCCCACCACGAAGGCGTCCTGCATCGACGCGGGCCGCATCCGCAGGATCGCGCCCCACCTGACCTTCCGCATCCCCTTCCTCTGGCCGCTCTACGGGCACGAGGGCCTGATGGGCGAGGCGAAGGAGGCGCTGCTGGCGGCGTACGACCGCTTCGCGCCGGCCAAGGGCGGGCTGCAGCACGTGCGCCTGGACCCGGACGAGGCCCGCCGGATGGAGCCGGGACTGGCGCCCGAGGTGGCCGGCGCGCTCACGCTGGACGAGTGGGGCATCGATGTCCACCGCCTGGCCGCGCTCAATGTGCTGGATGCGCGCGAGGCGGGCGCGCACCTCTACCCGCACACCGAGGTGGTGGAGCTGCTGCGGGCGGGCGACGTCCCGGGCGGGCGGGCGCTGCGCGGGGTGCGCGCCCGCGACCGGCTGGACGGCCGCGTCTTCGACGTGGAGGCGCGCCTGGTGCTGAACGCGGCCGGCCCCTGGGCGGGGCTGGTCGCCGCCCTGGCCGACGCGGCCGTCCCGCTCCGCCCCGGCAAGGGCGTGCACGTCACCTTCGAGCGGCGCATCGGCAACTTCGGCATGATCCTGGAGGGCGTGGACGGCCGGGTCATGTTCCTGGTGCCGCACGGCGCCGAGACGATCGCGGGCACCACCGACACGGACTTCTACGGCGACCCCTCGCGGGTGGACCTGGAGGTCACCGCCGACGACGTGGGCTACATCGTGGAGGCGTGCGCCCGGGCACTGCCGCAGGCCCGGGAGTGGCGCGTGCTGCGCGCCTGGGGCGGCGTCCGCAACACCGTGTTCGAGTGGGGCGTGACCTCCGACTCGCTCTCGCGCCGCCACGAGATCGTGGACCACGCGCGGGATGGGGTGGACGGGCTGATCTCCATCATCGGCGGCAAGCTGGCGTCCTACCGCGAGCAGGCGCAGGATGCCGTCGATGCCGCGCTCCTGAAGCTGGGGCGGGCGCCCGTGCCCTGCACCACGGGTGTGCGGCCGATCCCCGGCGCCGAGCCCGAGCCGGACTTCGTCGCCCTGGCCCGCGAGATCCCGCTGCCGCCCACCGCGCTGGCGCTGGTCTGGCGACGCCTGGGCAGCCGGATGCGTGAGGTGTTCCAGGGTGCCGGCCCGGACGACGTCGCCCCCATCTGCCGCTCCGAGGCCGTGACCGCCGCCGAGATCCGCCACGCCGTGCGCGAGGAGGGCTGCCGCACGCTGGAGGACCTGCGCCGGCACGCCCACGTGGCCGCCGGCAGCTGCGACGGCCTGGACTGCGCCGCGCCCGCCGCTCAGCTCATGGCGGAGCTGTTGGGCTGGACGCCGGAGCGAACCCTGGCCGAGCTCGATAGCTTCCTCGATCGCCGCTGGGTGGAGCGCCGGCCCGCGCTCGCGGGCGCGACCCTGGCGCAGGAGGAGCTGTTCCGGGCGACACTGCCCCCCGTACGGAAAGGCGCATGACCGACGAGCCGCGGCTGCTGGCCGACATCCACAACCACCTGGTCCCCGGCGTGGACGACGGCTCGCGCAGCGTGTCGGAGTCGCTCACCTACCTGACCCAGCTGCGCGCGGAGGGCGTGGTCGAGCTGGCCACCAGCTCGCACCTGTCCGGCTGGCTCGTCTACGAGGAGGGCGCGCTGGAGGCGCGGCTGCACCGGCTGGAGCAGGGCTTCGCCCAGCTCGAGCGCGCCTGCGCCGGCCGCGAGGACGTGCCCCGCCTCTTCTTCAGCCAGGAGATCCTGACGCCCACGCCGGACGTGGCGGAACGGGTCTTCGCCCGGCCGGGGCCCGGACTGCGCGGCACCCGCTACGCGCTCTGCGAGTTCGGCTTCGACCCCGAGGGCGACACCGTGGCGGTGGTGCGGACCGTCCTCGCCGCCGGCAAGCAGGTGATCATCGCCCACCCCGAGCGCTACCGCCGCCGCGGCCAACCCGTGCCCATCGAGCAGGTCCGCGCCTGGAAGGACGCGGGCGCGCTGCTGCAGGTGAACTGCGGCAGCCTGCTGGGCGAGCACGGCCCCGGCCACGAGGCGCTGGCCTGGCAGCTCGTGCAGGAGGGGCTCGCCGACCTGGCCGGCTCGGACCACCACGCCGACAACCGCCCCACCTCCCCCCGCGCCGCCGCGCTCCTGCTCCTGGACCGCGGCGCCAGCGAGCAGGCGCGCCTGCTCTTCTCCGAGAACCCCCGCCGCATCCTCGCCGACCGCGAGACGCTGCCGGTCCCGCCCCTCAGCGCCGAGGCCGCGGCCTGAAACGGCAACTACAACTGCTATTTCACCACAGAGTCACAGAGGACACAGAGGGTATCTGGCGGACCTCAGCGCCGTGGCGGCCGCACGATCCTGATTTTGATTTCAACAACAACCCTACGGCACCATCGGTTAGCCCCGCCCCCCGATTCGGATCTGCCGTTGCCGTTGCAGTTGCCGTTTAACAAAAAGATCCGTTCTCTGTGCCCTCTGTGGCTCTGCGGTGAACAGGCAGTTCAGGGGTGCCCGCCCAGCAGCGGCACCGGGTCCTCCGCCTCGCCCCAGCGCTGCACCTCGAAATGCAGGTGCGGGCCGCGGGCGTTGCCACTGTGCCCGGAGAGGGCGATGACCTGACCGGCTCCGACCCTATCGCCGGTCTGCACCCGCAGCTGCGACAGGTGGCCGTAGATCGTGCGCGTGCTGCCGCGGTGGCGCAGCACCACCACCGTGCCGTAGCCGCTCATGCTCCCGGCCAGCACCACCACGCCCGCGCTCATGGCGACGACGGGCGTCCCATCGGGCACGGCGATGTCCACTCCCCGGTGCAGCTCCGGCGACCAGCCCACCAGCCGCAGGCCGTAGGGCGACGTGATCGGCCCCTGCACCGGCCAGCGCGGCAACCCGCACGCGGCGAGGAAAAGGAGCCCGAGGATGCACGCGAGGCCGCGGACCACCGCGCCGCGAGGTAGCGACGTCGCCCGGAGATGGAGCGCTGCCCGGCCGGAGCGTCGAGGCCGGCCGGCAACCGGACGGACCCGTCGCCCCATCGCCCCATCCCCCCATCGCCGTGTCACTTCCGCGGCCACTCGTTGTTCGCGCGCTCCACGTCCGGCAGCAGGCTGTCGGGATCGATGACCACGCGCTGCACGGGCCCGCCCGCGGACACGGTCTCGGTCCAGCTGCGGGCTCCTCCGAGCCACACCGTGGCCGGCACCTTCACATCCTGGGTGCGGCCGTCCGCCAGCGTCAGCCGGAGCAGCACCGGGGCCGGCAGCTGGCCGCGGTTCTCCACCGTGATGGCGACGCGGCCGCCGCCGGCGTCCTGCACGCCCGTCACGGCCTGGTCCAGCACTCCGGTGGTATAGAACCAGGGCCGCCAGAACCAGGCGAGGTCCTGGCCGGCGACGGCGTCCAGGGCGTTGAAGAAGTCCGGGCCGGCGGGGTGCCGCAGCAGCCAGGCGGCGGCATACTGCCGCAGTCCCTCCCGCACCCGGTCCGCGCCGATCACGCTCTCCAGCACCCGCAGCGCCAGCGCGGGCTTCATGTAGGAGGCGACGCCGTACGCACCCTCGTTGCCGTAAAGGTCCGCGGGGCGCATCATGGGCACCTCGGCGTCGCTGCCGGCAATGCCCAGGTACGCCATCATGTTCTCGCCCCAAACGTCGGTGCCGGGCGCGTAGTCCAGTGTGGCCAGCTCCTCGATGTAGGTGTTCACGCCCTCGTCCTGCCAGGCGTGCTCGTGCTCGTTGGAGCCGACCATCATGGGGAACCACTGGTGCCCGACCTCGTGCGTCACCACCGACAGCAGCTCCTTCGGGTCGCCGTAGGCGGAGACGAAGACCAGCATCGGATACTCCATCCCCTGCTCCGGCCCCTCCGCCGCCGTGACCTGCGAGTAGAGGTACGGCTTCCAGTGCGCGGAGTGGAAGGCGATGGCGTGGCGGGCGAAGGCCGCGGCCTCACGCCAGCTGCGGGCATCCGGCCGGTAGAAGGCGCTCACGCGCACCGCCTCCGGCTTGCCATCGCCGTTGACGTCCACGTCGGTGTGCGTCGCGTCCCACAGATAGCGGTTGGAGGCGGCGAAGGCGAAGTCCCGGACGTCGTGGGCGCGGAAGCGCCAGGTGAGCTGCCCGCCCGGCACCTGCTGCGTGATGACCCCCGGTCGCTGGTCGTCGGGGCCGACCACGTGCACCACCGTGTCCACGTGCAGCGCCAGCGCCAGCCGCTCGCGCTCGCTGCCCGTCAGCACCTCCTCGGGGTTGCCCAGCACGCCCGTCGCGGCCACGAGGTAGCTCTCGGGCAGCGTCAGGGCGACGTCGAAGTCGCCATACTCCAGGTAGAACTCGCCCGTGCCCAGGTAGGGGTGCGTGTCCCAGCCGCGCAGGTCGTCGTACACGGCCACCTGCGGGTACCACTGCGCCACCTCGAAGAGCGAGCGGCCCTCGTGGCCCATGCGCGGAGCGCCCGCGGGCGGCACCGTGAAGTGCCAGCTGATGTCCAGCCGCGCGGTGTCGCCCGGCAGCAGCGGGCGCTTCAGCGCCAGCCCCATGACCGTGTTGTCCACCTGGTAGAAGGGCCGCGCACCGGGCGCGCCCCGCACCTCCGGCGCCGCGCGCCCATCCACCCGCACCGACTCCAGCACCAGGCCCTCGGTCGTGGGCGTGGCTTCCGTGCGCGGCGCGCCCGGCCGGAACAGGTTCTGGTAGAGGTGCAGCACCAGCGAGGTGAGCGTGTCGGGCGACGCGTTCACGTAGGCCACGTGCTCTTCGCCCGAGACCCGGGTGGTGCGCGGGTCCAGTTCCGCGTCGATGCGGTAGTTCACGCGCTGCTGCCAGTACTTCGGGCCCGGGCGGCCCGCGGTCGTGCGCGTGCCCCTGGCCACCGCGGCCCGGAAGGAGGCCGGGACCGGCAGTGCGGGCGCGGGCGGCGGCGCGGCGGGCTCCGCGACCCGGCCGCCGGTCGCCGGGG
>JADGQX010000083.1 GCA_017881445.1 Gemmatimonadota bacterium | reverse complement strand
GATGCCGGCTCGGCCACGATCGGCACCTTCGGGCTGCCGTTCACGACCGGCCCGCTCACGCAGACCCTCGTGCTGAATCCGTTCATCACGAGCCTTGAGCCCGCCGCCAGCCTGAACGGGGTCAATCCCAGCGTGGACGCCTCGGCCATGAACATGACCGTGACGGATCAGGCGAGCGACTCGGCGGTTGCGCCTGCGCTCAGCCTGGTGGGGCTCGTGTCCACTCAGGTCGCGTTCGACTTCGCGTCGGTCGCTGCGGGTGGGCTCAAGGTGCAGACGGCAGTGCTGACGGCCAACAACGCGACGATTTGCGCTGTGACGTCGCCCTGCGTTTCGCCGACCACCTCGACCTTCACCTACACGGTCACCCTGCCGACGGGCACGTCCTCGCCCTTCGGCGTGGTCAACCTCTACCGTCAGGACGCGGCGGCCCCCAACACGCTGAGGCTCGTCGGAAGCACCTCGACGGGCTTCATCTCCGAGACCGCGACGCTGCGGACCATCACCTACACGATCACCTATACGGCCGCGGGGCTGGCCAACGACTACAACTTCTTCGCGATCGGCCTCGACACCAAGGGGCACGGTCTGGTGAGCAACGCCGTGCCAATCTCGATCAACTAGCAGTAAACCGGGTGGCGGGTGCCGGCTTCGGCCGGTGCCCGACTCCCGAGGCATGAAAACCCCCGCGGACTCCGGTTCGCGGGGGTTTTCATTCGTGGCAGGGGTGCGGCTACAGCACCAGCGCCAGCAGCTCCCGTGGGGTCGCGACCGCGCGCGCACCGAAGGGCCGCACCCGCTCGAGGAAGGCCTCCCGCTCCTCGGGCTTCTTGGCCCAGAGCGCGGCCAGCGGCAGGACGCCGGCGGCGGCCGCGGCCTCGGCGTCGCTGACGGAGTCGCCCACGTAAGCGGCCGCCGCCGGTGCCGCGCCCACGCTCTCGAGGGCGGCCAGGATCCCGCGCGGGTCCGGCTTAGGCTCGGCCACGTCGTCGTCGAAGATGGCGACGTCGAACGCGCCCAGCTCCACGGTGGCCTGCATGACCTCCCAGGAGCTGCGGCTCTTCCCGGTCACGATGCCCAGGCGCACCCCCGCCCGGCGCAGCTCCGCCAGCATGGCCTCGACGCCGGGGTAGATGCCACCGAAGTGCGTGTCGTGCAGCTCGCGGTAGACGCGGCGGAAGTCGCGCAGGCAGGCCTCGTAGCGCTCGGGCGGCACCAGGTCGTGCAGAAAGCGCAGCTCCGCCCGCGGCCGCAGCGCGATGATCTCCTCCGCCGTGGGCAGCCGGTCCAGGTGCGGCTCCACCGCCCGCCGGTACGCCTCCAGGTAGAGCCGCCGCGTCGAGACCAGCGTGCCGTCCAGGTCGAAGAGAACCGCCTCCATCACTTGAGTGGTCATGCAGGGAAGCTCGTTACCCTTGGGCCGCCCGGCAACCGCACGCAAAACCCCATCTCACCGCCGAGGACGCCGAGGACGCCGAGGAACGCCGAGGGAATTCCGGCGTTTCCGAGCGCACATGGCGCAGACGGATTCCTTTTTGTGGTTACATCATGCGGGGCTCGTGGCGGGACCGCTTCCTCCGAAGTTCCGCAGGGTGTTGCCGTTAGATACAAAAGAAGAAGTCCTGACGTGCCGTGGTGCCCGCGGATGTTGCCGGTTGCCCTCGGCGCCGCCTCGGCGTTCTCGGCGTCCTCGGCGGTAAGATGTGGTTGTCCGTTGCTTGCGCTCGCGCCTACTATTGTGACGCCCCTGCGTGGTCCCCTCGAACGGCACGCACCCATGAGCAGACCCGTCCTCGCCCCCGTCCGCTCCACCTTCCGCGCGCTGGCTGCGACCATCGTCCCCGAGGCGGGCTCCCTCGCCGAAGACGAATGGCAGGAGCTGGAGGCCATCGTCGAGGACTACCTGGCCCGCCGACCCCCGAGGCTGCGCCGGCAGCTGCGGCTCTTCGTGCACGTCCTGGGCGCGCTCCCCGGCGTCCGCTGGGGGCGTAGCTTCCAGGCGCTCGACCCCGCCCGGCGCACCGCCTTCCTGGCCGCCGTGCAGGACGCGCCGGCGCTGCTGCTGCGGCGCGGCTTCTGGGGGGTGCGCACCATGGTGTACCTCGGCTACTACAGCCGCGCCGCCGCTGCCGCCGAGATCGGCTACCGGGCGAACGCCGCCGGCTGGGAGGCACGCCCATGAGCCCCCTGGAGCTGACCTGCGACGTCGTGATCGTCGGCTCCGGCGCCGGCGGCGGCACCGTCGCCAGTGAGCTGGCGCCCCTGGTCGCGCAGGGACGGAGCGTGCTCGTGCTGGAGCAGGGGCCGCGCCTGGCCCCCGCCGAGTTCACCGGCGTGGAGCTGGAGATGGCCCCGGCGCTCTACCAGGACGATGGCGGCTTCCTCACGGCCGAGGGCACCATGACGCTGGCGTTCGGCCGCGCCTATGGCGGCTCCACCGTCGTCTACACGGGAACGTCCCTGGTCGTGCCCGAGCGGGTGATCCGGGGCTGGGCCGTGCCCGGCCTGGCGCACGGCGACGTCGTGGAACGCTCCCGCAAGTACATGCAGCAGAACAATGTGCACCTCCTGCCGCCCGGGGAGATCAACGACAACAATCGGCTCTTCGTCGAGGGCTGCCGCGGCGCGGGCTACCAGGCCGAGCAGTTCCCGCTGAACCTGAAGGGCTGCCGCGGCTCGTCCCTCTGCAACCTGGGCTGCCCCAACGGCGCCAAGATGGGCACGCACCAGGTCCAGCTGCCGGAAGCGCAGCGCCAGGGCGTGGAGGTCGTGACGCGGGCGGAGGTGCTGCGGGTGGAGGAGCGGGCGCTGCTCGTGCGGGTGCACGAGCGCCCGGCCGGCGGCAAGGGCGCGCCCTCCGAGTGGCAGCCCGGCACCTACCGCGTCGCGGCCGGCACCGTGGTGCTGGCGGGCGGCTCCATCGGCTCCAGCGCGCTGCTACTGCGCTCGGGCTTCGGCCGGCACCTGCCCCGTCTGGGGCAGGGCTTCACGTGTCACCCGGCCCACATCCTGGTGGGCGAGCACGAGCGGCCCATTACCAACGACGTCGGCCACCCCAAGAGCTACTACCTCGACCGCGCGGAGCAGGAGGGCTTCGTGCTGGAGACGTGCATGTACTTCCCGTTCACCACGGCCAAGAACATGACCGGCTTCGGCGCCTCCCACAGCGCCATGATGCATGCATTCCCGCGCCAGCAGCAGATCCTGGTGCTGGCCTGCGACAAGGCCGTGCTGCAGAACCGCATCGCGGTGGACCGCGCCGGCCGGCCGGTCGTGCACTACGAGTTCACGCCCGCGGTGATCGAGTCCATGGTCCGGGCGACGAGGGCGGCGGCGAAGATCTTCTTCGCCGCGGGTGCCGTGCGCGTCCACGCCCCTTCCGCCGACCCGCCCTACATCGAGCGGAAGGACGCCGCCCGCACGGAGGAGCTGATCCAGGCGCGGCACTTCAGCCCCGGCAAGACCACCGTCTCCGCCGCCCACCTCATGGGCGGCTGCGCCATGGGCCGCTCCGCCGCCGACTCCGTCACCGACGCCTGGGGCCGGGTGCACGGCCTCCCCTGGCTGCGCGTCGCCGACTCCTCGCTCTTCCCCGACTCCCTGGAGATCAACCCCTACGTCACCATCATGGCGCTGGCGGATCGCGTGGCCGAGAAGATCGTTCAGGAGCTGAAGGCCTAGCGGTTCACCACAGAGGACACGGAGAGCACGAAGAACGGCAGTTTTCACCGCAGAGCCACAGAGGACGCAGAGTTCTTGGTGTATTCAAAACACGTGCGGCCGCCGGTTCGTGGTGGGAATCCACAGACCCGCGGCCGCCGGATCAGACAAAACAGTTGTGTCTCGCGTTGTTCTCGGCGTCCTCGGCGTCCTCGGCGGTAAGATGTGGTTTCAGCCGTTGAGCATCTGCGGCAGCGTGGTCAGCTCGAGGATCTCGTACTCGCGGGTGCCCATCGGCAGCTGGACCGGCACCACGTCGCCCACCTTCTTGCCGATGAGCGCCCGGCCGATGGGCGAGGCCATGGAGATGTGGCCGGCGTCGAGGTCGATGTAGTCGCCGGCGGCGATGGTGTACTCGACGTCGCCCGCCGTGTTCTTCTCCCGCAGCTTGACGCGCGAGCCGAAGGAAACGCTGTCGTAGGGGATGGTGGCGACGTCGATCTTCGAGAGCTCGGACAGGCGTTGGGTCAGGTGGCCGATGCGGGCCTGCACGAACTGCTGGCGCTCGAGCGCCGACTTGTAGTCGGCGTTCTCGCGCAGGTCCCCGTGCTCCACGGCCTTGCGGATGGCCATGGGCAGCGTGACAGTCAGCTCGTGGTGCAGCCGCTGGACCTCGTCCTCGATCTTCCGCTTGATCTCTTCGAGCATTCCCCGGTTCCGTTTCAGTGCGTGGGGCCGCCCAGCGCGCCAGCGTCGAGGAAATCCACGACCAGCGGCGTTTCAGCCTTCAAGTCGTGGTCCACGAAAATCACGAAGACGTATTCGCCGACCTTGGCCAGCACCAGGTTGTTGATGCCGATGATCTGGTTGGCGGCAATGGTTTCGCCGGCGAGGCCCTGCGGCAGCACCTCGCCCTTGAGCTCGAACACGGTCTGGCCGTCGGGGTCGTGCAGCCGCACCTCCACCGGGTGAGGCCGGTCGCGCTCCGCGGAATGCGCCTCCAGCCGGACCACCAGGTGCATCTGCGGGTGCACGGCGGGCACGCTGGTGACCGCGATCCGGTCGAAGATCCCCAGGATGTTGAGCTTGCCCTCCGCGCTCACGTTGGCGTGGTCCGCGACCACCGCGAGTTTCACCTGCATGGCCTCATCCCCTCCGGGCGCCGTTGAGGAGGTAATCGACGGCGTCACTGAACGAGCCGGCCCGGACGAAATCGGGTGCGATCGGCTCGACGTTGTCCCACTCCCACGGCTCCTGCACGTCCACCAGGATGGCGTTGGCACCGACCGCCAGCGCCGGGTTGACGTCGGCGCGCATGCTGTTGCCGACCATCCAGGCCAGCGCGGGGTCGGCCACGCCGAAGTGCTCGAGCGCCTCCCGGAACGAGGCCGCCGTCTTCTCGCCGCAGACCCGGATCCGCTCCGCGCCCAGGATGTCGGTGACGCCGGCGGCGCGCACGCAGCCGAGCTGATAATCCGGGTCGCCCGACTGCGTGAAGAGCACGGTGGGCAGCGCGCGCGCCAGCCGCGCCAGCGCGTCCAGGGCGCCGCCCAGCAGCGGCGGGGTCCCGGCGACGGCGCGCCCGAGCGCTTCCAGCTCGGTCACCACCTCCGGCTGCTCCTCCACGCCCATCTCGGCGCAGAGCGCCCGGTACGTCTCCCGGAACGAGTGCTCCAGCCGGCTGGGCCCGAAGCCGTGCAGCCGCCGCATGGGCGGGTCGATCTCCTGGTGGTGCACCACGTGCGAGCGGGCGTGCTCGAAGCCGAGGGCGCCCAGCCGCTCGAAGAGCTTGCGCCGCGCGCCCAGGAAGCGCGGCGCCGTGTCCACCAGGGTGTCGTCGAAATCGACGAGCACGAGGGCGATGTCCAGGTCCTTCACCGGCCGGCCTGCCGCCTCCGCAACGCGTCCCAGACGGCCGGGTCCTCCGACCCGAGCACCCAGACCGAGTAGCCGCGCAGGCCATACTTCGGTACCAGGTCGGCCTTCGCCTGGAAGCTGCGCGCGTCCTCCAGGAACAGGAACTCGTTGACGCCGTCGTTCTCCCAGAAGGCGTAGGCCACCTTCTGCCGATCGTCCCAGATCGGCTTCGCACCGCTGCGCGCCAGCACGCCGGCAGCCGTCGCGTAGGGAATCTGCTGCCCCGCCACCGAGGCGACCTTCTGCTGCGCGTCGTAGGACGGGAACCACCAGTCCGAGTATGAGGGGATCCCCAGCGAGATCTTCTGCGCCGGCACCCCACCCTTCAGCAGGAATGCCACCACCTCCGACATCCAGGGCACGCCCGCCACCGGTCCCGGCGGCGTGCGCCGCGTGTGCTGGTCGTAGGTCATCAGCGACAGGAAGTCGCCCGCGTCCGCCAGCGCCTTGTAGTCGTATGCGCCGCGCCAGAAGTCGTACATCCACTTGTGGTACGTCGTGGGCCCCGGGAAATCGCTCGTGCGCGGCACCACCGCGGCCGAGAGCGAGCAGCCCACCCGGTGCAGCGCCTCCGCCGTCTCCTTGAAGAACGCCGTGAACAGCTCCCGGTCGGTGACGTGCACGTTCTCGAAGTCGAACTGCATGCCCGCGAAGCCGTTGTCCTTGCAGACCGAGGCGATGCTGGCCACACCCCGGGCCCGCGACACCGGGCTCATCAGGAAGCGATGGAAGCTCGGCTGATCGAATCCGGGGTTCACCACCAGCGGGATCACCTTCACGTCCTTCGCCTTCGCCGCCGCCAGCACCCGCGGGTCCACGCCACCCCACACGATGCCGTTCGAGTCCATGCTGAACGTCTGCGGCGCCACCACCGAGATCTGGTCCGCATGGGCCAGGAAGCTCTGCACGCTCTCCTCGCGCCCGGTCAGATACCAGAGCGCCTCCGGCCGGCCCTGCGCCCGGACGGCGACCGGCGCCAGTAGCAATACCAGTCCCAGGGCCGCCAGGCCCGCTGCGAGTCGTTTCATGGTTCTGCGGCTTTGCTGTGAGGAACACGCTCGGGGCGCAGAGGGGCAAGGTAATGCGGCGCAACGGCGCGGGGCAACGGAGCGCGGACCTGGCGCCGCGGCGCGTACGGGCTGGCGAGCACGAGCATGAGGAAGGCCGGCGCGGGAACCGTCGGCGGCCGATCGCGGTAGATAGCGCCGGAAACTTCTTCGCGCGCCGGGGCGGCTGGCGCTCTCGCGCCTGAAACCGCGCTCGATTGCGCAACGTACGGCTCACTTGCGAGGTCGTGTTCCGTCCGAACCGGAGTGCCCCCATGCAGCGTCGTACCAAGATCGTCCTCGGCTCGATCGTCATCCTGGTGCTGGTCTCCGGCGGCTTCGCCGTGAAGAAGGCGCGGGGCGGCAACAAGGACGATGGCCCCAAGGCAGTGGTCGTCTCGCGCGGGACGCTGGTGGACCGCGCGCTGGCGGTGGGTACGATCCAGCCGGACGTCGAGATCACGGTGAAGTCGAAGATCTCCGGCGTGGTCAAACGCCTTTTCGCCCAGCCCGGCGACTACGTGCACGCGGGCGACCCGCTACTGGAAATGAAGCCGGACCCGACGCCCGTGGAGCTGGCGGACGCGCGCCGTCAGGTGGAGCTGCGCCAGCTGGAGATGGACAACCAGAAGGCGCTGCTGCAGCGGCAGGACCAGCTGCGCAAGCAGCAGCTGGTCTCACCGCAGGAATACGACGCCTCCCGGCGGGCCTTCGACGAGGCGCGCGTGCAGCTGCAGATGACGCAGGAGAAGCTGCAGCTCATGGAGAAGGGCAGCATCACCATCGCCAACAACGCCATCGAGAGCATCATCCGCTCGCCCATCGACGGCTTCATCCTGGAGAAGAAAGTCGAAGTCGGCGACCCGGTCACTCCGCTCAGCACCTACCAGGAGGGCACGGTGCTGCTGACCATGGCGGACATGGGTCACCTGATCTTCCGCGGTGACGTGGACGAGATCGACGTCGGCCGGCTGAAGGAGGGTATGCCGTCGCAGATCAAGATCGGGGCGCTGCCGGGGGCCGCGCTGACCGGCGTGGTGTCGAAGATCTCGCTCAAGGCCAAGACGCAGGACAACGCCACGACCTTCCCGGTCGAGATCCGGCTGACCGGCATCGGCGGCGCCAAGCTGCGGGCCGGCTATTCGGCGAACGCGGAGATCACCGTGCGGAAGCTGGACGGCGTGCTGCAGATCCCGGAGCGGACCGTGACCTTCGACGGCGACAGTGCCTGGGTGAACGTGCCGGGCGCCGACAACAAGCCGCAGAAGCGCTGGATCCGCACCGGCCTGAGCGACGCCATCAACGTCCAGGTGACGAGCGGGCTGCGCGAGGGTGAGCGCGTGCTGGAGAAGCCCACCCAGGAAGTGAAGTAGCGGCCGTGATCCGAGGCGAGCTGCTGCGCTCCTTCATGCAGGACCTGCGCAACCAGCGGCTGCGCACCACCCTCACCGTGCTGGGCATCGCCTGGGGCACGGTGTCGGTGGCCGTCCTGCTCGCCTTCGGCGCGGGACTGCAGCGGCAGAACCTGATCAATGCCCGCGGCATCGGCGACGGCCTGGTCATCCTCTGGGGTGGCAAGACGACCAAGCCCTGGGACGGTTTCCCGGAAGGCCGCAACACGCACCTGCGTGAGGAATACGCCGACATCATCGCCCGCGAGGTGCCGGGCGTGGTGGCGATCTCGCCCGAGTACAGCAGCCGCTCCCGGCCGACGCGCCACGGCACCGCCGCCTCCAACGCCGCGGTGGGCGGCGTGCTGCCGTCCTTCAGCGAGATCCGCAACATCTTCCCCGACTCCGGCGGCCGCTTCCTGGACGAGCGGGACATGGCGGACCGCCGGCGCGTGGCGTTCCTGGGCGACGACCTGAAGAAGCTGCTCTTCGGCGATGCCGAGGCGGTGGGCCGCCAGGTCTTCATCGGCGCCGTGCCCTTCACGGTCATCGGCGTGATGCACCACAAGGTGCAGAACTCGTCCTACAACGCCCGGGACAAGGACCGCGTCTTCATCCCGGCCAGCACCTATCACGCGCTCTATGGCGACCGCTACCTGAGCAACATCGTCTTCAAGGTGGCCGACCCGGCCACCTCCGCGGAGGTGGTGAAGCAGGTGCGCGCGGTCGTGGCCCGGCACGAGAAGTTCGACCCGGTCGACCAGGACGCCGCCCCCATGTGGGACACCAACGAGATGCTCAAGATGTTCTGGGTCATCTTCGGCGGCATCAACTTCTTCCTCGGCCTGGTCGGCGGCTTCACGCTGCTCGTGGGCGGTATCGGCGTGGCCAACATCATGTTCATCGTGGTGCGCGAGCGCACCGCCGAGATCGGCATCCGCCGCTCCCTCGGTGCCCGGCGGCGCGACATCCTGGCGCAGTTCTTTTCCGAGAGCCTCTTCATCGTCGCGCTGGGCGCCTCCATCGGTATGGCGCTCACGCTCCTGCTGGTTCGGCTGGGCGCCTTCATCCCGATGAAGGAGGAGGTGGGCGTGCCCATTCTCTCGCCCACCGTGCTGGGCGCGACGCTGGCGCTGCTGGCCGGCGTGGCGTTCATCGCCGCGCTCTTCCCCGCGCGCAAGGCCGCGTCGCTCGACCCCGTCGAGTGCCTGAGGTACTGACCATGTGGCGCATCCTGCTGGAGGAGTTCGTCGGCGACCTGCGCACGCAGAAGCTGCGGGTCTTCCTGACCAGCGCCGCCGTCGTCTGGGGCACCATCGCCATCGTGCTGCTCGCCTCCTTCGGCGAGGGGCTGAAGCAGGCGGTGACCAACGGACTGGTCAACGCCGGCGACCGCATGTTCTCGATCTGGGGCGGCGAGACCGAGAAGGTGTTCCAGGGGCTGCCCAAGGGCCGGCGCATCCGCCTGACCGAGGCCGACCTGGAGCTGGTGCGCCGCTCCATCCCCGAGGTCGACCTGGTCTCGCCCTCCTACGGCAACCAGGCCCGCATCGAGCACGGGAAGGTGAAGACCTCGGAGTACATGGAGGGCGTGGCCCCGGACTTCGAGGAGCTCCGTCGCATGTTCCCAGCGGCGGGCGGCCGGTTCCTCGACCTGAGGGACGAGACCGAGCGGCGACGCGTCGTCTTCCTGGGAGACTCCATCGCCATCCGGCTCTTCGCGCGCTCCGACCCGATCGGCCAGACCGTGCTCATCGACCGGCTGCCCTTCACGGTCGTGGGGGTCATGGAGAAGAAGCTCCAGACCAGCATGAACAACGGACCGGATGCCGAGCGGATCATCATTCCCGCATCCACGTATCGCACCATCTACGGCAACAAGTACGTCGACCACCTCATGGTGCGGCCGCGCGACATCACGCAGGCGCCGCGCGTCAAGGCACGCATCTACGAGGTTCTCGGCCGGAAGCACCAGTTCGACGCGACGGACAAGCGCGCGCTGGGCATCTGGGACTTCGTCGAGGACGGCAAGATGACCCGGGCCATCGGCACCGGCATCCAGATCTTCCTCATCATCATGGGCGCCTTCACGCTGCTGCTCGCGGGCGTGGGCGTCGCCAACATCATGTACGTGGTCGTGAAGGAGCGCACCCGCGAGATCGGCGTGAAGCTGGCCCTGGGCGCCCGCAAGCGTCACATCATGGCGCAGTTCACCTTCGAGGCGCTGCTCCTCTGCTTCGGCGGCGGCGCCATCGGGCTCACGCTCTCCGCGCTGGTCGTGACGGCGGTCGCCTCGATCCCCAAGAACGACATGGCCTCGCAGATGGTCGCCAACCCCCAGCTCTCCTTGCCCATCGCCCTCGGCACCGTCGGGCTGCTGGGCGCCATCGGCCTCGTGGCCGGCCTCTTCCCTGCGCGGAAAGCCGCCGGAGTGGATCCGGTGGAGTCCTTGCGCTACGAATGACGGCAGGAGCAGGAGCACGGCTCACGTGCACATGCAGGTGCACGTGCTCGGTGCTCGGGTAGGTTGACCGAGACGGAGCAGGAGCAGGGGGCTGTCGCGCGATAGAGGTGGTCGCGCGGCAGCCCCTGTCTGCTTTTTGGACGTCTGCTCCCGCTCGGGCTCCTCGGTCCGTCTCCTTCACCGGGCAGCTGCACGAGCACGTGCACTTGTGCCGTGCTCGTGCTCGGCCGTAGCCTGAATCGACTTTCACAGGAGCGAACATGCATCACCGCGTACTGGGTAGAACGGGCTGGAAGCTCTCCGAAGTTGGCTACGGCGCCTGGCAGATCGGCGGCAACATGTGGGGTGGCGTGCCGGAGGAACGGGCGGCGGAAGCGATCAGGGCGGGGCTGGAAAGCGGCATCGACTTCTACGACACGGCGCTGGCGTACGGACTGGGCCGGTCCGAGCAGCTGGTAGGCCGGGTGCTGAGGGAGGAGAACGCGGTGGGACGCGTCCGCGTCGCCACCAAGGTGCCACCGAAGAACCGGGCGTGGCCCGCGAGCCCGGCGGTGCCGCTGCGGGAGGCGTTCCCGCGCGAGTGGATCCGGAGCTGCGCCGAGGAGAGCCTGCGCAACCTGGACATCCCGGTCGATCTGCTCCAGCTGCACGTCTGGACCGACGCCTGGGCGGACGACGACGAATGGTTCGACGAGCTCTCGCGCCTGAAGGACGAGGGCAAGATCCGGGCGTTCGGCGTCTCCATCAGCGAGTACGATGCGCCCAGCGCGCTGAAGCTCACGCGCTCGGGCCGGGTGGACACGATCCAGCTGGTCTACAACGTCTTCGAGCAGGCGCCCAACGACGAGCTGCTGCCCGCCGCGCTCGAAGGGAACGTCGGCGTCATCGTGCGCGTGCCCCTGGACGAGGGTGCGCTGGCGGGAAAGCTCACGCTGGAGAGCCGGTTTGCAGCCGCCGACTTCCGCTCGCACTTCTTCGCGCCCGAGAAGCTGCCCGCCTTCGTGCGCCGCGCCGAGGCGGTCCGGCCGCTGCTGGAGCAGGGCGGCCAGAGCATGGCGACAGGCGCTCTGCGCTTCTGCCTGTCGCACCCGGCCGTTTCCACGGTCATCGTGGGCTCGACCAGCGCGCAGCACGTGCGCCAGAACGCCGCCGTCTCCGAGCTCGGCCCGCTGCCCGAGGCGACGCTGGAGGCGCTGCGCCCCCACGCCTGGGACCGCCGCCCGCGCTGAGCGGCGGCTCTCAGGGACGCAGGTCGAGCAGGTCCAGCGGCCGGGCGATGAGGTAGTCCGCCCCGGCCGCCTCCAGCGTCTCGCGTGGGAACGGGCCCCAGAGCACGCCCACCGTGCGCACCCCCGCCCCCTTGCCCGCCTCGATGTCGTGCGGCGAATCGCCCAGGAAGAGCACCCGGTCCGCGGGCGGCGAGCCCAGGCGCTCGAGCGCCAGAAGCACGGGCTCGGGGTCGGGTTTCGGCTTCGTCACGTCGTCGGGCGTGACGATGACCTCGAAGTAGCGGGCCAGGTCGCAGCGCTCGAGGGTCCGGTGCAGCATCTCGGGCCGGCGGCTGGTCACCAACGCCATGGGAACGCCCGCCGCCTCCAGCGCGGCAAGCATCTCCGGAACACCGGGATACACGCTCACCATCTCGTCGTGGATCTGGCGCTGGAGCGTCACGTAGGTGTTCGCCATGGCCTCGACCTCTTCGGGCGAACGGCCGAAAACGCCGAGCTGCTGGCGCAGGGGTGTACCCATGCCGCGGATCCAGACGTCGTCCGGCGGCTCCTCGCCCAGGTGGGTCTTCATGGTGTGCCGGTAACACCTCAGGATCAGACCGATCGTGTCGGCCACGGTGCCGTCCAGGTCGAAGAGAACGGCAGACCAGGGCATCGTTGACAACGGTGCTCCCTTCAAGTGGGGTGTGGTTCCGGATCTTACCGCGCCAGTCGCCGGAGTGGGAGAGTGGGGGATGGGGGGAGGCGCCTCGGGCTCAGCTCCGCTGCAGGTTGATCACCAGGCGCCCGGCACGGACCGTAACGCGGAGGCAGGAGAGGGAAGGGACAAGGGCGTCGGCGGCCGCGAGCGCCGCGGCCGGATGCGACGTCGCCAGGGCGATCACCGCCATGCCGCCGCTCTGCGCCGCCTCGATTCCCGCGGGCGCGTCCTCCACCACCAGGCAGTCCGCGGGCGGCGTGCCCAGGGCGGCAGCGGCGACGAGGTAGCCCTCGGGGTGGGGCTTGCCGTGGGAGACTTCGTCGGCGGCCACCAGCACCGCCGGCACGGGCAGCCCGACGTGCCGCAGCCGCAGCTCGGCGGCGGCGCGCACGGCCGACGTCACCACCGCCCAGCGCCCGGCGGGCAGCGTGGCCAGCAGCTCCCGGGCACCCGGCACCTCGCGCACGCCCTCCGTCTCACGCGACTCGTCGCTGGCCAGTGCGGCCAGCTCCACGTCCGGATCCAGCTGCGGCGCCACGGCGCGCACCGTCTCGATCGTGCGCCGGCCCTGGGCCGCGCGGATCACCGCCGTCGGGTCCAGGCCGTGCCGCACCGCCCATTCGCTCCAGTTCCGGCGAATGCACTCGGTGGAGTCCACCAGCACGCCGTCCAGGTCGAACAGGATCGCGCCGCGCTCGAAGTCCGCCGGCGGCGGCTCCGCCCGCGCCCGTTGACTGCCGCCCCGGTCGCTCACATGCTTGGCGCGCCCGCGCCGTCCTTCCAGGCCCACCACCTGAGCAGCTCGGGCTCGGGGTCGGGGGTGCGGGCGTAGTAGACCGCGCAGCGGAAGACGTAGAGCAGGCAGCGATCGACCGGGCCTCCCACCATGGCGCAGAAGCGGCCGTACAGCTCGTCCGGGCTGCGGTCGCGCAGCTGCTCCACGCGCCGGATGTTGAGACGCCAGAGGTCGTCCGCGATCGATGGGCCGACGCCGGGAATGCGCCGCAGATCGCGCACCGCCTCGACATACGCGGGATCGGCCGCGGGTCGCTGAATGCGGGGTCGGGCCGTCAGCTCCAGGCTCATGAACACCTCCAGGACCAGGCCATGACGGAATTCGCGAACACAACCGATGAGCCCTGCTACGCCGTGATCTTCACCTCGAAGCACGCAGAGGGCGCTCGCCAGGACGGGTACGACGCCACTGCCGCGCGCATGGCGGAGCTCGTCGCCCTCCAGCCGGGGTTCCTGGGCATGGAGAGCGCCCGCGGCGACGACGGCGTCGGCATCACCGTCTGCTACTGGCGCTCCCTCGAGGACATCGCCGCCTGGAAGGCCGTCGAGGAGCACCAGCTCGCCCAGCAGCAGGGGCGCGACCGCTGGTACGCCGCCTACCGCGTCCGCATTGCCCGCATCGAGCGGGAGTACGGGGACAGCGCAATCTAGGCGCCCGAACAAACACCGCAAGTGGTAAGGTACGGGCAACAGCAACAACAACTTCGTCTCACGCCGAGCCGCAGAGCCGGCGGCCGCCAGGTACACGGCGTACCCCCGGCGTCGCGGCCGCGGCCGGGTCTCTGTTCTGTTGATTTTGAACATCAAAACCGGATCGTCGCGAACCCGGTGGTTTGCGGGCGTCCCGGTGCGCCGTCCCGCCGGGAAGTTCTTCGCGGCTCCGCGTGAGATGGTGTGGCCGTTCTCCTAATCGGGGGGCCCGATGGTGCCCTCTTTGGACGTGTCGATGTCCTGGGTGGACGCGGTGCGGAAGAGGTAGGCCTCCATGTTGGCCGTGAGGAATTCCCGGGCCTGGGGCTCGCGCACGTCGAGGCCGTAGTGATTGATGAGCGCGGTCTGGTACTTGAGCCACTCGGCCCAGCAGCGCCCGCAGATGTGGGCGAAGACGCGCTCGCCCAACTCGTTGCGGAGCGGCGGCCGCCCGAGCTGTGGGCCGACCAGGCCGCAGCGGACGCAGTTGACCTCGGCCATTGTCCCCTCCCCCTCATTCCTCCGGTGCGTCCGACTCCACGGCGTCGAGGATCCGCGCCACGTCGTCGGCGGTGGTGCGCCAGTTCATGATGCAGAGCCGGAGCGCGTAGCATCCGCGGATCCGGGTGGACGACATCATGGCGATGCCGTCGTGGTTCAGCCGCTGCAGGATCCGTTCATTGAGGGCGTCGGCGTCCGGGTCGAGCGCACGCGGGCGGCGTCGGAAGCAGACGATGCCCAGGGCCGCGGGGGAGAGCAGCTCGAGCTTCGACGACGCCTCGATGCGACGCTGCGCATCGGCGGCCAGGTCGAGGGCGCCGTCGATGGCGTGGCGGAAAGCGCCGGCGCCGAAGAGCTGGAGCGAGAGCCAGATCTTGAGCGCGCGCGTGGTGCGCGTGAGCTCGAACCCGCGGTCAGCGAAGTTGACCTCGCTGCCGAGGATGGCGGTGTCCCGGAGGTAGTCGGGCATGACGTGGAAGCTGCGGGCCAGGACGCGGGCGTCGCGCACCAGCAGGCAGCCGGCCTCGTACGTCTGGAACAGCCACTTGTGCGGGTCGAGGGTGATGGAGTCGGCGCTCTCGATGCCCGCGAGCCAGCGCTTGCCTCGCCCGGTGAGCGCCGCGAAGCCGCCATACGCACCATCCGCGTGCAGCCAGAGGCCGTGGCGCCGGCAGATGTCGGCCATGGCCGGCAGCGGGTCGATGGCGCCCGTGCTGGTGGCGCCGGCGTTGGCGACGACGCAGAAGGGCCTTCGTCCCGCGGCCGCGTCTTCCCGGATGGCGGCCTCGAGGGCGGCGGGGTCGAGGCGGAAGGCGTCGTCGCACGGGACCAGGCGCAGCTGGCCGGGGTCGAACCCGAGGATGCGGGCCGCGCGCTCCACGGAGGAGTGCACCTGGTCCGAGGCGTAGAGCACGCCGGCCGGGTCCGGTCCGCGCAGGCGGCTGTCCCGGGCGACGACGAGCGCCGTCAGGTTCGCGGCCGACCCCCCCGACAGCAGCAGCCCGCCCGCTTCCCCGGGATAGCCCAGCCAGCCCTTGAACCAGTCGATGACCAGCAGCTCGATCTCGCTGGGCCCCGCCGACTCCAGCCACGTGCCCTGGAAGACGTTGTAGCCCGCGGTCAGCATGTCCCCGAGCACGGCGCCCCAGGTGGGCGACG
Source organism: Gemmatimonadota bacterium (assembly GCA_017881445.1). GTDB lineage: Bacteria > Gemmatimonadota > Gemmatimonadetes > Longimicrobiales > RSA9 > JADGQX01. Next base: position 703 of record JADGQX010000083.1, on the reverse strand, counting down.
AGGGGATGAAGGCGACGAAGCGCGGATGGTCGATGCGGCCGGCGTACTCCAGGACCTCGTCGGCGGTGCGGCGGAGCAGCGCGTCGAAGCCGCCCGCTCCCACCCCCGCCTCCGGAACCGGCTCTCGCAGCCGCGCCTCCATCTGGGCGCGGCTGGCGCTGCGCCATGGCGGCTGTTCGCCCAGCGTGGCCCAGCGCTGCACCAGCAGGTCCACGACCGCGTAGCCCATGCGGCGCATGGTCGCCGGGTCGAGGTCGAAGGCGTCGGCTGGGGCAGCCCCGGGGGAGGCGGGCGGCGTTTCCGGCGTCACGGCGCCGGCTCCCGGTGTGCCCTGCGTCACGAGCCCCGCTCCGGCTCCGGGACCGCCCCTTTGCGCGGAGGGCGCGGCGGTAGTGGGGGCTTGGGCGGGATGAAGGAGCCCTGCCCGGACTTCGGCGGGACCCGCGGCCCCTGGCCGTGCTTTACCTTCTTGAGGCGGACGATCCGCCGCGGGTCGTTGGAGTAGCCACGCGCCATGATCACCAAGTCTCGCAGGGAACCGCCCGGCGAGGCAAGGCCGGTACGCTGAGGAAGGCCAACGGCAATCTCACGCGGAGGCGCGGAGCACGCTGAGGTGGCGGGTCAGAGAGCCGGGACATCGCGGTGGGCGGAGTCGGGCGGGCATTCTTCTTTTTGGCTAACGGCAACGGCAACTGCAACGGCA
>JADGQX010000082.1 GCA_017881445.1 Gemmatimonadota bacterium | reverse complement strand
TGGGCCCGTACGAGATCGACTTCCTCTGGCGAGCCGCGGGCATCGCGGCGGAGGTGGACGGCTTCCGCTACCACGCGTCGAGGCCCCGGTTCGAGGGCGACCGCCGCAAAGATGCCTGGCTCCTCGCCGCCGGCATAACCGTCGTCCGGCTCTCGTGGCGCCAGATCACGCGTGAGGCCATGGCCACCGCCGTGCAGCTGGGGCAGGCGCTTGCCCGCGCGGGCAGCAACCGGAGCTGAAGCCGGGAGCCGCCTACGGGTGCTTCGCAGCGGCGACTAACGTGAGCCGCCTACGGGTGCTTCGCGGCGGCGACTGACGGGAGCCGCCCGGGGCGCGACCGGGCCCCGTCGCCTCACCTGCCCCGCAGCGCCTCCGCGATGGCGCGCTCCGCCAACGGCGCCATGAGCCGGTACCCCGCCTCGGTCGGGTGGACGCCGTCGGTCGTGAGGTCGCCGCGCAGCCCCTGCCGCTCGTCGGCCATCGGCGTCCAGTAGTCGAGGTAGACGACGTGGTTCGCCGCCGCGTACGCCTTCATCCAGGCGTTCAGCGCGGCGATCTTGGGCGCGGGCTGCACTCCCGGCTTCCAGGGATAGTCATACGCCGGGAGCACGGAAGAGAGCACCGGCCGGATGCCGTTGGCCCGCGCCAGCTCGACCATCGAGGTGAGATAGCCTTCGATCATCTCTAGCGTGGATGGGCCGGTGTTCCCCGCGATGTCGTTGGTCCCCGCCAGGATCACCACCACCGCGGGCTTCAGCTCGATCACGTCCTGCCGGAAGCGCGCGAGCATCTGCGGCGTGGTCTGCCCGCTGATCCCGCGCCCCACGTACGGCTTGCCCGGGAACTCCGTGGGGAAGTACTTCGCCCACGCGTCCGTGATCGAGTTGCCGTAGAAGACCACCCGCTTCTCGCCCCCCCCGGGCGCCCCCAGCACCGCGTTCGCATCCCGGTACCGTGCCAGGTTGGGCCAGTCCGCCAGCCTTTTCTCATCCGCCGCCAGGCGCCGCGCCAGCATTTCCGCGGATGTGGTATCGGGCGATGGCGTGACGTTCTGCGCGGTCGCGGAACCTGCCAACACCGCGAGCCCGCCCCACACCAGCGTACTCGCCAACACTGTCTTCATCTCGGTTTCCTCCGTTGTGGAGACGCTCAGGACGCCTCGCCGTCCAGCTCGCGCGTCATCTCGAGCATCGTCCGCCGGAACCCCGCGCGAGCGAACAGCCGCTGCGCGGACTCGTTGCGCTCCGCGGTCGAGAGCACGACCCGGGGCGCGCCCCGGTCCTCGAGCGCCGCCAGCGTGGCGTCGAGCAGCATCCGACCGACGCCCTGCCCGCGCTGGGCGGGATCGACCACGATGTCGTAGAGCACGCCCGCCGGTCCGCGCAGCGCCATGTAGTCGGGCCCCTCCACGCCCGCGTAGGTGTAGCCGAGCACCTCGCCCTCCCGCTCCGCGACGAGGGCGATCACGTTCGCCTTCTCGAGCTGCGTCCCGAGGAACCAAGCGTACCCGTGCTCGGTCTGCGGTGTGGCCGCGATGAAGCGCTGCGGGTCGAAGCCGTGGTGCATCCGGACGAGGAGCGCGCCCAGTCGGCCGATCGCCTGGAGATCCGCGGGCGTGGCGGGGCGGACGGTGACGGTCGGAACGCTCACGTCGCCTGATCCTTGCTACGCGACGGCGTGGGCTCGGTCTCAGGGACCTCGGTCCGCAGCGCGTTGAAGGTGAGATATGTGATCGTGTCCCACGCGTTGTGAATCCCGACAAAGATCAGGAGGAGCGTCGCCGCGGCGACCGCGTAGAGTCCCCAGCGATCGAGGATCACCGCCGCCACGAGGACAGCGGCGTATGCGGCCGCCGGCAGCAGGATGTGCCAGACCCAGTCCTCGGTCGTCGGCACGTAGCTCCGCTGCCGCCGCGCCCGCCGCAGCACGACGCCCGAGTACCCGAGCGCGCCCGCGCCCAGGACGCCCAGGGTCGCGCGCAGCCCACCGTACCCGGCCCACGGCGCGCACAGCACCGCGGAGACGAGCAGCGCGAGGGAGAGGTGCACCACGGTCGGACTCCCGAACGCCGCCGTGCCGCCTTCCGGGTCGCCGCCACTGACCGCTCGGAGTGCGGCGGACGCGAGCAGCGTCTGGACGATGAACTGCAGTCCCGTCAGGGTGGCGGCCGCCGTGCCGGTGATCAGGTAGAAGTTGGCCCAGCCGGCCAGCGTGGCCTGAATCGTGTCGGCGCTCAAGTGGTTCTCCCCTCGACCCGGTAGCGGAGCCAGAGCACGTCGTCCGCGCGCCGCTCGACCGACTCCAGCGCCAGCCGGTGCGGCGCCACGTCGTCGCCGACGACGTCGAAGAGCGACGGCGTGCCGACCGCCCCGTCGGCCACCGGCGCGACGAGCAGGCTCACCTCATCGATCAGCCCCGCGCGCAGCATGCCGCCGTTGATCCGTCCACCCCCCTCGAGCAGCAGTGTGCGCACGCCGAAGCGCGCGCCGATCGTCTCGAGCGCAAGCGACAGGTCCACGTCGCGCGCCCCGGCGAGGAGGTACGACACGCCGCGCTCGCGCAGGAAGGCGAGATACTCGTCGGACACGCGCGCCGACAGGATGGCGACGACGTGGTCGCCGCCGATGTCGTTCGACTCCCAGGCGAGCCGCCCGCTCGGGTCGATGGCGAAGGCGAAGGAGTCGTGAGCGCCGGGTGCGCGGAAGTCCTCGCGCGGCGCGCCACCGGTGTGCTCCCGCGCGACTTCCGCCTCGGAGCGCACCCGCGTCGCGAACGGCTCCATCGTTACGCGGCCGCACATCCAGGCATCCGCCCCATACGTCGCGCCCGTCCGCTCGTACTCGCCCCACCCCTCGCCCAGGTCGGGCCAGCGGCCGGTGACGATGCGCCCGTCCACCGACACGATCATGTGACAGATCACGCGCGGGCGCCGCAATGCCGACGCCGCGGGCGTCACCGGTCCACCTGCGACATCTGCTTCTCGCCGTAGCGCGGTCCGGACACCTTCTCCGGTGCGAGCGCCGCGTCCAGCGCGGCCATCTCCTCGCGCGTGAGCGACACGTCCGCCGCGCCCACGTTCTCCTCCAGGTACTTCCGCCGCTTGGTCCCCGGGATCGGCACGATGTCGTCGCCCCTGTGCAGCAGCCAGGCGAGCGCGATCTGCCCCGCGGTGGCGCCCTTCCGCGTCGCCAACTCGCGCACGGCCGACGCGGCGCGCACGTTGGCGTCGAAGTTCTCGCCCTGGTAGCGCGGATCGCCGCGCCGGAAGTCGCCCTCCGGGTACTCCTCAGCGCGCTTCACCGTCCCCGTCAGGAAGCCGCGGCCGAGCGGCGCGAACGGCACGAGCCCGATCCCCAGCTCGCGCAGCAGCGGGACGAGGCGCGGCTCCAGGTTGCGCTCCCAGAGCGAGTACTCGCTCTGGAGCACCGAGATCGGGTGCACGGCGTGGGCGCGCCGGATCGTCCGCTCGCCCGCCTCGGAGAGGCCGAGGAAGCGCACCTTCCCCTCGCGCACGAGCTCGGCCATGGTGCCGACGACGTCCTCGATCGGCACCGTGGGGTCGACGCGGTGCTGGTAGAGCAGGTCAATATGATCGGTGCCGAGGCGTCGAAGCGAGCCTTCGACCGCCTCGCGGATGTGCTCCGGCCGGCTGTCCATGCCGGCGATGGCGCCGTTCTCGAACCTGAAGCCGAACTTGGTGGCGATGACGACCCGGTCGCGCGCACCGCTGCCGAGCTCCTCGAGCGCCCGCGCCAGCAGCTCTTCGTTCTCATACGGCCCGTACGCCTCGGCCGTGTCGAGCAGCGTCACGCCCAGCTCGATGGCGCGGTGGATGGTGGCGATCGACTCCTGTTCGTTGCGCTCTTCGGAAGTGCCGTAGGCCTGGCTCATCCCCATGAGGCCGAGGCCGAGCGCCGACACCGTGAGGCCCTGCGTGCCGAGTTTGCGGGTTGCTAGCATGTGCGGCTCTCCTGTAAACGGATCGTGTCCAGCGGGCATGCCTCACCGGTTCGGGCCGCGCTGGTACTCCTCGTCGCTGACGTGCTCCATCCAGTCGACGGCCTTGCCGTCGAGCGCCTCCTGGATGGCGATGTGGGTCATTGCCGCGGTCGGCGATGCCCCGTGCCAATGCTTCTCACCGGGCTCGAACCAGACCACGTCTCCGGGACGGATCTCCTCGATCGGGCCGCCCTCGCGCTGCACCCAGCCGTAGCCGAAGGTGACGATCAGCGTCTGGCCCAGCGGGTGGGTGTGCCATGCCGTGCGAGCGCCGGGCTCGAACGTCACGGCGTTACCGGCAGCTCGCGCCGGGGCGTTCGCGCCGAACAGGGGGTCGATCCGGACCGTGCCCGTGAACCACTCGGTGGGTCCTCTGGCGGAGGGCTGCGAACCGCTGCGCTTGATGTTCATCATCTACCTCCTTCGTTGTCGCTCGCCGCGCGACCGCAGCGGCGCATGGCATGCCAACAATCTCACGCCTCCTGTCCCGTCGATCCACTTGACGACGGTTCTCGCGCTGGTAAGCTCTCCTTCACAATGCTGGATGACTGGACCGGGTGGCGATTTTCGTGGTGCAGAGCGAGTATGCCGTTGGAGTCTGGACGCCACGCGCGCGGGAGCACCCATGATCTGCCGGGAAGAGACCCCCAGTCCGCCGCTTCCCCCGTGGGTGCGGAAGCTCCGGTACCGCCGCACCGCAGGCTTCCTGCCGGTCCTGATCCTGTGCGCCGGCCCGCAAGGGCTTCTCGCGCAAACACCCGCTGTGCCGGAGTGGGCGCAACCGGGCTCCGCCACGCACGTCCAGGTGGCGCCACCGGCGGATTTTCATCGGCCCAGCAGGTTGTTTGATGAGCCCATCGGCATATTCTCCGGCCAGTCTGATATTGGAAGCGCGGTGGTGCCGGGCAGCGCAAGCTATGACTCCGACTCGCATCAATACACGATCAACTCAGCGGGCTATAACGTCTGGTATACGCGGGATGAGTTTCGCTATCTCTGGAAGAAAATGTCGGGCGACGTATCGCTTGCGGCCGACATCGCCTTCCCGGACCCGAACGGCTTTGGCGACCGCAAGGCAGTCCTCGTCATTCGCCAGGATCTCGATGACGATTCCAGGGAGGCCCTGGTGGCTCTCCATGGCGCCGGCATGATCCACCTTGCGCAGCGTCCCGAGAAGAACGCGCGCGTAAAGGACATGGAGTATCGCATTGGCAGCCGGGGCAGTCTTCCTGGCGGCAAGTCGCCCGACGACCTCGTCATTGCCCACGCGCGGCGCATTGGCGTGGAGAAGCGCGGCGACTCCTTTGCCCTTTTCATCAGCCTGGCGGGCGAGCCAATGCACCAGTTCGGCCCCCCTCTCCAGTTGCACCTGGACGGGCCTTTCTACGTGGGGATCGGTTTCTGCTCGCACTTGCCCGACAAGTCCGACACGGCGGTGCTCTCCCACGTCCTCCTCGAGAACTCCGCCGGCAAGGTCCGCTAACATACTCTCGCGCGGCGCCCACGTGACCGAGCGTTTCGGCTGAGCGGGCGCCGCCGCGCAAGGCATCGCCGGTTCGCGTTTCCTCCGGGCCGCTGGGCGGCCAAAGGAGTCACTCATGGGCCTCGTCATCGCGGTGGCGACGATCGCGAGCTACGGCGCTATCTGGTGGATCCTGGGGCTGCGGGCGGCGGGAAGCGGGTCGACGCTCGGCTACGCCGGCGCGGCTATCGTGCTTGCCCTGCTCGTCGGAGCCGCGTGGGGGCGGACGCGAGACGAGAGCCCCGAACGGCGGCGGGAGCGGGCGAAGCGCGGATACACCATCGGGCTCGTCACCGGCATCCAGGCCGTCGTCATCCTCGTCGCGTTGAAGATGCTCCGCGACGCCGGCAGGGATGACCTGCTGACGCCGGTCGTCGCCATGATCGTCGGACTGCACTTCCTGGCGCTCGCCCGCCTCTTTCCCGCTCGCGCCTACTACGTCACGAGCGCTCTCCTCGTCGCGCTCGGCGCGGCGGGCCTTCTCCTCGACGCCGGCCGGGTGCGCGTGCTGGCCGTCAGTATCGGCGCATCGTGCATCCTGTGGCTGACCTGCGTGGCGGTGCTCATCTGGCCCGAGTCGAGGCGGAGCGCCGCGTGAGAGCGACAAACGACGCGCCCCATCGGCTCCGGGCCGAAGGGGCGCGACAGTTGCCTCGGGTCAGCGCAGCCCACACAACACGCCGCAAGGAGTCACCGTGTCCGGCCCGACCGGTCCGAACGGTCCGACGATAGTGATGCCGTCATCCGCGGCCTGCTTCAGGATCTCCAGGTTCACCTTGCGCACGTTGGCCAGGAGCGTGTTGCGCGCGAGGCGGCCCGGATCGGCCTTGTCGAGACTGGCGATCACGAGCGTGTTCTTATAGGCGCCGTACGTCGCCCTGGTCATGCTCGCGGTAGCCAGCTTGGTCGCCAACGCGCTGCCGCCGGCCTTTTCCGCCTGGAACAGCGGGATCAGCTTCTGGACGATGGCCCGGCTGAGAGGCAGAGGACCCGTCGCACCCTGCGCCTGCCCGACGCGCGGCAGCAGCATCAGCGCCGCCACCGTAACCGCCACTCGCAGCTTCATGCGCCTTCCTCCGGCGGAAGAAACGTGTACTTCGTGAACTCGCGCCCTGAGGCCCGGGCTCCACTACGAGATGATGTACCGCAGCCGGGCCGTGCTCGGTCGGATGGTGCACCAGGTTGTGTCCGCCGGGCCCAGTGACCAGTGAGTGATGTCCAGGAGGTCGCGGTCATTGGCGCGGCGCGCGAAGAGCCGCAGCCACAGGCCATCGGCGACGAGGTCCGACAGCGTCACGGCCGCTCCGGGGGCGAGCCGCGCCAGCATGCGGAACCCGTGATCCTCCAACAGCACGAGCTCGACCTCCGAACTGGTCCCGTTGCGGACGTGCAGCGCGCCCATGCGCGTCGGCGTCGCAGGGAAAAAGCCTTCCCGGAGTACGAGGTCACGCCACTCCGGAATCGGAGGCGCAGGCGAAGGCAGCATGGCGGGCGGGATCCGGGGCGGCGGTGGAACCGCCGGTGACTGCGCAGTTGCCATCGCGGGAGCCGCGAGGAGGCATCCCGCGACAACCGCCGCAGGAACGTAGCGCATCAGCCCTCCCGTCCACGCCATGAGCCGAAAGGAGGAATCGGCTGAACGGTACTATCGTGCGCCCGCCCCCACAACGGTAGGGCGTGCAATCCCGCAGGTAAACAATGCGCCCCAACGGCGTCAGCCGATGGGGGCGCAATCACGTCTACCTCGCCCGGAGCACGGGCTGGCGCGGTTGCCGCGGCGAAGCCAGGTTTGCCCCTGGGACCACGTACGCGACCCTGGCACCGTCGGCTTCTCGCGCCCGAATACCGCCGATTTCCCCGGGGGTGTTCCGCAGGTTGGGTACGGAACAGGGCCAACATACGGGTTCCGCCCGGTCGCCCGGAGCCACGAGGCGAGAGCGAACGGAACCATGATGAGCCTTGATCGGCCGCTTCCTGCGAGCTAGATACGAGTCTGCCCTCGCAGATTGACCGATCATCGCACGACGAGTGTGTGGCGGGCCAGGCACGGGGCGACGCATCGGCTGAGTTGCGCCGACGGCGGCCGGGCCGAAGACGCTTGATCCCAACGGATCTCCCGAGTTGAGCGCGCGGCTCTACCCGCGCCGAACGCCAGGGTTGGCCGGAGTTGCGCCAGTGAAGCCGCTGTGCACGTTTCTCCTGCTTCTCGCGGTTCGTACCTTCGCCCGAGTCTTCTACCGCCTCGATGCGAGGTGGATCGGGTGGCCGCGGCTCGATCCCGGCGTGGTGGACCGGCTGCGAATCATCTCCCTGCTGAATCATACGAGCCTCTACGAAGCGATCTTCGTCGGAGTCGCTCCGAAGCGACTGCTCTGGCGTCTGGCGTGCGGCGGCGTCGTACCCGTGGCCGACGAGACCATGCGGCAGCTCGGTGCGGGCGCGTTCTTCCGGCTCGTCGCAGATCGGGTCGTGCCCATCTCGCGCAAGCGCGACGGCACCTGGGACGAGGTTCTCCGCAGTGCCACCCGGGACACGGCGATATCCGTCGTGTGCCCGGAAGGTCGGATGCTCCGGACCAGTGGTTACGACAAGAACGGCGAGTCGATGCGGGTTCGGTCCGGGATCGCCGATGTGATCGGCGCGGCCGAAGGCGGCGCAATGCTTCTGGTCTACTCTGGAGGCTTGCACCACGTCGTCGCCCCCGGCCAGCACTGGCCGCGGCTCTTCAAGCGCATCCGGGTGCGTCTGGAGCTGGTCGATATCGAGGAGTACAGGAGCTCCATGGCTTCGCTCGCTGGTGACGAAGGCGTTTTCCGTTCCCGTGTCGTCCAGGATCTCACCCGGCGGCGCAACGCCTTCTGCCCCGTCCTGGCCAGCGGATCGACCCTCCCGTCCTGGGCAACGGAGGTACCGGGCCACCGCGCCGCGCGCGTTTCGTCGTTTCACGAGCGGCTGTTGTCGCGCCGCCGGAGGCGGCCTCAGGGGATGATCGCGGGAGCGCCTTCGTGAACGCCCCCAGGTTCCTTGAGGACGAATTCCGCGGCAGACCGCCACGCGGGGACCCTCGGCCGCACGAAATCCGCCGAGGTATTCCACACCTAACAACGCGCCCCATCGGCATAAGCCGATGGGGCGCAATCACGTCTACTTCGCTGTCATGGTCGCAGTAGGACTCGCTTGCGATTCCGGCTTATTCCGGGTGATCCCGGCTAAACGCCTGCGGTGGGGGCTGTTTCAGCTTGATCAGGGCCATGGGTCAGCCGAAAACAGCCGATTTCGCGGGGGGTGTTCCGTAGGTTGCGCCTCCACGCTGCCGACGCCGGCACGGCTTCGTCGGAACGAAGAGGCTTGATTGTTCACGCCCGCCGTCCCGATCTTCACTGCCGCGGGGCGCCATTTCCGCCCCCTGGTTTCGATCTTCAATGGAGACATCCCATGCGGGCGCGCACCGCGACGATGGCGGTACTCCTCCTCCTGACCCCGATTGCCCTCCACGGGCAGCGACGGATTCCCAAGGACCTCTCGGGGACTCGCGGCTTCAACTACCGGGCGGCGCCCGCGCGTACCTCGCCCGAGTTCTGGGAGCAATACAAACCCGCGGAGACAGAGCGGGACCTTGATTACGCCCTGCGCCTGAAGCTCAACCAGGTGCGCGTGTTCCTGTCGTGGGACGCGTGGATCCAGGACAGACCGGCATTCCGGCGGAACCTGCTTCACTTCGTCCGGGCCGCGCATGCCCGCGGCATCGGTGTCATGGCCACGGTCCAGTACGAGGAGGCAGTGCCCGGTGACACCAGCGCGTGGCCGCGTGCTCGCGAGTGGGCGCAGGACCTCGTCGCCACGATTGGCAAGGAACCGGGCCTCCAGTTCTGGGATGTGATGAACGAGCCCGAGTGCTGCGAGCTTCCGGCTTCGGCCGAGAACCGCTTGCGAATGCGATTCGCCATGCACATGGCGAACGTATTCCGGCAACTCGACAAGCGCACGCCCGTGACGATCGGCGCCACGTTCGCCGACAACATGATCGCCATGGGCGACTCCGTGGACGTGCTTTCTTACCACAACTACTACCCGACTCGCGCCGGCATTCGGGCGGAGATCGCCAAGGCAAAGGCGTACGCGGCGGAGACGGGCAAAGCGCTGATCAATACCGAGATCGGCTGCACGGGCCGCGCGAACCCGTACGACGTGGCGCTCCAGGAGCACATGAACGCCCACGTCGGCTGGTACATCTGGGAGCTGATGGTGACCCGCCGGTGGGGCACGGTCCACGGCGTGTTCTACCCGGATGGATCCATCCGCGACCCGTCCATCGTGGCGGCGCTGTTTGGCATGTTCCGCAACCGCGGAAACGACGACGTGCTCGAGGACCCCGACCGCGAAGGTTGGGTCACCCGCACTGTCGACAACAACCGCAAGTGGCTGGTCGATCCGAAGGCAACTTGGGAGCAGGGGCTCGAGCTGGCCGAGACCTCCGTCAACCTCCTCGAAGCGAACCAGCTCGTCGCCATGCACGAGCTGCCGTCTCGCGAGATCCAGCAGCTACGCAACGGTCCGCAGGACATGCCCAACTTGAGAGCCGATCTGGAGAAGTACACCCACCAGCTCGAGCCGTACCGGAAGCGGGCCGCGACCGGAGCGCGGTAGCCGGGGCCCGGCCGGGCGGGAGCGCGTGCGCAGGTGATTGCGGTATGGACGCCCGGAAAACGGCGTTTTCGGCGAGGGTGTCCCGTAGGTTGAGTACGGGGCGGCCTCGTCGCGGTGTTTGCGGAGTTCTCCACACTGTTTCCGGGGATGTACCTTTACTACCCCAAGCGACGGCACGCGCCGGCGGCGTTGCGGGCGTTTGTCGAGTACCTGAGGGCCAACCTGCCCCGGTGATACCCCGGCGCGCGGGCGCCCTTGCCGGCGGGATGGATATGCTCGTTTGCGCTCCCGGGTAATCCCGATTCCGACTCGAGCCGTTGGAGGGCGGGTTTTCCCGGGCCATCGAGTACCGGGCAGAAGACGTTCCGTAGGGAGTTTCGCCGATTCCGCCGCGTCCTTCCGCGAAAATCGTCCTCCAAGCAGCTCACCAGTTCCGTAGGCAAATAGAGCGCCCCAACGACCTGAGTCGGTTGGGGCGCGCCGGCGAACGGCCGAAGTGGCGAAACCGTGCGGCGGAGACCTTGGCATATTGGCTGAATCGATGAGGGCGCCTATCATGCGGTATGATCAGCCAATCGTCCGCTCCGGCGGCGGACCGGCAGGCCCCCGCGCCAGCGGCCGTGCCGGTCCGCTGGGGTGTGCTCGGCGCGGCGGCCATCGCTCTCCAGAAGGTCATCCCGGCCATGCAGCGGGGCACCTGGTCCCGCGTGGTTGCGCTCGCCTCACGGGATGAGCGCCGCGCCGCGGCCGCCTGTGCGCGCCTCGGGATCGAAAGGGCCTACGGCAGTTATCAGGCCTTGCTCGACGATCCCGACATCGAGGCCATCTACAACCCTCTGCCCAACGATCTGCACGTACCCTGGACCCTGCGGGCGCTCCAGGCGGGCAAGCACGTGCTGTGCGAAAAGCCGATCGCTCTGACTGCGGCGGAGGCGCAGACCCTGCTGCAGGTGCGGGACCAATCGGGCCTGCTGCTGGCCGAGGCCTTCATGGTGCGCACGCACCCCCAGTGGCTCCGCGTCCGCGAATTGATCGCCGACGGCCGCATCGGTGAGCTGCGTCTCACCAGCGCGCACTTCAGCTACTTCCAGGCCGACCCCGCCAACATTCGCAACGGCGTCGCCGCGGGTGGGGGCGGTCTCATGGACATCGGTTGCTACCCGGTCACGCTGTCCCGCTGGCTGTTCGGGTCGGAGCCCCTGCGCGTGCTGGCCTTGATCGAGCGGGACCCACGGCTCGGCATCGATCGTCTCACCTCCGGCGTGCTCGAGTTCTCCGGCGGACGCGCCACCTTCAACGTGGCCACCCAGCTGGTACCGTTCCAGCGGTTCGAGGCCTTCGGCACGCGAGGGCGCATCGAGCTGCAGATCCCGTTCAATGCCCCGCCCGATGCTGCGATGCGTGTGCTGGTTGACGATGGCAGCGAGTTTGCCGGCCGCGCCGCTGCGGTCATCGAGTTCCCGGCCGTGGACCAGTACACGCTCCAGGGTGACCTGTTCTCGCGTGCCGTACGCGGGCAGGGCGTGGTGCCGGTTCCGCTGGAGGATGCCATCGCCAATATGGCCGTGCTTGATGCCCTCTTCCTGTCGGCGGAAACCGGGCAGTGGCAGATGCTTGCGGCGCGCTGAGGCGCACCAGCTCATTCAGCCGTCGCGCTCGCCGCGGCGAGCTGTTCCGCTTCCCACCCCGATGGGCGCTGGCTCAAAGCGTGAACCAGTGGCTCAACTTGATGGCCAGGACGTTGTGCGGCCGGATGTCATACAGCCGCCGGAAGTCGTGGCCGAAACTGAAGACGCCATCCTCGCCGTAGCCGGCGCGCGACTGCGACCACACCAGGTAGAGGTTGGATCCTGCCCGGTATTCCCAGCGGAACACCAGGTTCGAGCGGAATTCGCGGAACGTGAAGTCCGGGTTGCGCACGGTGTAGTCGGCCACCCCGTCGCCCGTCTCGTCCAGGCGGTACCGGTCCGTCTGCGGATCCAGGACGGCGCCGCTGAACGCGTGGAACCGGTCATCGTAGCGGTCGGCCCGGGGATCAGTGACCACCTTCAGGTCGCTGTAGCGGCCGGACGACACGAACGGCTGGCCGTAGTACTGGACCGAGATGTCGGGCCGCGGGCTGTAGCTCACCCGAGCGGTGAGCTGCGCGGTCTTCTGGGCGACGCGCCCGAGGACGGGACGGCTCCCTCCACTGAATGACGGTGCGTCGATGTATTGCAGGTCGTCGTGTGACGAGGCGTACAGGAGACTGGCCGACAGGTTGAGGGCCGGATTCACGCGCCAGGCGAAATCGGGCGTGAGCCGGCGATCGCTCGTGCGGCCGCCGTCCGACCGGCTGCTGCTGCCCGCGATACCGAGCTGGAGCGCCCGGCGCGAGTCGGTCCGCACCCTGGCGAAGCCGTACCAGAGGCCCGGCGTCTTCAGGGCGGGCCCCCCTCGCAGCAGGCGCGTATCGAGGGCGCTCCATTCACGCGAGGAGGAGAGGTTCACGCGCCAGTAGTTGGTGAGCTGCGCCCCCAGGTCGAAATTGGCGTAGGTGTCGGTTCGCTCTCCGCCGACGCTCCAGGCAGAGCCCGGCCCGAGGTGGATGCTGTAGTTCCGGAAGTGCCGGGTCGGATCGTTGACGATGTAGTCGACCGATAGGCCCTGCTGAATGGCGTCGGCCACGCGCAGGTAGCCGGCGTCGTTCAGCTCCAGGCCCGGCGAGCGCCAGTTGAAGTTCGCGGCATAGCGCCACCTCCCGTTGCCGGCCCGGCCTATCCGGGCCGAGCCGCCGTGGCCGGACAGCTGCGTACGCGTCGAATCCACGCCCAGGTAATCGGCGTCCGGGCGCTGGTAGCCGTGGACGGACCTGGGCAAAGAGGAAGGAAAAGAAAGAACGCCGTAAGTCGTAATCTCACAACGACTTACGGCGTCCATGGTCGCAGTAGGACTTGAACCTACGACCTCACGGATGTGAACCGTGCGCTCTAACCAACTGAGCTATGCGACCGTTTGGCCCTGCGGGCGCCGGAGCGTCCGGCGGAGCGCCGCGTCCCGGGGCCACCTGGCGCCGAGGGCAGACGCGACGGCGGCGTCGAAGAAAAGGCGCCGCCGAGCATAGCAATATAGCGGGGAGTCGAGGGGAATCAACCCCTTGGGGGGGCGGGCCGAACGCACTTGACGCCCACAGAAATGCTTGGCATCTTTTGCCTTAGAGTGGACTCCGGTTGTTCTCACCGGTTTCGTCCCCTCCAATTCCGAACCCACAGTGATGTAGACCCCCGGCAACCGCGTGAGGACGCGCGGCCCGGCCCGCGAAGGAGCGAGCCATCGTCACCCATCCCTGGTACAGGATGGGCTACAGGCCTTCTGAACACTATGGCCTGGGCGCCCTGATCGCCGTGCTCGTCGCTTGCGCGAGCGCGACGCCGGCGCGCGCGCAGCTGCCGCGTGCGCTGCCGGATGCGGGCGGAGTGCTGCCGCCAGCGAGCATTGCGGGTCTCGAAGACGAGCAGCCGTTTGCGCCCATGGAGTTCAGCCGGGCCTGGCTGGGCAAGGTGGAGCAGGTGCGGCGCCGGCGGCAGGAGCTGCTGGCCACGGGTACGCTGGACGGCATGGACCCGGCGGAGGCGGCGCGGCAGGGCGCGGCGCTGACCGGGACGCTGCGGGTGCTGGTGGTACCGGTGCTGTACGGGGACGACGCGGCGCCGTTCACGAGCCAGGCGCTGTCCGACCGTCTGTTCGGTCAGGCGAAGGGCGACACCGTGAGCTACACCTCGTACTTCGACGAGGTGTCGGACGGGCTGCTGCACGTGACGGGCAACGTGACGTCCTGGGTGCGGCTGCCGCATCCGGCGGGCTACTACCTGCCGCGCGAGGAATACGGCTGGGGTCACTTCGGCAAGGTGCGGGAGCTGCGGGAGGAGGCGCTGCGCCAGGTCCAGGCCTCGGTGGACATGGGGCAGTTCGACAATGACGGCCCGGACGGGGTGCCGAACTCGGGGGACGACGATGGCTACGCGGACTTCGTGGTCTTCGTCTACGCGCTGCCCTGCGGCGCGCCGGGCGCGGACGTGCGCTCGGGCGCGATCTGGCCGCACCGCGGGGCGATGAAGCCGTATCCTACGGCGTCGCCGGCGGCATCCGGGGGCAGGATCTCGGTGGCGGACTACCTGATCCTGCCGGCGGTGGACCCGCGCTCGTGCGGCCCGCTGCAGGTGGGGGTGCTGGCGCACGAGACCGGTCACGCGCTGGGCCTGCCGGACCTGTACAACTACGATGGCGGCTCGCAGGGGATCGGCGCCTGGGGCCTGATGGGGACGGGGAGCCACAGCGCACCCTATTCACCGGCGCACCTGTCGGCCTGGTCCAAGGAGCAGCTCGGCTGGGTGAAGGAGGTCTGGCTGCGCCGGGACAGCGCGCGCCTCCGGCTGGCGGCGGTGGAGACGTCGCATACCATCTTCCGCTATGACGTGCCGGGCACGGCGGGGGAGTACCTGCTGCTGGAGAACCGGCAGAGGATCCTGTCGGACAAGGCGCTGCCCGGCCAGGGGCTGCTGGTCTGGCACGTGGACCCGGAGCGGGGTGAGCTGGGCATCTGGAATTCGGACGAGCGCCGGCCGGCGCTGTCGGTGCTGCGGGCGGACACGCGCGACCCGGTCGCGGGCAAGGCGCGCATGGCCGATGGCGGCGACCCGTTCCCCGGGCGCGCGCACCGGCAGACGTTCGAGTACCTGCGGCCGGCGGGCTTCGCCCTCACGGGCATCGGAGAGAGCCGGGGCGTGATCACGGCGGACGTGCACGTCCGGGCCGCCGTCGCGGCGCCGGGCGCGACCCCCGCCCTGGTGCGCCTGGCCACGCCCGAGGGCTCCTCGACCCCGGGGCAGGTGGTGCGGGTGGGCGCGCCCGGGGTCCGCGACTGGGTGGCGCGGGCCACGTCGTCCTCCTGGCTGCGCGCCCGGCGCGATGGCGACGCGCTGGTCGTGAGCGCCGATCCCGCGGCGCTGCCCCCGGGCGCATACGCGGACACGGTCCGGCTGGCGGCGCCGGACGACAGCACGTTCGCGCGCGACGTGGTGGTGGCGCTGGAAGTGACCTCCCATGCGGGCGCGGAAATAGTGGCCACGGGCCTGCCCTGGAGCTGGGGGCTGGCCGCCGATAACGGCCGCCTGATCCAGGCGGGTTACGGCTGGGACCCGCTCGGGCTGCGCCCCAGCCCCCGGGTGCTGGAGCTGAACCGCGACGACCCCTTCCCCCACACCCTGGTACGCCTCCCCTCGGACGCCCTCTACGCGCCCGTGGTCACGCGCGCCGGGGACGCCTTCGTGGTGGCCCGCGCCGAGGGCGAGAACCTGCTCTACCGCGTGGACGACGACGGCTCGGCGGAGCTGGTGGCCCGCGTGGGCGGCAAGGCCCCTGCCTACGGCGCCGCCGCCCTGCCCGATGGCTCCGTGCTGGTGGCCGACTGGACCGGCTCGCTCCGGCGCGTCACCCGCGATGGCCGCGTCTCCGGCTTCGCGCGCCTGCCGCAGAACCTCTACCAGATCTCCACGGACAGCTCGGGCGACGTCGTCGCCGCCGGCTACGGGGGCGACGCCATCCGCCTGGCGTCCAATGGCCGCGTCACCACCCTGGTCACCGGCTTCGGCCGGGGCCGCCTGGTGGCCGTGGCCGCGGCCCCCTGCGGCGACATGTACGCGGCGGAGCGCGGCGGCCAGGGCCGCATCATCCGCTTCGGCAAGGCTGGCCGGCAGGAATGGTCCATCGCCATCCCCGGCGCCCACTTCTACGGCCTCACGGTGGACGGTGCCTTCCTCTACGCCCTCGACATGGCTCACCGCCAGATCCTGCGCATTCCCCTGACCGGCTGCACGCCCAGGCTGGTGAAGCCGCCGGACACGGCCGCGGACGTGGACGGCTCCGGGCGCTGAACGGCGGACACGGCGACAACTTCAGACACGGCGACACGGCGAGCCCGGGCGACTTCTGGTCGTCCCGGCGAGAGCGGGAGAGCGGGAGCGGGGCGGCGAGGCCGCCCCGTCTCCCGCTGTTCTCCCGTTCTCCCGCTCCGGTCGTTCGCCCTGGCCGCGCGTGGCTCATGGGTGCGAATCCGCCAG
>JADGQX010000012.1 GCA_017881445.1 Gemmatimonadota bacterium | reverse complement strand
GTTCCGCCTGCTGGGGATGGACCAGGCTCGCCGGGACGCCGAAGTCGCCCACATCTCCACCATCCACGGCTTCTGCGCCCGCATGCTGCGGGAGTGGGCCGTGGAAGCGGGCGTGGACCCCGGCTTCGGCATCATCGACGACGTGGAGCGGGCGCTCTTCTTCGACGACGCCCTGGAGCTGCTCTGCGACGACCCGGAGTTCGCGCCCCTGGACACGGAATACGGCCAGGGCCAGGAGCCGGACGCCCGGGCGCTCTTCGAGCTGGTCGCGGCCGTGGTCGAGAAGACGCGCGAGCGGGGCGGCACGCCCGAGGAGCTGGAGGCGGAGACGCCCGCCGGCGCCGCGGCGTCGGCCGCCGCCGCCTTCGACGCCTGGGCCGCCGAGCGCTGGGCCAGGATGCTGGAGCTGCTGGGCGACGTCGCCGGCCTCACGACGCCGGAGTATGTCGGGGGCGTGTCGGGGCAGCGCTACGCGCAGCTGTGCCGGCTGGTCGCCTCGCTGCAGCCGGAGGACCCGCAGTGGGACCCGGCGACGGCGACCGAGCTCTGGCAGTGCATCGGCTTCTACGCCCACTTCCGTGGGCCGGAAAAGGACGAGTGGAAGGAGCGGCTGGAGCCGGCCCGGCTCATCGCGGACGACTTCCGCAGGCGCGACCTGGAGGCGGACCGTGCGGCCGAGGCGGAGTCGGCTCGCCGGGTCGCCCTGGTGCAGCGCTGGGCCGCCCGGCTGTGGCGGGAGTACGAGGCGCACAAGGCGGCGCGTCGCCTGTTCGACTACGAGGACCTGCAGCTGCGCGCGCTGGCGCTGCTGCAGCGGCCTACCGTGCTGGAGCACTACCGCCGCCAGTTCGCCGAGATCCTGCTGGACGAGGCCCAGGACACCAACCCCCTGCAGTACCGCATCCTGCGGGAGCGGCTCTGGGGGGACGACGGGGACAGCACCTTCTTCGTGGTGGGCGACGCCCGCCAGGCCATCTACGGTTTCCGCGGCTGCGACGTCGAGCTGTTCCGGGACATCACCGGGGCCGCCGGCGGCAACACCACGGGGCTGGAGCAGAACTTCCGCTCGCGCGCGGAGGTGCTGGCGGCGGTGAACGCCGCCGGCGAGGTGCTCTGGCGGGAGGACGCGCTCCTGCGCGCCGCTCCCCTGCGGGCGGAGCTGCCCTACCCGCCGGCCGCCGAGGGGCTGGCGCGGGTCGAGTGCTGCGTGGTCGAGCAGCGGCCTGACCCGGACGACGCCGACCGCAGCGAGCCCGCCGACCAGGCCCGGGAGCGGGAGGCGCGCTGGATCGCACAGCGGCTGCAGCGCCTGGCGGATGAGCGGGTCCCGGTGTTCGACCCCGAGTCGAAGGCCACGCGGCCGTTCCACTGGGGCGACGCGGCCGTGCTGCTGCGCAGCGTGCGCGGCGCCACGGTGGAGGCGCTGCAGCGGGTCTTCCGCGACTGCGGCATCCCCTTCGTGACCGTGGGCGGCACGGGTTTCTTCGACGGCCTCGAGGTGAAGGACCTGCTCAACGGCCTGGCCGTCGTCGAGAACCCGCTGGACGACCTGGCGCTGCTGTCCGCGCTGCGCTCGCCGCTCTGCGGGCTGGACGACGACGCCCTGGTCGCGCTGCGCATCGCCCGGGCCTCCTCGAAGAAGCCCTACTGGCCGGTGCTGCGCGCGGCGTCGCTGGCGCCTGCTGCTCGCCAGCGGCTGGACCGCTTCCTGGCCACCGTGGACGCCCTGCGCCACGACCGCGACGCCGCCTCGCCTGACTCGCTGCTGCGCCGCCTGATCGAGCGCACCGACTACGGCGCCCGGGTTTTCGCCGACGACCACGGGCGCGCCCGCGCGGCCAACGTGCAGCGCCTGGTCGCGCTGGCGCGCGCCTCCGGGCCCATGACGCTGCGCGCGTTCCTGCTGCGGGCCCGGCGCGTCGCCCGCTACCTGCAGGACAACCCCGAGGCGCCGCTGGCCGAGCCGGGCGAGCCCGCGGTCACCATCACCACCGTGCACCGCGCCAAGGGGCTGGAGTGGCCCGTCGTCTTCGTGGCGGACCTGTTCGCCGACTACTGGCGCTCGCCCGACGCCTCGGGCGTGGGCCCGGACGGCACGCCCTTCCTGGCCGTGGCCCGCGACGGCGACTGGTACCGGCCGCTGCTGGCGCGCCAGGCGCGGGAGGAGATGGCCAGGCGCGCCTCCGAGGAGGGCAAGCGCCTGCTCTACGTGGCGACGACGCGCGCCCGCGAGCTGCTCGTCCTCTCGGGCATCGCCGGCGCGGGCGCGGCTGCGGGCGAGTGGAAGCACAGGCCGCTGCCCTGGATCCGTTGCCAGCTCGAGATCGGTGCCGCCCTGGGGACCGGCGTCGAGGAGAAGCCCTGGGGCGAGGCCGTGGTCCGGGTCGAATGGGTACGCGAGGTGGACCCGTCACCGCGCCTGGCCGACCGCAGCCGCTCGCTGCTCGAGCTGCACCGGCGCGCTTTGGCCGCCGGCCGCCCGATCGGCGACGGCGCGCCCTCGGGCTTCGACGCCGCCGTCCGGCCGCTGGTCATCGCCCAGCCCGCCGTGGCGCAGATCGCGATCACCCGCCTGACCGGGTTCATCCGCTGCCCCCTGGTCTACCGCTTCTCGGAGCTGGGGCTGCCCGAGTTCCCGGCGCGGGCGCCCGCCGCCGGCGCGGCGAGCGGCGCTGCCGACCTGGGCAACCTGGTGCACGAGGCGCTCGCCCGCGCCGACTTCCGCGCCGACCCCGCGGCCGAGCTGGACCGGCTACAGGCGCAGATGCCCGGGATCCCGGCCGCCGCCGTCGCCATGATCGGCCGGGCGCTGCGCTCACCACTGGCCGCCGAGATCCGCGCGGCCGGGGGCACGCTCCTGCGAGAGGTGGCCTTCTACGTGCCGCTGGCATTGCCCGGCGGCGCCCGGACCGTCCTGCACGGCATCGTGGACCTGGCCTTCCAGGACGAGACCGGCGCCTGGCACATCGTCGACTGGAAGACCAACGCCATCCACGACGACTCACGCCTGCGCACCCTGGTCCAACAGTACGCGCCCCAGGTCCAGCTCTACGCCGCCGCCCGGGCCGCCGCCTCCGGCACCGTGGCCAGCGGCCGGCTCGTCTTCCTGGAGCCGGGCCACGTGCAGGAGGTGGACGTCAGCGCGCCCGTGCTGGAGCGCGCGCTGGCCGCGGCCCGCGACGCGGTAGCCCGCATCGGCGCCGGCGACTACCGCACCGAGGCCGGCCCGAAGTGCCGGGACTGCGGGTACCGAAGGGGGAGGTGGTGCGAGGTGGGGAAGGGGTTCGAGCCGGGGTCGGAGAGGACCTGACCCGTTCCCGCCCGGGAGCAGCTCAGGCCGGTCCCGTACATGTTGTTACATGGCGCACGGCAGGGCAGATCCGGGAGGCTTGTCAGTCCCAACCTGTTTTCCATGTCCTGCGGCGGCGTTGCCTCCTGCCCCGCCGCACCGCACGTTAGGGCCACGGCAAGGCTAACAGGACAACCATGAAAACGAGGAGCGCGATCGTGTCGATGCTCGCACTGGCTCTCACGCTGATAGCCGGCACGTTGACGATGGCCGCACCGGCCGGGACGGCTCCGCCCCGGCCGCAGGGCCCGTGCGACATCTACGCCGCAGCGGGCACGCCCTGCACGGCCGCCCACAGCACGACGCGCGCGCTGTACGCCTCCTACAACGGCCCGCTCTACCAGGTCATGCGTCAATCGGACGGCAAGACCCGGGACATCGGCGTGGTCCAGCCCG
Source organism: Gemmatimonadota bacterium (assembly GCA_017881445.1). GTDB lineage: Bacteria > Gemmatimonadota > Gemmatimonadetes > Longimicrobiales > RSA9 > JADGQX01. The sequence continues at coordinate 34,749 of JADGQX010000012.1, read as the reverse complement.
TGGCGGCGCTGGTGCCGGATGCGGGCGGATACGCGGACGCGGCCGCGCAGGACGCTTTCTGCGCCCACACGTACTGCTGGATCACGACCATCTACGACCAGTCCGGCCGGGGCAACCACCTCGTCCAGGCGCCTCGCGGCGGATTCAGCGGCCCGGCCATGGGTGGGTTCAACAACGTCCCGATCGCCGACATGGCACCGATCACGATCATGGGCCACAAGGCCTACGGCGTCTTCATCGAGCCGGGCATGGGGCTGCGCTGGAATGATGCGAAGGGCACCGCTGTGGACGACCAGGCGGAGGGGCAGTACTGGGTCGTCAGCGGCCATCACTACAATTCTGGCTGCTGCTACGACTACGGCAACGCCGAGACCGACAGCCGCGATGACGGTAACGGCACCATGGAGACCACGTTCTTCGGCAATATCGGGGTCTGGTATCACGGCAACCCGCCCGGCCCGTGGATCATGACCGACCAGGAGAACAACCTGGTGGGCTGTGTCAACCCGGACGGCTCCAAGCTCTGCGCACAGCTGCCGAACATCACCTGGCGCTTCGTGACTGCCACGGCCGACGGCGAAGCGCACCACTGGAGATCCATGGGCGGCGATGCGCAGAAGGGCGGCCTGTCGATCATGTTCGACGGCCCGCGCGTCGACCACACCTATGACCCGATGCGCAAGCAGGGGGCGATCCTCCTGGGCAACGGCGGCGACAACAGCAACGGTTCCCAGGGCACCTTCTATGAAGGCGCGATGACGGCCGCGGGCACCTTCCCGACGCAGGAGACCAACCAGCGGATCCAGGCCAATGTCGTGGCCGCCGGGTACGACGTGGCGCGCCTGACCCTGGCGCCGGCGTCGGCGACGGCCACCCCGCCGGGACTGCAGACGTTCTCGCCGGGCTCCTCGCAGAACAGCACCGTGACCTTCACGAATACAACGGGGGCGCCCGCGACGGGCGTCCGGTTGAGCATTTCCGTGCCCGCGGGCTGGACCTCCGTGGTCGCAGGCTCCACCGGCTCGTCGAAGACGTTCGCCAGCCCGGTCGCGCCGGGCGCCAGCGTGAGCGCGCCCTTCAAGGTCACGTCGGGACCGGCGGCCTTCAACGGCGACCTGGTCGGCAACGTCTCCTGGACGAGCGCGAGGGGCGGCCAGAGCCGATCCGAAACGACGACCGAAAAGGTGCGGAACGTCCAGCCGGTCAAGATCAACGAGTTCCGCGTCAGCGCCGGGTCTCCCAACAACTCGACGGACTCGTTCATCGAGCTCTACAACGCCGGCGGCAGTGCCGTCGACATCTCGGGCTGGACCCTGACCCAGCATCCGACCCAGCAGGCGATCTTCTCGTCGGTGAAGATCCCGGCGGGGACGAAGCTCGCGGCTCGTGGCTTCTACCTGCTCGGCCTGTCCAACTCCGGGCTGGCGGTTCCCGCGCACAAGGGTGACGCCGCCATTCACGTCAGGAGCACGACCGACATGTCGGTCGGCGATGCGATCGAGATCGGCACGGGCGCGGCCCTGGAAACCCGCAGGATCGCGAAGCTCGGCACGGCGGCGGCGTCCGGGGCGCCCGAGTCGCCGTTCGGCGGAGGTCGTCCAGGCGCAGCCAGCACGACGACGGTGTGGCAGCCGCTCCCCGACGGTCCGGTGATCACGATCCCGGCCGGCTCGACCAACGTGCCGGTCGCGAGCGTGGCCGGGTTCGAAGTGGGCCAGAAGATGGGCATCGGCCACGGCGCCACCTACCCCACCGTCGCGAAGTCCGTGGAGAGATACGAGGTGGTCACGGTCACCGCGGTCGGCAAGCCGGGCACGCAGGCCTGGCTGGCGGTGGACGCAAAAGCGGGCGACAGCAACATCAAGGTGACATCGGTCGCCAACATCTCGGTCGGCGACAGGATCCGGCTGGACATTGCCAGCGTCGGCCACGGCATCGAGACCGTCACGGTCGCGAGTGTGGGCACGCAGGCCGGCCGTGCGACGCTTTCGGCCAATGCGAGCGCCGGCGCGACCAGGATCGCCCTGCGGGCGCGCGGCAACCTGACCGGCTTCACCGTGGGCGACAAGATGAGCGTCGGCACCCCCGCCAACCTGGAAACGGTCACGATCACCGCCGTCGGCGCCTCAAGTCCCAGCGGCACCGGCGTCGATTTCACGCCGGCCCTCGCCAGGGCGCATCTCGACCGCGAGGATGTGGTCGCTCACGGTACGGGCCTCGGCCTGGCCGCCCCGCTGCGGTTCAACCATGCGGCCAACATCCCCTTCAGCGCCCGGGGAACCGGGATCAGCTTCCAGCCGGCGACGGCCTTTACCCACTCGAGCAACGAGCCCGTCCAGCCGCTCGGTACCGGCATCACGCTGGACCAGCCCCTGGCCATGGACCACCCGATCGACGCGGTCGTGCGTGACGCCAAGGTCACGACCGCGGGCTACCCAGGGACGCCGGTGCCAAACCGTTGGTTCGGGGGCCCCGCCCTCGGCGGCGCCGGCAACATGGTGCTGCGTGACGCGGCGGGCCGGGTCGTCGACGGCCTCAACTACGGCGGCCTCGTCGACCCATGGGCCGCCGAGGGCGACCAGGCGACCTCCGGAGCAGGGCGCAGCGGCTGCAGCGTACCTGCGCCCGGCGCGGGCAGGGGAGGCTTCGGATTCGGCGGGCGAGGCGGGCCGGCCGCGGCCGCGCCCAACCGGAGCGCGGGCCGCTTCCCGGACGGCCTCGACACCGACAGCAACTGCACCGACTTCCTGTTGCAGGCCGCCGCCTCCCTGTCGGCCGCTGCGGCCGTCGGCGCGAACAATATCAAGGTCTCCAGCGTGGCGGACTTCGCCGCCGGCCAGAAGATCCTGATCGACCCGGGCGCGAACCTCGAGACCGCCGTCATCGCGACGGTTGGCACGCCAGGCGCCTCCACGGTGGACACCGCCACCAGCGTGGGCGCGACGGCTATCCCTGTCGCCGGCGCGATGGGCTTCAACTCCGGGCAGACGATCACCATCGGCAGCGGCGCGAACCAGGAGACGGCGGTCATCGCCTCCATCGCGATCCGCAGAGGCTTTGGCGGCTTTGGCGGCGCCCCGGGCGGCGCCACGATCACCGTCGCCGCGCCGCTCACCAGTGCGCACGAGGCCGGCGCACAGGTCTCGGGCAGCGGCATCACCCTGACCACTGCTTTGACCCGGACGCATGACAGCGGCGCCCAGGTCGCCGGCAGCGTGCCCACGCCCGGTGCGCCCAACCAGTACACCAGGCGAGCTCCGTGAGGACGCCCGTGGAACTGAAGTAGACGGCTGTAACCAACCGCCCTGGAGCGGCGCCTGGCACATCGTGGACTGGAAGACCAATGCCATCCACGACGCCCAGCGGCTACGCACCCTGGTCGAGCAGTACGCGCCCCAGGTCCAGGGTCCAGCTCCATGCCGCGGCGCGGGCCGCGGCGTCCGGAACGGTGGCCAGCGGCCGGCTGGTCTTCCTGGAGCCGGGGCACGTGCAGGAGGTGGACGTCAGCGCGCCCGTGCTGGAGCGCGCGCTCGCCGCCGCCCGCGACGCGGTCGCGCGCATCGGCTCGGGGGACTACCGGACTGAGGCCGGGCCGAAGTGCAGGGACTGCGGGTACCGAAGAGGGAGGTGGTGCGAGGTGGGGAAGGGGTACGAGCCGGGGGGGGAGCGCGTCTGACCCGCCGGCGCCGCGTCCCGAAACGCCCAGGAGGAGCCGTGTCCCAACCCAACATCGAGGAGTCCCGCGGCGACCTGACGCTGACGTCGGACCCGGCGCGCATGGACGTGAGCGCCATACATCGCTACCTCTCCCAGGAGTCCTACTGGGCGCGCGGCATCCCCCTCGACCTCGTCGCCCGCTCGCTCGCCAACTCCCTCTGCTTCGGCATCTTCGACGGCCCTGCCCAGGTCGCCTTCGCCCGCGTCGTCTCCGACCGCGCCACCTTCGCCTGGCTCTGCGACGTCTTCGTCCTCGAGCCCTACCGCCGCCGCGGCCTTGCCCGCTGGCTCCTCGACGCCATCGACCGCCACCCCGACCTCCAGGGCCTGCGCCGCTGGTCCCTGGCCACCCGCGACGCCCACCCGCTGTACGCCCGGGTCGGCTATGCGCCCATGGCCCACCCTGACAGGCACATGGAGCGGACGGTGGTGGACGCATACACGGGTGGGCGGACGAGGTGAGGGCTGGCCGGTCGCGCGGCCGGTGAGCCTGGGCCAATGCGGCGCCCCCCTGCGGGGACAGTTCGGCCCGGTCGCGTACACCTTGGTTACGTGTCGCGCAGTGCAGGTATAGGTTACCAGGTGCATGGGGCTGCATATTGGCGCGATAGCTGAGACGGCTGTTTCTCTCGACGAAGAGGGCGCAATGGGCGCATGGGGCAGCAAGTATTCTCAGTATGAGGTTGCGATCCTCGGGGGCGTAATCGTTCTCGCGCTGCAGCCGGCCGCCACCCGGGTCTTCTGGCTATTTCGGGGCGCTCGTTTCGCGGATGGAGACCTGATCGTACACAACGTGCTCGTGCTGGGGGCTGCCCTGGCCGCCATCCTCGCGAGCGCGGTACGGATGTACCTGATTTCCCCGCGCGCGCGTCCGGATCAGTAGGCGTTGCCAGGTAACGCAGGCACGACTGGCCGTGGGCAGGAGACGCCCCCGCAGCGCCTGACACGAGCGCTCACGCTGCGCGACCTGCGGCCGCTGGCCGCTTCGCGGACACCCGCTGCGCCACGCTGACGCGCGGCTCCGGGGTGCAGTGAACACCTGGAACCTCAGGCGCCATTTGGTCCCCTGGCAATGGGGCGTTGATGACCAGGCCCGATTGGATCGTTGTGTTCATCATTCCAAGCCTGAAAATCAAGGCCCAGGCAGTGAACGACGTTGGCCTGACCCTCGGCCTGACCGGTATGGCGTTGGTGGCCCGCGATGATCCGCGTGTGCAAGCCTACTGCGAGTGGTCACCAGCGGCCTCAACACTGCTCAGCCGGTTCCTGACCGAGTACTCACGTCCGCATGATCCGACGCTATTGGTGGCGCACCGCCGTTGGCTGGACAGCTTCGGCAAAAGGGCCGAGCCAGTGATTGCGTTTCGCAATGCCGTTGCGATGGCATGTGTATGCCACGTGCGGGCGAACGGAGGTTGGCAGGGGGCTAGTTGGACGGAATCGTTCGATCATCATGCCGCTGAAGTGGCAGTGGACGGATCACACGTAGACATCCTGACTCCAGCGCTGCAGAGCTTCGCCGCTCCCGTTGAAGACATGGTGTTCACGCTCGAGCATGGCCTGCCCGTAGCCGAGTACATTTTCTCAGATGAGAGACTCGCAGTCTGGCTCGGGAAGGCGTGGCTCGACACCTATCGAAATGGCCGGAACGTCGCGGCAGGGAGGACGCTCTTCCGGTCGCTCGAACTAGCGTACATGGCTGCGTCCATGAGGTCCAGGAACTACAGTTCGATCCACGAGGTCGGCGTCGGAACCGTTCTCTGGGTGAACGCGATCGAGATCCTTGCAGCCCCGTCAGATCGAAACGTTCGGCGCCTTGACGGCCATGCTCTTGTCGAGCAGTTCGTCTGGGACATGAACCCGCTGCTGGACTCCAGGAGATACCGGGTCGTTGAGCATCGTCGCCCAAAGATCAAGTACCGCGGCGCGAAGCTGGTCGCCAAGGTCTACGATCACCTCTACGAAGCTCGAAGTAAGTTCGTCCACGGAGACCAGGTTTCGCGGGCCCTGCTGCGGCCCTTCGGGCCTGACCCAGCGCCGCCGCTTCTCGCGTTAGCCTCAACTGTTTACCGGACGGCGCTGCTTGCCTATCTGCAGCGGCACTGGAAATGGACCCGGCAGATGGAAGCAAAGGACCATCTCGGTACGTTCTGGCTCTCCGCCTATGAGCAGCATCTGCTAAAGGCGGTGGATCAGGAAGTTGATTGAAACGAACAACAGCGTGGATCACGTTCACTGTGCTGGCGCTGCGCGCCCTTGTCCCAGCGGGGACACCCGCTGCGCTCGGCTGCGCCGAGCTACGTAGCCGGCTCCCTGCGACTATCTGCCCTTGCGCCCTGCCGATGACGACCGCCCCCGTCCTCATCCACCGCCACGCCTCCCTCGGCGCGTTCCGCCGGCGGGCGGACGCGTGGCTGCTGGAGCGCGAGGCGGAGCACAACCTCATGCTCGCCCTGGCGGCGCGGCTGGAGAAGTCCAGCGTCGGGTTCGAGCCGCCGATCTACCTCGCCACCATCGAGCGGGGGCGCGAGATCCTGGGGTGCGCGTTCCGGACGCCGCCGTTCAACCTGCTGATCACGCGACTGCCGGCGGAGGTGGCGCGGCCGCTGGCGCGGGACGTGGCGGGCGTGTACGAGGAGTTGCGCGGCGTGCTGGGGCCGGATCCGGAGGCGGCGGCGCTGGCGGAGGCGTGGAGCGAGCTGCGGGGCGTCGTCGTCCGGGAGGGGCGCCCCGCGATGCGGGAGCGGATCTACCAGCTCGAGCGAGTGATCGCGCCGGAGCGTCCGGCGCCCGGGATCGCGCGGCCGGCGACGGACGCCGACCTGGGCACCGTCGCCTCGTGGGTGGCCGCGTTCAGCGCGGAAGCGGGCGTGGCGGCGAACGAGGAGCGGACACGCGAGCTGGTGGCGGGCGGGCGGATCCTGCTCTGGGACGACCAGGGCGCGCGCTCGATGGCGGCGTCGAGCGGAGACACGCCGAACGGGAGCCGCGTCGGCTACGTGTACACGCCGCCGGAGTGGCGCGGGCGAGGGTACGCGTCGGCGTGCGTGGCGGCGCTGAGCCGACGGATCCTGGACGCCGGGCGACGTTTCTGCTTCCTCTACACGGACCTTTCCAACCCGACGTCGAACTCCATCTATCGGCGCATCGGCTACGAGCCGGTGTGCGACGTCGTCGACTACCGCTTCGATCCGGCGGAACGCGGGACCTGACGTCCGCGACGCGCCTAACCCCCGACGAGGAGGACCGATGGAGCAGAGCCAGGTGGCACTCCGCACGGCGCGCATGATCGCGGCCGCCATGCCGGCGGGCGTGGTGCTCTTCTGGGCGATCGGGTGGTTCCTGACGAACGGGGGGGAGACCGGGCTCTCGCCGCGGGCATTCTCGCCAGGGGCGGCGCTCTACATCTGGGCAGCGGCGGCGCTGGCGGGGGTCGCGGGCTCGCTCGCGTTCCGCGGGCGGGCGCTGCGGGCGATCGAGGGCGACGCGGCCAGGCCTCCCTCGCCGGCGACGCTGGGCCAGGTGCAGGGCAGCCTGGTCATCGCGTGGGCGCTGGTGGAGGCGCCGGCCCTCCTCGCCGGCGTGTTCTTCCTGCTGGTGGGGACGAAGCCGCTGCTGCTGGGCGCGGCGGCGGTGTACCTGCTGGGGCTGGTACGGACCTTTCCGCGCGCCGAGTGGTTCGGAGCAGGCGACGCCGGCGCGCACCTGCCATGAGCGCCTTCTCGATTCAGGTGACCTATCGCAAGGGCAAGCCCTTCGCCGCGTGTATCTACCTTGCCGCAAGGCCGGGTCAGAAGAGCGTGCGGACACGCGAGATCGGCCCGGACCTCCTCGTCGATTACGCTGCGGATGGGTCGGCGCTCGGAATCGAGATCGTCTCCCCGTGCGAGGTGACGGTGGACGAGATCAATCGCGCCTTTGACGAGCTGGGCCTCGGCCGACCGTCGCCGTCCGATCTGCGACCACTTCGCGCAGCCTGACCCCAGAGTCTTCACTGCGGGAGCTCGGCGCACCTCCAAACTGGAGGCGACAGGGCTGGACAAACATGCCAGATCCGGGCATATTGCGAAACGACCGAGGAGGAGGAAGGTGAGCGACGAGCTTGAGTACAAGGTCGGGAGTGACAACATCTTCGCGGACCTCGGCCTTCCGAACGCCGAGCAGCTGCTGGCGAAGACGGATCTGGCGTTTCAGATCAGCCGTACCATCGAGGATCGCGGACTCACGCAGGCTCAGGCGGCCGAGATCCTCGGGCTGGATCAGCCGAAGGTGTCGGCGCTGGTGCGCGGGAAGGTGTCCGGCTACTCCATTGAGCGCCTCACGCGCTTCCTCAACGCTCTGGGCAACGACGTCGAGATCGTCGTGCGGCCCAAGCCGCGCGCCCGCAACCAGGCCACGCTCCGGGTGGTTTCGGCGCGACGCAGGAGCGCCTGAAGACCGGCACCCCGGGCGCGTGCTCGGCTGATCCTGGCGAGAACCTCCGGGAGCCTTGCGCTCCCGACCCGCCTCACCCGCCTTCCCCCGACCACGCAGTCGCGGCTGCAAGCAGCGCGTGAATTGCCGCCGCGTCTCGCCGCTTGAGCGCCTCGCGCAACTCGCCCAGCCGTCCCTCCAACGCCTCCAGCGCCACCGCCAGCTCCGCCGCGTTCTCCAGCGCGATCCCGGTCCACACCTCGGGCGAGCCGGCGGCGAGGCGCGTGGCATCGTGGCCGCCGCGGCCGAGGGCGGCGGGGGGGATGCCCGCATCGGCCAGCGCCAGCGCCAGCGCGCTGGAGGCGACCTGCGGCAGGTGGCTGGCCCAGGCCATCAGCCGGTCGTGCGCGGCAGCGTCGATCAGCTCGACCGTGGCCCCGCACAGGCCCCAGAGCCGGCGGGCGGCGTGCAGGGCGACGTCGCCCGTGGAAGGGCAGGGAGTCAGGTAGGCGCGGGCGCCGCGGAAGAGGCCGGCGGCGGACGCCGCCCAGCCGGAGCGGTGGTCGCCGGCAAAGGGGTGCGAGCCCACGAAGCGCGGGCCCAGACCCAGCCCCTCGGCCGCCGCCGTGATGGCGGACTTGGTGCTGCCCACGTCGGTGACGAGCTGGGCGCCACCCAGGGCGGGCGCCAGTGACAGCAGCAGCGCCGGGGCCGCGTCCACCGGCACCGCCAGGATCACCCAGTCGGCCTCGGCTACGCCGCCCCAGGCGGGCCCGACCGGGGGGCCCAGCGAGTCCGCTACCACGCCGGAGGCAATGGCCGCCTCCAGCGTGGAGTCGTCGCGGTCGCAGCCCAGCACGCGCACGCCCGCCGCGGCCAGGTCCCGGGCGATGGAGCCCCCGATGAGGCCGAGGCCGATCACGGCGGCCGTGTGCGGGGCGGCGGCCCGGGCCGGGGCGCCGCTGGGGGCAAAGTCGGGGTTGGCGGGCGCGCCCGCCATCAGCTCTTGCCTTCCTGCGCCCGGCGGGAGAGGCCGATGAGGTGCCAGAAGATCTCGCGCACGTCCTCCTGGGCGACGCCGGCGTCGCGGGCCAGGAGCCCGGCCCGGCGCACTACGGCGGCCTCCCGCGCGGGGTCGAGCATGGGCTGGCCGGCCGCGCGCTTGACCTCGCCGATGCGGTGCGCCAGCGCCGTGCGCTCGGCGATGAGTTGTACGATGCGGGCGTCCACCGACTCGATCTCCTGGCGCAGCGCGGCCAGGTCACGGCGGGGGTCGGCCGGTGGGCGGGCGGGTGTGGTCATGCGGTCGCTCTCCAGGGGCGTGATGGTGCAGGCGCTGGCGCGCGTGCGGTCCAGGAGCCGCGTCGTCAGGTCGGTCATGCGACACTCTCCAGCGTGCGGCCGACCGTGCGACCGGCGGCGCGGGCGAACAGGTTCAGGTGCGCCATCATGTCGGCGAACGCGTCGAACGTCAGCGACTGGTCGCCGTCCGATAGCGCCTCCTCGGGACGGGGGTGCACCTCGACGATGAGCCCGTCGGCCCCCGCGGCCACGGCGGCGTAGGCGAGCGGCGCCACCAGGTCCGCGCGCCCGGCCGCGTGGCTCGGGTCCACGATCACCGGCAGGTGCGTCTGGGACTTGAGCCAGGGGATCGCGCCCACGTCCAGCGTGTTGCGCGTCGCCGTCTCGAAGGTGCGGATCCCGCGCTCGCACAGGATCACGTCCCGGTTGCCGCGCGACATGATGTGCTCCGCCGCCAGCAGCAGCTCCTGCAGCGTCGCCGACAGCCCCCGCTTCAGCAGCACCGGCCGCTGCACCGTGCCGACCTCCGAGAGCAGCGCGTAGTTCTGCATGTTGCGCGCGCCGATCTGCAGCACGTCGGCATGCTCCGCCACCAGCTCCACCTGGCGCGTGTCCATGACCTCGGTCACCACCGGCAGCCCCGTGATCGCCCGGGCCTCCGCCAGCAACTCCAGCGCCTCCACGCCCAGCCCCTGGAAGACGTAAGGCGAGGTCCGCGGCTTGAACGCGCCCCCGCGCAGCGCACCGGCACCGGCCGCCGAGACCGCCTCCGCCGTCTCCAGCAGCATCTCCCTGCCCTCCACGGCGCAGGGGCCCGCGATCACCAGCACCGAGGGGCCGCCCACCGTCGCCCACTTGCCCAGCCGGATCACGGTCGGAGACGAGGAGAACTCCCGCGACGCCAGCTTGTACGGCTTCAGCAGCGGCGTCACCGACTCCACGCCCGGCAGCGACAGCAAAGCCGCCTCGCCCAGCAGAGAGTCGTCGCCCACGCAGCCGACGATCGCCCGTTGCTCGCCCTTGACGACGTGGGTGCGCAGACCGCGTGCCTCCACCCGCTCGCGGATGTGGTCCAGCTGCGCCTCGGTCGCGTCCGGCCTGACGACGATGATCATGCGGCACCTGCCCTGGGGGTAAAAAGAAAAACGGCCCGTGGATCGCTCCACGGGCCGCCCGGTCTGTGCGAGGCTCGCCGCTATGCGTGCCTGCGCCTCCGCGCGCGTCCCGTGGAACGGGTCGCGTAGGTAAAGGCGTAGGCGTAATAGCGGGTGGCGCTCGTCATCATGGTCTAAATGATTGCCTATCGCGCGATTCCTGTCAAGCGGGCCCGGCGACGCCGTCCGTCAGCGCACCGTGACCGTCCCCACCATCGTCGGATGGAACGTGCAGTGGTAGGCGACGACGCCCCGCGCCCGCATCACCTTCTTCCACGACGCTCCGGCCGCGATCGGGCCCGAGTTCCAGCCCTTCGACGTCACCGTGTGCGGCACGATGTCCGTGTTCTGCCACACCACCGTGTCGCCCGCCGCCACCTCGAGCGCGGCCGGCGCGTACTGCATCCCCCGCACCTGTACCAGGTGGCGCCGCGGCGCCGGCGAGAACGCCGCCAGCGCCAGCAGCGCCAGAGCCGGCGCCCACCTGCGCCGGCGAGCGCCTGGCCCCGTCACCGCCCACCCGCGAGCTGCGCCTGCAGCTGCCTGGCGTGCGCCAGGTGCTCCGCGATCGCCGGCCGCACGTCCACCAGGAGCTGCTTCAGCTCGGCGTTCTGCGCCGACGGGATGAGCACCTTGTCGATCGCATCCAGCATGCCCTGGTGGTAGCTCACCTCCCGGTCGATGTAGGCCCGGTCGAAGGCGCGACCGCGCAGCGTCGACAGCTTCGCCCGCGCCTCGCCTGCCGACTTCTGCAGGCTCGCGCTCACGTCGTTGTCCAGGGGCGTGACGTGCAGGCGCGCCGCCAGCGCGCCCGCCTTCGCGTTCACCGCCGTGTGGTCGCGGATCATCGTCCGCGCGAACGAGCGCACCGCCGCGCCCCGCGCCCGCTCCAGCGCCAGCTTCCCCATGCCCACGTCGATCGTGTTCGCCGTCACCGCCACGTGCGCCACCTGCGGGTCCGACAACGCCGGCGCCGCCTTCGTCGCGCCCGCAGCCTGCGCCCGCAGCCCCGCCCCCGCCCCCGCCCCCGCACCCGCACCCAGTAGCGCCAGCAGCGCCAGCGTGAGGCCCCGCCCGAATCGCTTGTCCATGAAGCACCGTTCTCCCCTCGAGGTTCGCAGCGCGCCGACGCCCCGGTCGGCTACGCGCGCTGCCGCCAGTGACAGCCGCGCGTGAACCATGACACCCCGGCCGGAGTTTGTCAAATAAACAATGGTGAAATGGTGGAAATGGCCGCGGTTTCGGCACAATCTTCAGTAAACAATTGACAAAGGGGCCGCCCGCCACTAGCCTTCATGCATACCCGGGAGGAAAACAATGGCACGAACGCGCTGGAACGAACGGTTCCTGGCGAGCACGCGCGGCCGCATCGTGGGGCTGCTGCGGCGGGGCAGCCGCACCGTAAACGAGCTGGCGGACGAAGTCGGTCTGACGGACAACGCGGTGCGCGCGCACCTGGCGGGGCTGGAGCGGGACGGGCTGGTGGAGCAGGAGGGCGTGCGGCGGGCGATCGGCAAGCCCGCGCACGTCTACCGGCTGACGGTGGAGGCGGAGTCGCTGTTCCCGAAGGCGTACGCGTTCATGGTGAGCGAGCTGGTGGGGGAGCTGCGGGAGCGGCTGGGCGAGGACGCACTCGCGGACGCGCTGCGGGCGATCGGTCGGCGGGCGGGCGCGAATGCGGGCGTCACGGGCGCGGGTCCGCTGGAGCGGCTGGGCGGACTGCTGCCGCTCATGGAGGCGATCGGTGCCGAGGCGGACATGACGCGGGAGGGCACGAAGGTGGTGATCACCGGCCATGCCTGCCCGCTGGCGACGGCGGTGGCGGAGGAGCCGCGGGTCTGCTCGTTCCTGGAGGGCGTGCTCGCGGGCGCCGTGGACGCGCCCGTGCGCCAGTTCTGCGAGCACGGCGATCGCCCCCGCTGCCGCTTCGAGGTGGAAACCGCCGGCTGACTGGAAACCTCCCCGCAGATTCACGACACAGACGCAGGCGCAGGCGCAGACGTTTACGGGCCCGTTCCCGTGAACGTCTGCGCCTGCGCCTGCGTCTGCGCGTGTCTGTGGTGGTCCGCCCCTCCACGCATTAGGATCCCTGCGATCGATAGCGGGGAGGTGTCCCGCGGGGAGGTGGAAGATGGACTTCACCTGGACGGCGGAAGAGATCCGGCGGGTGGGCTACCGCGTGGCGGACCTCGTGGCCGAGCATCTCTCGAATCTGCCGGACGAGCCCGTGTTCCGGCCGCTGCCGCCGGACCGGCTGGCGCGGGCGCAGTCGAGCGCCCTGCCGGAGCGGGGGCAGCCCGTGGACACGTTGCTGGACGAGTTCGCCCGGGAGATCGCGCCCTATCCCTTCGGCAATGGCCATCCGCGTTTCTACGGCTGGGTGAACTCGCCCCCGGCGGTGGTGGGTGTTTTCGGGGCCGCGCTCGCGGCGGCCATGAACCCGAGCGTGGCCGGCGGCAACCACGGCGCCGTCGCCCTGGAGCACGAGGTCGTGGGCTGGTTCCGGCGGCTGCTGGGATTCCCGGAGGGCTCGGCGGGGCTGCTGGTGAGCGGCACGTCCACCGCGGCGCTGATCTCGCTGGCGGCGGCGCGCCACCGGGCCTGTGGCCACGTGGGCTGGGACGTGCGCGCCTCTGGCCTGCAGGGCCGCGGCGACTCGCCGCGGCTGACCGTGTACCTGGGGAGCGAGGCGCACGGCTGCCACCAGAAGGCGGTGGAGCTGCTGGGCCTGGGCAGCGCCAGCATCCGCCACGTGCCGGGAGACGAGAGGCTGCGGCTGCGGGCGGACGCCCTGGACACCATGTTGGCGGAGGATCTGGCGGATGGCCGCCTGCCCGTGGCGGTGGTGGCCAGCGCCGGCAGCGTGAACACCGGCGCGATCGATCCGCTGGACGCGCTGGCCGACGTCTGCGCGCGTCACGACGTTTGGCTGCACGTGGATGGCGCGTACGGCGGTCCGGCGGTGATGCTGGAGGAGCTGCGCCCGGAGCTGGCGCCCATGGCGCGGGCGGACAGCGTCGCGCTGGACCCGCACAAGTGGCTGTACGTCCCCGTGGACGCCGGGCTCGTGCTGGTGAAGGACGCCGCCGGGCTGCGCGACGCCTTCAGCCTGGTACCGCCCTACCTGCGCACCGACGGCGACGAGCACGGCGTCCAGGGCCCGCCCTGGTTCAGCGAGTTCGGCACCGAGCAGACCCGCCCCTTCCGCGCGCTCAAGGTGTGGCTGGCGCTGCGCTATTTCGGGCTGGAGGGTTACCGCGAGCTGCTGGCCCACGACATGGCCCTGGCGCGGCGGCTGGCCGCCGGCGTGCGGCAGGCGCCCGCCCTCGTGCTCTGGGAGCCCCAGGGGCTGAGCATCGTGTGCTTCCGCGCCGCGCCGCCCGCGCTGGGCGACGATGGCGAAGCGCTGGACCGGTTGAACCGCGCCGTGCTCTCCCGCGTCCAGCTCGGAGGCGAGGCTTTCCTGTCCAGCACCGTGATGGGCGGCCGCTTCTGGCTGCGCGCCTGCGTCGTCAACCCCCGGGCGACCGAGTCCGACGTCGACCGCCTGCTCGCCGTGGTCCAGGCCGCCGTAGCGGCCGAGCTGACACCGGGCGCCTGACCGTCAACGACAACGGCAACAACAACAGCATCTCACACGGAGCCGCAGAGAACTGCAGCCGGTCCGGCGCGGTCCGCGGGCGGCGCCGGCCTCGCGGCGCGACAGGAATCCGGGTTTTGTTGTTTAACAACAACATGATCCAGAGACCGCGTCGTTGTCCGAGGAAACGCCGGCGGCCCTCGGCCGCCGCGCGCCTCTCTGCGGCTCTGCGGCTCTGCGTGAGATGAAGTTTCGTTGCCCTGCGAGGGACGTGGCGGAATGACCGCGCCGCGTGCCACGCCCCTCAGCCTCAGCCTCGGCCTCAGCTCGCCGGCCCCATATACTCTCTCATCCACCCGTACATGGTGTCCCACCAGACCATGGCGTTCTGGGGCTTCAGCACCCAGTGGCCCTCGTCGGGGAAGTAGAGCAGGCGGGCGCGGATGCCCCGGCGGCGCAGCGTGGTGAACGCCTCCAGCCCCTGCTCCAGGGGGAGGCGGAAGTCCAGGCCGCCGTGGATCACCAGCATGGGTGTCTTGAAGTTCTGGACGAAGTTGGCCGGATTCCACTTCTCGTAGAGGTCCCGGTTGCTCCAGGGCATGCCCCTGAACTCCCACTCGGGGAACCACAGCTCCTCAGTGGAGGCGTAGGCGCTGAACGTGTTGAACATGCCGTCGTGGTTGATGATGGCGCGGAACCGGTCCGTGTGCCCCTCGAACCAGTTCATCATGTAGCCGCCGTAGGAGGCGCCCGCGGCGACCATGCGGGAGCGGTCGAGGAACGGGTACTTCTGCAGCGCGGCGTCGAGCCCTTTCATCAGGTCGTCGAAGGGCTCGCCGCCCCAGTCGCCGCTGATCTCGTCGGTGAACTTCTGACCGTAGCCGGTGCTGCCGTGGAAGTTGACCAGCACGGCCACGTAGCCGGGCGCCGCGAACATGGCGGGGTTCCAGCGATAGCTCCAGGAGTCTTCCCAGGCACCCTGCGGTCCGCCGTGCACCAGGTAGACGACGGGGTACTTCCGGGCCGGGTCGAAATCGGGCGGCCGGACGATGAAGCCCTCGACACGCGCGCCGGCGGCGCCCTCGAACCAGAACGGCTCCGCGGGCAAGAGGGCGAGCTGCGACAGCAGCGTGTCGTTCACGTGCGTGAGCTGGCGCAGCGTCTTCCCGGCGCCGTCCAGCGCGAACAGCTCCACCGGCAGCTTCACCGACTGGCGGGCGACGACCATGGTGCGGCCGTCGGGCGCCACGGCCAGGGCGCTGTTGAAGGTCCCCTCGGTCAGCGGCGTCGCCTCGCCGCCGGCCGCCGGGACGCGATAGGCCCGGCTCAGCAGCTCGTCCTGGGCCAGGAAGTACACGGTCTTCGAGTCGGCGGACCAGGCGAAGAACGCGACGGGCCGGTCGAGCGACGGGGCCAGGATGCGTCGCTCGCCCGTCCGGCGGTCGACCACCGCGATCTGCGCCAGGTCCGCCTCGAAGCCCGGGCGGGCCATGGCCAGGTATGCGATGTAGCGCCCATCCGGCGAGTACTGGGGCGAGACGTCGTTGGCCTTGCTCTCGGTCAGGCGCCTGGGGGGCGCGGCTCCATCCAGTGCCACCGTCCAGACGTCGTTGCCCGTGCCCACGGAGGTGGGCACGTCCGTGTTGCGGGAGAATGCCATCTCCTTGCCGTCGGGCGAGAAGGCGTACTCCTGGAACCCGGCGAGCGCGATGGGCGGGGTGTCGTAGGGCCCGGGCGTGACGTCGCGGGCTCCGCCCGTGGCCACGTCGGCCACGAACACATGGCTGCGCTGCCCGCTGGTCCACTCGTCCCAGTGGCGGAACATGAGCTCGTCGTAGATGCGCGCCTGGCTCTTGCTCTCCGAGAGCTGCTTCAGCCGGTCCGCGGCGGCGTCGCCGGCCGGCCAGACCGAGCTGGCGAAGGCGATGCTCTTGCCGTCGGGCGACCAGACCGGGCCATCGGCTCCGCCCAGCACCGAGGTCAGTGCCCGCGCCTCGCCCCCGTCCAGGGGGAGCAGGTAGACCTGCGGGCCGTTGCCGCCGCGGCCCGAGATGAAGGCCAGGGTATGGCCGTCGGGGGACCAGGCCGGCTGGCTGCTGGACGACGTCGCCGACGTCACCTGCACCGGCTCGCCGCCGGCCACCGGCACGATCCAGATGTCCGTCCTGCTCTTGTAGCTGTCGAGGTCGTAGCGCGTGACCGCGTAGGCGACGCGGCG
The DNA here is from genome assembly GCA_017881445.1 of Gemmatimonadota bacterium. GTDB lineage: Bacteria > Gemmatimonadota > Gemmatimonadetes > Longimicrobiales > RSA9 > JADGQX01. Next base: position 18,365 of record JADGQX010000012.1, on the reverse strand, counting down.
GCCATCGGGGGAGAGGGCAGGGGCCCCCACCCGGCCCATGGACCAGAGGTCGCGGGCGGTCATGGCGCGGGGTGCTGGCCCCGCTTTCGGTGCCTGCGCCTGCAGCGCGGAGGCCAGCGGCAACCAGAGCAGCGGGAGCACGCGCAGGGCGCGCGCGGCATCGCGTCGGATCATGGGATCGGCCCTTTCACGGGAATGCGAGCTTGACCCGGAAGATTGGGTCGCCGTCGAAGGTGCAGGCAAGGGCGGCCGCGCGCGCAGCTACGCGGTCGCCCCGGGGTCGGCCGGTGGGGCGTCGCCGTCCAGCAGCTCCCGCACAATGCGTCCGAGCGCCGCCGGCTCGAAGGGCTTCTCGATGAAGGGGAAGGCCTGGTGGCCGCCCACGGGTGCGGGCAGCCGGTCGGCGGCGTAGCCGGACATGAGCGCCAGGCGGCAGCGGGGCGAGAGCACGCGGCACTGCTCCAGGAACTCCGGGCCGCTCATGCCGGGCATGACCACGTCGGAGAGGATCAGGTCGAAGGGCACGGGCTGGCTAGCCAGGACGCGCAGCCCTTCGCGGCCGTCGGCGGCCTCGAGCACGTGGTAGCCCAGTCGCTCCAGGACCCGCCTCACCAGGGAGCGCACGGCCACCTCGTCCTCGACCACCAGGATCCGCTCGCTGCCACGGGGTACGCTGTCGGTGTCCAGGTCGCGGGCGCGCAGGTTCGCGTCCCCCGCGTGCGCGGGGAAGAAGGCGCGGAAGCGGGAGCCCGTGCCGGCGGTGCTCTCCACCTCGACCCACCCGCCGGTCTGCTGGAGGATGCCATAGACGGTCGCCAGCCCGAGTCCCGTGCCGGCGCCGAACTCCTTGGTGGTGAAGAAGGGCTCGAAGATCCGCGGCAGCACGTCCTCGGGGATGCCGACGCCGTTGTCGACCACCTCGACCACGGCGAACGGGCCCGGCTCGATGCCCTCGGGCGGGGAGCCCACCTGCTGCCGGGCGATCGAGATGCGCAGCGTGCCGCCGTGGGGCATGGCATCCCGGGCGTTCACCGCCAGGTTCAGCAGCACCTGCTCCACCTGCCCGGGATCCGCCCAGGTGGCCGCGGGCACGCGCGCGGGGACCACCTCCAGCGTCACGTCCTCGCCGATGACGCGCCGCAGCATGGAGTCCGTATGCAGAAGCAGCGCATTGAGATCCACCACCCGGGGCTCGACCACCTGCTTGCGGCTGAAGGCCAGGAGCTGGCGCGTCAGCCCCGCCGCCCGGTCTGCGGCCACGCCGATCTCGCCCAGCAGGCGCGCGACTTCCGGGTCCTGCGTCTGCTCCAGGGCGACGTGGGCGCACCCCGTCACCACCGTCAGGATGTTGTTGAAGTCGTGGGCGACGCCCCCCGCCAGCCGGCCCACCGCCTCCATCTTCTGCGCCTGCCGCAGCTCGCCTTCCAGCCGGCGCCGTTCCGTCACGTCGCGACCGAAGCCCTGCATACCGACGACGCCGCCGCCGGCGACCACGGGCACCTCGGTGATCTCGAGCGTGACCAGCCGTCCGTCACGGCGCCGGTTGGTCGCGCTGTAGGGCGCGACCGGGGCGCCGGTCTCGATCGCCCGCGCCGTGCGCCGCGCCACGTCCAGCATCGACGCCTCGTCGGTGATCAGCGACGTATAGTGCCTGCCGAGCAGCTCCTCCGGCTCGTAGCCGAGCACGGCCCGCACCGACGGAGACAGGTACTGGAAGATCCCGTCCACATCGTGGCGATAGAAGAAGACCTCCTCGCTGCCTTCCACCATGAGCCGGAAACGCCCCTCGCTCTCGCGCAGCCGCGCTTCCGCCTTCCGCTGCTCCGTCACGTCCCGGTAGCTCCACACGCGGCCCGCGATCACGCCGCCCACGCGATGGGGCACGGAGCGACGCTCGATGATGCGGCCGTCCTTCAGCTCCACCACGTCCTTGCCGGAAGCATCGCGTTGCCCGGCGAGCCGGTCGGAGAGAGCGGCGAAGGCCTGCGGGTCCCGCATGAGCGGGAACACCGCCTTGCGCAGGTCCGGCATGGTGGTGCCCGCGATCCGGGGCTCGGCTATCCCCCACATTTCCCGCGCCCGGCGATTGTGCACCAGGATGCGTCGCTCCAGGTCCTCCACCACGACCGCGTCCTCGGTGCTGTCGAGGGTGGCGCTCAGCAGGGCGACCGTCCGCTCCAGGCGCTCCTCCGTCTCCCGTTCCCGCGTGACGTCGTCCACCACGACGCCCACACCCACGATCGAGCCATCCGCGCCGCGCACGGGATAGTAGCTGACCCAGAGCGCCACGGTGGCGCCGTCCCGGCTCGGGAGGCTCACGCGGTCGGTGCGCGTGATGACCTCGCCCGTGGCCAGCACTTCGGCCAGGTAGGTGGACACCCCGGGCACCAGCGGGAACGCCTCCGTGACGTGTCGCCCGATCAGCTTCTCCGGCGACTCACCGAGGATGGCGGTGTGGCGCCGGTTCACCCGGACGTAGCGCAGCTCGGTGTCGAAGAAGGCGAAACCCACCGGCGCCTGCTCCAGCAGTGTGTCCAGCTGCCTGGCCGTCCGGTGCAGCTCCTGCTCCACGCGCCGGCGCTCGGACACGTCACTGAAGAAGACCGACAACCCGGTGGCCGACGGGTACAGCCGGATGGCCAGCCACGCACCGAGCGGCGCGTAGAACCCCTCCAGCTCGGTGGCGACGCCGGCCGCCATCGCTTTGCGGTATGCCTGCAGCAGCGCCGCGCTGGCCTCCTCCGCGTACACCTCCATGATGTCGCGGCCCAGGAGATCCGCGGCCGGGCGCCGCAGCAGCTTCTCCGCCCGGTGGTTCACGTGCACGAAGCGCCCGTCGCGGTCCAGCGCGAAGAAGCCCTCCCCGATGCTGTCCAGCAGCTCCGCCGTGCGCGCCGCCGCCTCCCGCTCGGCGGCCAGCGAGCGCGAGCGCCGGTCCTCCGCCGCCTGTTCCCGCACCGCCGCCCGGCGCAGCAGGACGAATCCCGCCGCGCCGCTCACGATCACGAACAGGATGCCCTTGATCAGGCTGATCGCCAGTGTCTGGCTCGCCCCCGAGGAGACCAGGCTGACCACCTTGTCCGATCCCAGGATCCAGGCCACGCCCAGCACGGTGTACACCACGGCCATGCGGAACGCCGAGCTCGGACCCGGAGCACGGGCACCCCGGCGCCGGGGCGCGGCCGGCGGCTCGGCCGCCGCGGATGGCACGGCGGCCTCGCGGGCTGGCCCGTCCCTGCTCGCTTCCTGCGGCCGGGGGTCCGTGAGCTGCGGCATGGCTGGTTCTCCGCCTGGAAGGGACCTGGTCGAACGGAGTCTTCCTACAAGTATCGTGTCCGACGCTCCCCGCCGACAGGCGTACGGCGGGGCGACGTGCTTCCATCCGCCATCGCGTGCGTTCGGCCACGCCCTTATTCTTGCAGGGTCCGTCCGTCCCTGCTGCGCGACCGTCGGCCTGGTTGAGAATGTCCCTCGAGCGCATTCTCCTCGTCCTGCCTGACGCCCGGGAGGCGCGGGATTTCGCCGCCATGCTCGCGGAGGTGTCCGCGCGCAAGGGCGAGATCGTGCGCGCCGGCTCCCTGGCCGAGGCCGAGGCCATGCTGCTGCAGCAGCGCTTCGACGTGGCCGTTCTCGACCTCGACACTCCTGATGCCCCCGGACTCCTCGGCGTAGCCGTGCTGGCCGAATCCGCGCCCGACATGGCCATCGTCCCCCTCGCCCGGCCCGCGCGCGAGGTCGATGCCCTGAAGGCCGCCAAGGCCGGCGCCAGCGACTACCTGCTCAAGGGCCAGCTCTTCGGCACCCTGGTCGATCGCACGCTCCGCTATGCGGTCGAGAGCCGCCGCGCCACCCGCACCCTCCAGAGCAGCGGCCGCTACTTCCGGGCGCTCATCGAGAACGCCTCCGGCCTGGTCGGCGTGCTGGAGCGCGACGGCACCTGGCGCTACCTGGCGCCCTCGGTGCATGCGCTGCTGGGCTACCACCCCGAGGACCTCGTCGGCCATCGGCTGCAGGACTTCATTTACCCCGAGGACGAGGAGACCGCCGCCGGCGAGCTCGAGCGCGTCGCCTCCGCGCCCCACGCCCGCACCACCGCCGGGATGCGCTTCCGCCACCACGACGGCTCCTGGCACTCCTTCGACGTCACCCTGGAGAATCATCTCGACGACCCCGTCGTGGCCGGCATCGTCGCCAACGCGGCCGACACCTCCGAGCGCAAGGCCGCCGAGGAGGCCCTCGGGCACTCCGAGGAGCAGCTCCGGCAGTTCCAGCGCATCGAAGCCATCGGCCGCCTCGCCGGCGGCGTCGCCCACGACTTCAACAACCTGCTCACCGCCATGAGCGGCCATATCTACCTGCTTTCCGCCTCCATGGCCGAGGAGGACCCGCGCCGGCTGCACGTGGACGAGATCAAGCGCGGCGCCGCCCGCGCCGCCGCCCTCACCCGCCAACTCCTTGCCTTCAGCCGCAAGCAGGTGCTGCGCCCTCGCGTCATCAACATCAACGCAGTCGTGGGCGACATCGGCGAGATGCTGCGACGCCTCATCGGCGAAGATGTCGAGCTCGTCGCCACCCCCGCTCCCGACCTCGGCAGCGTCAAGGCGGATCACGCCCAGCTCGAGCAGGTTCTCATGAACCTCGCCCTGAACGCCCGCGATGCCATGCCCGACGGCGGACGCCTCACCATCGAGACCGCCAACGCCTTCATTGGACCCGACCATCCGCGACGCTACCCCTACGTGCCGCCCGGCCCCTACGTCATGCTCGCCGTTTCCGACACCGGGCACGGCATGGACGAAGCCGTGCGCACCCGGGCCTTCGAACCCTTCTTCACCACCAAGGAGGTGGGCAAGGGCACCGGTCTCGGCCTCTCCACGGTCTACGGCATCGTCAAGCAGAGCCAGGGCTTCATCTGGATCGACACCGCCGTCGGTGCCGGTACGCGCGTCGAGATCTACCTGCCCCGTGTCGATGCCGCCGAGGATGCCGACCTCCCCGAGCGGGTCGTGACTCCGCCCCCCGTTCCTGCCGATGGACGCGAGACCATCCTCCTGGTCGAGGACGAGGACGCCGTCCGGGCCCTCGCGGACCGTGTCCTGCGCCGCAGCGGCTACAACGTGCTGGTCGCCCGCAACGGCGTGGAAGCCCTCGAGATCGCCGACAAGTTCACCGGGACGCTCCACCTGCTCGTGAGCGACCTGGTCATGCCCCAGCTCGGTGGCCGCGAAGTGGCCAGGGCGCTCCTCCTCCGGGTGCCGCCCCCGCGCATCCTCTTCATGTCCGGCTACGTGCCCGACGAGTTCCCCTCCGACGAGCACTTCCTCGCCGACGCCTATCTCCAGAAGCCGTTCACCCCGGACGTCCTCGCCCGCATCGTCCGCGAGCTGCTCGACGTCTCCTGAGCCGCGTCGGGACGCCATCGCGCCTGCGCTGCGACCGTTCCCCACCCGGAAGGCGGCATGTTCAGGTCGATCATGGTGGCGGTGGATGGCTCGCCTTTCGGCGAGCAGGCCTTCGAGCTGGCGGCCGCGCTGGCGAGGCGCGCCGGGGCGCAGCTGGAGCTGGTGCACGTGCACTCGAGCGCCGAGTCCGGGAGCGAGGAAGGCGTGCTCGTGCCAGTCGAGGCCGGGCGGCGGAGGAGCTCTACCTGAGAGACGCGGCGCGGCGGCTTCAGGAGCGGGGAGGTGTCGCCGCGAGCGTCGCGCTGGTGCGCGGCCGGGTGGTGGAGGCGCTGGAAGCGCACGCCGCCGCCAGTGGTGCGGACCTGATCGTGATGAGCACGCACGGGCGGGGCGGGCTGGCCCGGGCGTGGCTGGGCAGCGTCGCCGACGGGCTGCTCCGGCGGGTCTCCGTGCCGCTGCTGCTGGTCAAGCCGGTGGCTGTGCCCGACCGGCCCGGCGAGGGCGCGCCCTTCTGCCGGGTGCTGGTTCCGCTGGATGGCTCCCGGGAAGGCGAAGCCGTGCTGGAGCCCCGTGCTGTGGCTGGCGGGCATCACGGGCGCCACCTGCCGCTTCCTCATGGTGGAGCCGGCCGCCGGCGCGGAGGCCCTCACGTCGGCGGGGTCCGGGGCGGCGGTGGCGTCGGGGGGCGGCGGAGCCCCGCACGGGGGGGCCGGAGGCGTACCTGGAGCGGATCCGGTCGGTAGCGGCCCGCCAGGGCGTGGCGGCGGAATCGCAGGTGGCCGTGCACGCCAGCACGGCCGCCGGGATCCTGGAGCAGGCGCAGCTGGGCGCGTGCGACATCATCGCGCTGGCCACCCACGGGCGTGGCGGAGCCGCGCGCCTGCTGCTGGGCAGCGTCGCCGACAAGATCGTGCGCGCGTCCCCTGTCCCGGTGCTGGTGCAGCGGATTCCGCGGCTGAAGGTCCTGCCCATCGCCCGCTGACCCCTGCCGTTCGCACCCGTCAAACGAAGGAGGCGGCGCCGCTGTGCGGCGCCGCCTCCTTGCGCAGATTCGGGCGACCGCGCCGCCGGAGCCGGTCAACCCGGCATGGCCCGCCCGGTCACCTCGTGGGGCTCGATGCGGAACACCTTGCCGTTGGCCATGCGCCGGAGCTCGTCCAGGGAGGGGACGCCTCCGCGGCTGAAGCGCAGGAGGATGAGCAGCCCGGCGCGGGCCCGAGAGAACACGGAGGTGAGCGGCGTCGCCCGGCCGAGCACGAGGACGTACCCTCCGCCGGCGCCCGACTCGTCGGGCGCATCCACGATGGTGAGGCAGACCATGGGGGACGTCTCGAGCGCGGCCCGCTTCCGCCCCGGCCCGCAGGCCACGAAGAACCGCCGCCCGTCGAAGCCGTACGCCATGGGCACGGCGTACGGTTGATTGCCCTCGAGGACGGTGAGCATCGCCCAGCCCGCCTCGCGGATACGCTGTCCGATCTCTTCGTCGCCCAGGGTGCGCTCCACCCCGACCCAGCGCAGGCTCGTCGCGGTGAGGGTCGTCGGCATCAGTCGCCGCGAAGCAGCTCTTCCAGGGGGCGTGCGAACCGAGCCGACGTGCGGCCGTTGCGGCCGGTGGTGTAGTCCGCGTAAATGGCCTCGCCCTCCAGCAGGTCCGCCAGCGTCGTGCGCGCGAGGCCGGTCCGGGACTCCTCCTTGATCGCGGTCCAGCGCTGATGCGCGGTGCAGGGCTCCGCCGGGTTGCAGCGCCGGCCGCCCAGCAGACACACGCCCGAGCCGCGCGGCTCGTCGAACGCCTCCACTACCCGCAACAGCATGAGCTCGTTCGGCGGCACGGTCAGCCGGAACCCGCCCGTCGGACCCCGCGTTCCCGCGACGATGCCGGCCTTCGCCAGCCGGTGCAGCGTCTTGGACAGGTAGTTGGGCGGAGCGCCGAGCGCAGCCGCGATCTCCACGGCGGGCGTCGGCCCGGGTTGCCGCGCCAGGTACAGCACGGCGCGAAGCGCGTGCTCGGCGGTTTGAGATATCACCGAGGTCCTCCCTCGTATCGGATCGAGTTCACCATGCTGATATGCTAAGCCGCCCGGAACGCGGGGTCTGTCCGGCTAGCTGCCGAACAGGTGTGAGGTAAATCACTACAATTTCGGCGCGTCCTGCCGTTGCCGCCGCTCGCCTCTGCCGCGATCTTGCCCGTGGTTCCCCCACGACCCGCTGTCCGGGTGAAAGGAGGGCCCATGAGGCCCAATGCGATCTTCCTGACCCTGGCCATGGCCGGCGTTGCCGCCGCGCCCCTGGCCGCCCAGCAGACCCCTCCCACCCCGCCGCCCGCCGCCCCGGCCGCCCCCGGGTCCCGAATGCGCAATCCCGCGCCGCCCATGCCCCCGAAGATGGCCGGCATGCAGGGCGGGATGGCCGGGATGATGGCCGGCATGATGGGCGGAATGCAGGGCGGGATGATGGCTCAGCACGGGCCGCAGGATCTGCTCGCCCTGCGCGAGGCCCTTGCCCTGACCGACGCCCAGGTCCAGCAGATCATGAGCATCGCGGCCCAGGCCCGCGCCGCCGCCCGACCCCACTTCGAGGCCGCCATGCGGGCTCATCATGATGCCATGCAGGCCCTGGAGACCGGCGACTCGCCCGACCTGGCCCGCTTCGAGGCGCAGCTCAAGGAGGCCGCCAATCACGCCGTCGAGGCGCAGCTCACCCTCGCTCGCGCGGGATCCCAGGCCCTCGCCCTGCTCACGCCCGAGCAGCGCGCCAACGTGCGCTTCGCCATGCGCCTGCAGCACGCTCGCATGATGCAGGGCATGATGGGTGGCATGGGCAAGATGAGCGGCATGGAAGGCGGCATGGACAGCATGCAGGGCATGAAGCACGAAATGCCGGGAATGAAGCACGACAGCATGCCCGGCATGAAGCACGAGATGGCGCCTGCCCGGAAGGACAGCACGACCAAGCACTAGATCGGAGACCTGCGCTCCGGGTTGTGGGCGGAGGCCGGGATGCGGCAGCGCCCGCCGGCATTGGCCGGCGGGCGCTGCCGCATCCCGGCGCTATGCGCGGTACAGCGCGACCGCGACCGCCGTGGCCAGGCTGAGGCTGGACACGCCCGCCCGCATGGGGATCGAGAGCCGCAGGTCGGCGCGCTCGAGCATCCCGGGGCTCAGCCCGCTACGCTCCGAGCCGAACGCCAGCACCGCGCGGGCGGGGATCGATCCCGCCTCCAGCGGCACGCCCTCCGGGTGGAGCGCGACCAGCGGCCGGTCACCGGCCGGGAGCCCGGACACCTGCACCACGGGCAGCGCGTAGTGCAGACCCGCGGCACCGCGCAGCGCGGCGGGCGTCCAGGGGTCGTGCTCACCCGTCGTCAGCACGCCCGCCGCGCCCGCGGCCGCGGCCACGCGGACCACCGCGCCCATGTTCCCCGGGTTGCGCGGGTTGTCCAGGAACACGATGGGGGCGGGCCCCGCGGCCGCCAGCGCCGCACCCGCATCCCACACCGCCCGCCGCGCGATGGCGATGACCGGCTCCCGTGGCGGGGTGGGGGAGAGTTGCCGGAACAGCACCGGTGTCACGGCGGGCAGCGCGCGCAGGCGCTCGACCAGCTCGGGCGCCAGGCTGGCGGCCAGCGCCGCCAGCCGCTCCGGGTCCGCGCACGCCACTTCCAGCAGCTCCGCACCGAACCGGAGCGCGTGCTTCAGCGCGTGGAACCCCTCCAGCACGGCCAGCGTCGGGTCCCGGCGCGCGGCGCGGAAGCGTTCTACCAGGCCGGCGGCCATGTCCCCCCGTGGCTGCGTATGCGCCTCGACCGGGGCGTCGCGCGCCCCGCGCCCGCGCGCCTCCCGCCCGCGCGACGGCACGCCGGCCGCTCAGGCACGCCGCAGCAGCACCGGCGTCCGTGTCGAGCGTACCACCTTCTCTGCCACCGTGCCCAGCCGCATCCGCCCCGCGTCGAACCCCCGCGTCACCATGGCGATCAGGTCCACCGCCCCCCGCTCCGTCGAGGCGAGGATCGCCCGCTCCGCCTCCCGCTCCGTCACCACTTCGGCCGCCACCTCGAAGCCCCGGCTCGACAGCCGCTGCTTCACCAGCTGCAGCGCTTCCTCCGCCGCGCTCGAGACCTCCGCCGCGTCCGGCGCCGCGCCCGCCGGGAAGATCGTCGGGTAGGGCGTCACCGTCGCCCGCGACTTGATCCGCAGCAGCAGGAACCGGGCACCATCCCGCGCCGCCAGCCACGCCGCCGTCTCGATCACCCGCTCCGCCCGCTCCGACCCGTCCAGTGGCACCAGGATCCGGCGCGGCGCGAAGCTCCGCTGCGGCTCCCCCCCCTCCTCACTCGACCGCAGCACCAGCACCGGCGCATCAGCCCGCTGCATCAGCTCTTCCGCCACACTGCCCAGCCACGCTCGCCTCAGTCCCACCCGACCGTGCGTCGTCATCACGACCAGCGCCGGCCGCCGTTCCGCGATGTGCCGCGCCAGCGCATCCGGCGCCTTGCCCTCCAGCAACACTGCCGACGCGGGTACGTCCAGCTCGTGCGATACCTGCCCCGCCGCGTGCTCCAGATAGTGCCGCAGCGCCGCCAGCCGCTCCTGGTCGATGCGCGGGTCGTGGACCGGCGCGCCCGACGTCCGCCACGCCGGCATCTGCGAGGTGTACACCGTCGCCAGCTCCAGGCGCGCGCCAGTCCGCCGCGCGATGTCCGCCGCCGGCGCCAGCGCATGCTCCGCGAACGGCGACCCGTCCAGCGGCACCAGGATCCTGTGCATCAGGACGCTCCCTTACCCGGATCTGCCCAGCCCCTCCGTCTCGCTCCCGGTCCGGTCCACACGGGCCCCCCGGTCCACACCGGCCCGCAAGAGACGAGCGCGGTCGAACCCCTTGCGCCAGAACGCTTCACCCGCCTCTTCCCGGACAGCTGTCGCAGGAAGTCCCAGCCGGCGCACAGGACGCCACCCCGGACCGCCCGGCCCGAGCCCACGACCTGACGCCGACGACCCCCACGCGCGCAACGACTCCGGCGGTGCACCCCCCAACGCGCGGACTCCTCGGCGCGGGAATCTCCGCCCTTCCGCCGCCGCCAGCCGATCCTGTCGTCTACTGCCGGGTGGGTGCGTCGATGTCGCCGTTGACGCGGACCGCCTCGCGGGCGGCCATGAACGGCAGCTCGCTCGCGGTTGGGACCGCGGGCGCGACTTCGGCCATCTGCTCCGCCGTGGCCCGGAGCCGGATGGCGAGTGCGATCGGCGCCAGCGAGTCGGCGGCGGTGGGCCCGACGGCCCAGCCGCCGATGATGCGTCCCTCCGGGCGCTCGAGCACGAGCTCGAGCCACCCCGTCCCGGGGTGCAGCAGGGCGTGCAGCCCCGCGTGGAAGGGCACGCGCACCCGGATGATCCGCCCCGGATGCCCGATGCCGGCCACGCCCTCGGCGTCGCCGACCTTCGCGATCTGGGGCGAGGTGTAGACCGCGTGCACCACGCACTCCGGGCGGAACCCCGACACCGGCAGCCCGGCCGCGTGCAGCCCGGCGACGCGGCCCTGCGCCTCACCGTAATTCGCCAGCATTGGTGGCCCGGCGACGTCGCCCACGGCATAGACGTCGGCCGCCTCCGTGCGGCCGTACCCATCGGTCCAGAGCGTCCCGTCGGAGCGCGGCGCCAGCCCGATCGTCTCGATCGCCAGTCCCGTCAGCGCCGGCACGCGCCCCATGGCCAGGAACGCCGTGTGCGCCGCGTAGCGCTTGCCGTCCTGGCCGATCACCACCACGCCGCGCCCACCCCGGTCCACCCGCGTCGCCGGTCCCACCACCCGCCGCACCCCGCGCCGGTCCAGCGCTTCCACCAGCAGCGCCGATGCCTCCGGCGGATACTCCGGCAGCACCGCCCGCTCGTCCAGCATCCAGGTGACTTCGGCGCCCAGCGAGTCGAACAGGTAGGCGAACTCCGCTCCGGTCGCCCCACCCCCGATCACCACCACGTCCCGCGGTATCTCCTCCAGCTTGCCCGCGAAGCGCGTGGCCAGAACCCGCTCCCCGTCCGGCCTCAGGATGTCCGTGAACTGCGGCACCGATCCCGTCGCCAGGATCACCGCATCCGGCCGAAGCGGTTCCGTCGCCAATCCCGCCCGGTCCTGCACCTTCACCTGGCCCGGTCCGTCGAAGGACGCAAACCCATCCAGCCACTCCACCCCCGCCAGGCTCAGCGCTTCCGCCTGCCGCGTGCTCCAGCGCGCCGACAGGTCCCGGATCCGCGCCAGCACCAGCTCCCCCTGCGGCGGAACCGCTTCCACCGTCAGACCCATCGCCAGCGCCCCCACGGCTTGCTCGTAGGCCTCCACCGCCGCCAGCCAGATCTTGCTCGGCCCCATGCTGTGCCAGTTCGCCCGGCCCCCCGCCGGCTCATCCGAGACCAGCGTCACTCGCGCCCCTGCCTCCGCCGCCGCTATCGCCGCCGCGATCCCCGCGGGTCCCGCCCCGATCACCACGATCGCCCTGCTCACTCAACGCCTTCCATTCTCGACTCTGTAGTTATATAGTAATGGGCCCTGGCCGGACGGTCCGCGTTATGCCCCGGTCGCTTGGCTCAATCTGCACCCCCTGGACACCGGAGTGCCACATGCTGACGCAAACTACACGCTACGGCTTCTCCACGGCCGTGCCGCTGCCGTACGAGGAGGCGGTGGAGCGCACGCGTGCCGAGTTGGCGAAGGAAGGGTTCGGCGTGCTGACGGAGATCGACGTGCGCGCGACTCTGCGCAAGAAGCTGGACGTGGACTTCCGGCCCTATGTGATCCTGGGGGCATGCAACCCGCCCTATGCCTACCAGGCGCTGCAGGCGGAGCGGGACATAGGTCTGCTGCTTCCGTGCAACGTGGTGGTGTACGCGGGGGACGAGCCCGGGACGAGCGTAGTGGCGGCCATGGACCCGGAGGCGGCGCTGAAGCTTACGGGCAACGCCGCGATCGAGGCGTTGGCGTCGGAAGTGAGGGCGCGACTGGAGCGGGCGCTGGCGGCGGTGGCGTCCTGAGAGGAATTCAGCCATCGTCGTCGCCCGGCAGGCGGCTCAGGCCTTCGGCAGCACGAGCCGGAAGAGGGAGCCGCGGCCCACCTCGCTCTCGACCTCGAGGTCCCCGCCCATGGCGCGGGCGAGGTCCCGGCTGATGCTCAGGCCGAGACCGGTGCCCTCGAGCCCGGTGGTCAGCGTCCGGTTGAGCTGCACGAAAGGCTCGAAAATGACTTCCAGCTTCTCCGGCGGGATGCCGACGCCGGAGTCGCGTACGTCCAGGTAGACGCGCTCGCCGTCCACGGAGCAGGCGGCGCTGATCCGGCCGCCGGCGGGCGTGAACTTGACGGCGTTTCCCAGCAGGTTCAGCGCGATCTGCTCGACCTTGGCGCGATCGGCCAGGGCGACGACGTCGGGCTGGCACGGGTCGACCTCGACCGCCACGCCTCGTGCGGCCGCCTGCGGCTCCACCATGGGCGCGATCGCCTCTGCGACCTCGACCAGCGGCACCCGGGCGATCTGGTAGGAGATCCTGCCCGCTTCGAGGCGGCCGAAGTTCAGCAGGTCGTTGATGATGCCTAGCAGGTGCTGCTGGCTCCGGCGGATCCGGACCAGGTCCTCCCGCTGCGTCGGCGCCAGCGGGCCGCGCACGCCGGCCAGCAAAAGGTCCGCGTACCCGCCGATGGCGTTCAAGGGCGTGCGCAGCTCGTGCGACATGGTGGCGAGGAACTCGCTCTTGGCCCGGTTCGCCGCCTCCACTTCCGCCACGCGCTTCGCGTTCTCCAGCGCTCGCTCCTGCGCTGCGCGTCGCTCGGTCAGGTCGCGGGTCACCTTGGCGAAGCCGATCGGCTCACCGTCGGCCTGGTGGAGCGCGGTAATGACCACGTTGGCCCAGAACTCGGTGCCATCCTTGCGGACCCGCCAGCCTTCCTCCTCGAAACGGCCCTCTCGCGCCGCGATCTCCAGCTCCATGGCCGGGTGTCCGCTCGCGATCAAGTCCGCGGGATAGAACACCGAGAAGTGGCGCCCGATGATCTCGCTGGCCGTGTAGCCCTTGATCCGCTCCGCGCCGTTGTTCCAGGTCAGGACCCGTCCCTCGGGATCCAGCGCGAAGATGGCATAGTCCCGGACCGTGTCCACCAGCAGGCGGTACAGGGCATCGTGGGAGCCTTCCTGGTTCCCGGTCGCGGCGGACCACGCTCCCTTCGTGATCTGTGGCGCGGTGCCCGCGGGAGCCTGGGCCGCCCCGGTCAGCTGCCGGCTCGATTTCAAGCGGTCAATCCCCGTTCCAGTGCCGTGTTTATGCGGTCGTTCACCGCCGCTGCGCGTGGCTGAGCGGCACCCCCGAATGCATAATGCGAGCCTCTCGCCTGCCCGCGGCTCCCCCTTGCGCCCGCGCGCCCGGGCGGCGCGGCTCGCCCGCCGCTATGCGTCCTCCAGCACCGGCGGGGGACCCGGCGACTCCAGCAGGCGCAGCGCCGCGCGCAGCACGCGCAGCTGCGTCGCCGCGTCGCCGGCGGGGCCGAGGGCCTCTCCGAAGGGGAAGGGCACGGCCAGCGCGCGCGGCGGGCGCACCGCCTCCGCCACGTGCTTCACCAGCGCGACGCACGCCGTGGCAATGCCTCGTGATTCCATGACTCCCGCGAGCAAGGCGACCGCCTGCGTGCACATGGGTCATATGGGTACGAGCACGGCCGCGTCCACGCCGTCCTGCACCAGCAGCTGCGCCGCGCGCGGGCCCGTGTCCCGGACCAGGCGCTCCGGGGCGGTGATCGAGCCGTTGAAGCTCAGGTGCCGGGGCGCGGACTCCCCGATCTCGCCTGCCGCCGCCATCTGGTGCAGCCACGGCAGCGGGAAGGCGACGTTCGGGTCCGCCGTGGCCGGCCCGTGGTCGAAGGAATCGCTGATCTGCCCCAGCACCAGCGAGCGCGGGTCCACGTCGTCGGGCAGCGCCCGGAAGCTCGAGTCGCCGCCCGTGATCCGGCGGAAGGGCTCGTCGATCCCGGGCCGATAGAAGCCGGCGGAGGTGACCAGCGCCACCCGGGCGCTCGCCAGCGGGCGGCGCAGCTCCGCCCACGGCACGGGATCGATCCGCCGCCAGCGGTACACGGCCATGTACGCCCGGTACTTGAGGGGCAACGATGAGAACTCAGCCACGGGATCCCGGCGAGTGGGGAGGATAGTGGGAGGCGAGCCGCTCGGCGGGCGTGCCCAGGAGGAAGCGCGCCAGCAGCAGCCAGTTGCGGACGGTCCGCGCCAGTACGCCGTCCCGGCACCAGCGCCGCGCCGACACGCTGGCGGCTGCCCCCAGCAGCCGCACAGGCTCGCCCAGCCGCGCCAGCGTCCGTACCAGCGCCACGTCCTCCATGATGGGCAGCTCGGCGTACCCGCCCGCGGCCTCGTAGAGGGTCCGGGGCAGGAGCAACCCCTGGTCACCGAAGGGTAAGCCGGCGCGGGCGCGCAGGTTGGCGCCGCGCTCCACCGTGCGGAAGCGCCAGCCTGGAGCGGCAATGCGCAACCGGAGCGCCCACGCGCCTCCCTGCCCGGCGGCGCCGGCCAGCGCGCGCAGTGCGGCCGCGTCCAGGCGCACGTCGGCATGCAGGAAGCAGAGGACGGCGGCGCGGGCGGCGCCCGCGCCCTGGCGCAGCTGTCGCCCACGTCCCTTCGGCGCCGTGACCACCCGGGCGCCCAGCGCCGCCGCCCGCGCCGCCGTACCGTCGCGACTGCCGCCATCGGCCACGATCACCTCGTGCGCCAGGGGGAAGCCGCGCAGGTCGGCCAGCAGTCCGAACAGGTGCTCGGCCTCTTCCAGCGTGGGGATGACGAAGGAGACGCGAGGCTCGGTGGTGGCCATGCTAGCGCCGGACCAGGGTGCGTACGATGCGCGCGGTCAGCCCGCGCAGCCGCTCCCGCTGCTGCAGCTCCGCCGCCTGCTTGACCGCCTCGGGGTACGTCGGGTAGGGCAGGATCGTCTCGGCGATATGGGCCAGGCCCAGGCCGTTGCGCATGGCGAGGGCCAGCTGGCCGATCATGCTGCCGGCGCCGTGACCCAGGATGTGGGCGCCCAGCAGCCGCCCCCGCCGATCCGCCACCAGCTTCACCATCCCTTCCGTGCGCTCGTCCGCGATGGCCCGGTCCGCGTCCGCGAACGGACGCCGCCAGACGCGCACATCGTCGCCTTGCCGCTCCCGTGCTTCCGCTTCCGTCAGCCCGATGCGCGCCAGCTCCGGCTCCGTGTAGATCACGCGCGGCACCGCGGCGTAGTCCACGGACCGGGAGAAGGGGAACAGCGCATTGCGCAACACCAGCCGCGCCTGGTAGTCCGCCACGTGCGTGAAGCGGAGCGGCCCGACCACATCTCCCGCCGCCCAGATGCGAGACGCCGTGGTCCGCAGCCGCCGGTCCACGACGATGCCGTTCGGGCCGGCCTCCACCCCCGCGGCGTCCAGCTCCAGCCCGGCCACCGCAGGCGAGCGCCCGGTAGCCAGCAGCAGCCGCTCCGCCTCCAGGCGCACGCCCCCTGCGCACAAAGCCACGCCGCAGCCCGCGGGCTCCACGCTCGACACCGACGCACCGGTCCGGATGGCGACGCCGTCGCTCTCCAGCGTCGCGCGCAGCAGCGCCGCCATCTCCTCGTCCTCTTCCGCGGCGATGCGGGGCAAGGCCTCGACGACGGTCACGGCGCAGCCGAGCAGTGCCAGCGCCTGTCCCAGCTCCAGGCCGATGGGCCCGCCCCCGATGACTACCAGCGATGCCGGCAGCTGCTCCAGGTTGAAGACGGATTCGTTGGTGAGGTACGGCACCGAATCGAGCCCCGCGATCGCGGGCACGCTCGGCCGGGAACCGGTCGCGATCACGATGTGGCGCGCAGAGATGCGCCGGCCGTCCACCGTCACCACATCCTCGCTGGTGAAGCGGGCGGTGCCCGAAACCACCTCCACGCCCAGCTCCCGGAACCGCTCGGGCGAGTCGTGCGGCTGGATCCGCTCCTGCGCCTCCCGTACCCGGGCCATCACACGAGGAAAGTCCACGGCCACCTCGCGCATCGCCACGCCCAGGTGCGCAGCGCGCCGCGCGTCCCGCACCGCCCGCGCCGAAGCGAGCAGCGCCTTGGACGGCACGCACCCGAACCACAGGCAGTCCCCGCCCATGCGTGCCCGCTCGATCAGCGCGGCGCGCGCCCCCAGACCCGCGGCTCCCGCGGCCGTGACCAGCCCGGCCGTGCCGCCGCCGATCGCGAGAATGTCGTAATGTTCCACGGTCACTCCCCCCGAAGGAGCACGACGCACAATCCCCTCGTGAGCGCCGCCAGCCGACACGCGCCTTCCGGAAAGTGCCGTGCCGGGGACGGGGCTCCCACCCGGGGCTGGTTTCTTGCGCGCAGGGACCATGGCGCCCGGCGGCGCCGCCCGCAAGATTCCCCGGTCCCGGCGCCGCCCGCCGGTCGACGCCGCCACGGCGTCTCCTCCCCGGGTGGCGCTCGCGTATCGTCCCGCAGGAGAACCGTTTGCCGCGGCACTCGCTCATTCACGGCCCCACGCCGCCGTCGGCCGCTTCGGCCGCGCCTCCTGCCGGCGCCGCGCCCGCCGCTCCGCCTGGACCCGCGCCCCTGCGCGGCACGCAGCCCCCCGACGCAGCACCCACGGTCCCGCTTACGGCGCTGGACCAGCTCTGGTTCCAGGTCGCGGGCACCATCTGCAACCTGAAGTGCAAGCACTGCTTCATCTCCTGCAACCCGCACAACGACAGCTTCTGGTTCATCGATCGCGACCGTGTGGCCGCCGCCCTCGAGGAGTCGGTGGAGCTGGGCGTGAAGGAGTACTACTTCACCGGCGGGGAGCCCTTCATGCACCGGTACATGGTGCCCATCCTCGCGGACGCCCTCGCCTACGGGCCCGCCACCGTCCTGAGCAACGGCACCCTGCTGGTGCCGCGCGTGGTGGACGCCCTGGCCCGCGCCGCCGCCGCCTCGCCCTACTCGCTGGAGCTCCGCATCAGCCTGGACGGCGTCACTGCCGAGAGCAACGACGCCATCCGCGGCGACGGCGCCTTCCAGCGAGCGGTGCAGGGGATCCAGCGCCTGGTCGCCGCGGGCTTCCTGCCCATCGTCACCGCCATGCAGAGCTGGCCCGACGAGGATGGCGATCGGGTCCTGGGCGCGTTCCAGGGCCTGCTCCGCTCTGTCGGCTACGGGCGCCCACGCGTTAAGATATTGCCAGCATTGTACATGGGTGAAGAGGCCAGCCGCAGCCGGGGCTACGCGCCCGAGGAGCGCGTCACCCACGAGATGCTGCACGGTTTCGACCTCGACCGCCTGCTCTGCACCCGGGCGCGCCTGGTTACGGCGCGCGGCGTCTGGACCTGCCCCATCCTGCTCGACTCGCCCGGCGCACGCCTGGGCGATACACTGGCGGGCGCTGCCGCGCGCCCCGCCGCCCTCTCGGAGCCCGCCTGCTACACCTGCTGGCAGAGCGGCTCCATCTGCGCCAATCCCTCGTCCGCCGCGAGAGACTCGTGAATCCGCGCCCGGGCGCCGAGGGCGCCCCCAGCCTCAGCCCCAGGCTCAGCCTCAGCCTCAGCCTCAGCCCCAGCCCCAGCCTCAAACGCGTGGCCGTCTTCGGCGGCGTGTACTCGAATCACCTGGCCCTGGCCGCCGCCCTCGACGACGCCCGTGCCCGCGGGGCCGAAGCCTTCGTCTGCCTGGGTGACCTGGGCGCGTTCGGCCCCCACCCCGACCGCGTCTTCCCGCTGCTGCGTGACGCCGGCGTTCATGTCATCCGCGGCAATTACGACGACAGCCTGGCCCGGGGTCTCGACGACTGCCAGTGCGGATATACGGACCCGCGCGACAATTACTTCGCCTCGTTGTCCTACCGCTACACCTACGCCAACACGAGCGCCGCCAACCGCGAGTGGCTCGGCACGCTGCCCGGCGAGCTGCGCTTCACGCTGGGCGACCTGCGCG
>JADGQX010000279.1 GCA_017881445.1 Gemmatimonadota bacterium | reverse complement strand
GGAGGCGCGGCCGCGGGGCTCAGCCGCACGGCCGAGTACTTGAACTCCGGTATCTTGCCGAATGGGTCCAGCTCCGGGCTCGTGAGGAAGTTGGCCGGCGCCTCGGCGTAGCAGAAGGGCATGAAGACGGCGCCGCGGGGAATCGTGTCGTCGGTTCGCACCTGCAGGACGATGCGCCCGCGCCGCGACTCGACGGTCATGGCATCTCCGGGCGCGAGGCCGAGCGCAGCGGCCTCCGCCGGGTGCAGCGAAGCGTACACGGTCGGCTCGATGCTGTCGAGCACCTCCGAGCGCCGGGTCATGGCGCCGGTGTGCCAGTGCTCGAGCAGGCGGCCCGTGATCAGCACGAAGGGGTAGTCGCCGTCGGCGGGCTCGCAGCCGGGGGCGTAGTCCGCGGCAACGAACCGGCCCAGGCCATCGGGCGTGGGGAAGCGGTCCTCGAAGATGACCTCCTGGCCCGGGTCGCCCACGTTGCGGCAGGGGTAGGTCACGGAGTGCTCGCGCTCCAAGCGGTCCCAGGTGATGCCGGCGTAGCTGGGCGTCGCCTGCCGGATCTCCTCGAACACGTCCGCCGCGCCGCCGTAGCTCCATTCCTGCCCCAGCCGCCGAGCCAGCTCCTGGATGATCCAGAGGTCCGGCCGCGCCTGCCCCGGCGGCTCCAGCGCGGGACGCCCGATCTGCACGCGCCGGTCGGTGTTGGTGAAGGTGCCGGACTTCTCGGCGAAGGCCGTCGCCGGCAGGATCACGTCGGCGAAGGACGCCGTCTCGGTTAGGAAGATTTCCTGCACCACGAGGAACTCCAGCGTCGCCAGCGCTTCCCGCACGTGCTGCACGTCCGGGTCCGACATGGCCGGGTTCTCACCCATGACGTACATGCCGCGGATCTTCCCTGCCTTTGCCGCGTGCATGATCTCAACGACCGTGAGGCCGCGGGCGGGATCGAGGCCCGGGTGGTTCCAGAGCCGCTCGAAGCTCTCGCGCACCGCCGGGTCGTCCACCTTGCGATAGTCCGCATAGAACATGGGGATCAGCCCCATGTCGGACGCGCCCTGCACGTTGTTCTGGCCGCGCAGCGGGTGCAGCCCGGTGCCGCGGCGGCCGACCTGGCCGGTGGCCAGCGCCAGGGCGATGAGGCAGCGGGCGTTGTCGGTGCCATGGACGTGCTGGCTGATGCCCATGCCCCAGAAGATCATGGAGTTGCGCGAGGTGGCGTACAGCCGGGCCGCGGCCCGCACCTCCGCCGCCGGCACGCCCGTGATCGCCTCCACGGCCTCGGGCGCGTAGGCCTTCACCCGCCGGGCCACCTCCTCGAAGCCGCTCGTGCGCCGGGCGATGAACTCCGGGTCGGTCAGCCCCTCCTCCACGATGACGTGCAGCATGGAGTTCAGGAAGGCGACGTCGGAACCCGGCCGGAACTGCAGCATGTGCGTGGCGAAGCGCGCCAGCTCCGTGCGACGGGGGTCCGCCAGGATCAGCTTCGTCCCGCGCTCGATGGCGTTCTTCATGAACGTCGCCGCCACCGGGTGGTTCACGGTCGGGTTCGCGCCGATGATGATGATGCAGTCCGCGAACTGCACGTCGGCCACGGGGTTGGACACGGCCGCCGAGCCCAGCCCCTCGAAGAGCGCCGCCACGGAGGACGCGTGGCACAGCCGCGTGCAGTGGTCCACGTTGTTCGTACCGAGCGCGGTCCGGACCAGCTTCTGGAAGAGGTACGCCTCCTCGTTCGAGCCCTTGGCACTGCCGAAGCCGGCCAGCGCCCCCCCACCACCGCCGCTCTCGTCGCGCAGGCGACGCAGCCCGTCGGCGGCCCGGTCCAGCGCCTCCTCCCAGGTCGCCTCCCGGAACACTGCCTCCGGGTGCGCCGGATCGACCAGCACGTCCGCGCTCTTCGCCACACCCTCGCGCCGGATCAGCGGCACCGTCAGCCGCTGGCGGTTGTGCACGTAGTCGAAGCCGAAGCGCCCCTTCACACACAGCCGACCCAGGTTCGACGGCCCCTGCCGGCCCGTCACCATGGCGATGCGGTTGCCCGTCACGTGGTAGGTGACCTGGCAGCCCACGCCGCAGTAGGGGCAGAGGGAAGGGACCTCGCGGGCGCCGGAATGCCCCGAATCCGAATCCGAGCCCGAATCCGAATCCGTCCGTTCAAACCTCCCGGTGCCCGCCACGTCAGCGGAGAACCCGGATTCGGATTCGGCTTCGGATTCGTTCATCGACAAGGGGCCGTTCGGCCGAATCATACCGTCTCTCCTGCGAAGCTCCGGTCCAGCGGCGAGAGCAGGCTGAGCTCGTCGGCCGTTCCCGTCTCCCAGACCAGCCGCGGCAGCAGGGCGCCGGTGGGGCAGGCCTGGACACACTCGCCGCAGGCGACGCAGGTGCTGGGCCCCATCGGATCCTCGAGGTCGAAGACGACGCGGGCGTCGGCGGCGCGGCCGGCGAAGCCGATGACGTCGTTCACCTGGACCTCGCGGCAGGCGCGCACGCAGCGGGTGCACTGGATGCAGGCGTCGAGGTGGACGGCAATGGCGGGATGCGACAGGTCCGGCGGCGGCTGGGGTCGGCGGGGAAAGCGGGGCGAGGTCACGCCCAGCTCCGCGGCCCAGAGCAGCAGCTCGGAGTCCTGCCGGTAGGGTTGGTCGGGCATGTCCGCCAGCAGCAGCTCGAGCACCATGCGCTGCGAGGCCCGGGCGCGGGCGCCGGTGGCGCTGACCTTCATGTCGGGCACGGGCTGGCGCCAGCAGGAGGGCGCGAGCACGCGCTCGCCTTCGATCTCGACCATGCACGCCCGGCAGTTGCCATCGGGGCGCAGCCCCTCCATGTAGCAGAGGTGCGGGATGCGCACGCCGTAGCGCTCGGCGACCTGCAGGATGGACTCGCCGGGGACCGCCTCGACCTCGCGGCCGTCGAGCACGAAGTGGATCGGCCCGCCGCTCACGGCTGCAGCTCTTGCGGGAAGTAGTTGACCACGCTGCGCACGGGGTTGGGCGCGGCCTGGCCCAGGCCGCAGATGGAGGCATCCATCATGGTGGCGCCCAGCTCGGCGAGGAGAGGCAGGTCCCAGTCGGGCCGCGCCAGCAGCTCCGCGGACTTGGCGATACCCACCCGGCAGGGCGTGCACTTGCCGCAGGACTCGTGGGCGAAGAAGCGCATGACGTTGAGGGCGACATCGCGCGCCCGGTCGTGCTGCGAGAGCACCACGACGGCCGCGGAGCCGATGAAGCAGCCATACTGCGCCAGCACGTCGAAATCTAGGGGCACGTCGGCCAGGGAGGCGGGCAGGATACCGCCGGAGGCGCCGCCGGGGAGGAAGCCATAGAGCTCGTGGCCGGGCAGCATCCCGCCGGCATGGTCCTCGATCAGCTCGCGCACGGTGACCCCGGCGGGCGTCGCGTACACGCCGGGCCTGGCCACGCGGCCGCTGACGGAGAAGTGGCGCTTGCCCTTGCGTCCCCGAACGCCGGCCGCCGCGAACACCTCGGCACCCCGCTCCAGGATCTCCCCCAGCCAGTAGACTGTCTCGACGTTGTGCACCAGCGTCGGCCGGCCGAAGACCCCGTTCTGCGCCGGGAAGGGCGGCCGCAGCCGGGGCTCGCCGCGCTTGCCTTCCACCGACTCGATGAGGGCGGTCTCCTCGCCGCAGATGTAGGCGCCCGCGCCGCGCCGCAGGTGCAGCCGCGGCAGCGGACAGGGCGGATCGGCGACCAGCGCGGCCAGCTCGCGCTCCAGGACGGCGCGGGCCGCCGCGTACTCGTCGCGCAGGTAGATGTAGGCGTCCTCGGCGCCCACGGCCCAGGCGGCGATGAGCATGCCCTCCAGGACGCGGTGCGGATCGGACTCCAGCAGCACCCGGTCCTTGAAGGTGCCGGGCTCGCCCTCGTCGGAGTTGAGCACCATGACGCGGGGCAGCGGCTGGTCTCGCACGAACTTCCACTTCGCCCCGGAGGGGAAGCCGGCGCCGCCCAGGCCGCGCAGCCCGGAGGCGAGCACGGCGGCGGCCAGATCGTCGGGGTCGCGCTCCCCACCGACGCAGGCGGCGAGCAGGCGATAGCCGCCGGCCCGGCGGTAGGCGGCCAGCTCCAGGTAGGGCGGGATGACCGGATCGACGTAGCCGTTGGCCAGGGCGATTTCCACGCTCTCGAGAGAGGCCTCGTCCACCACGTGCCGACGCACTGCGGCAACGGGCGCATGGTCACAGCGCCCGACGCAGGAGGCGCCCAGGACGCGGACCTCGCGGCCCAGGCGCGCCTCGAGCCTGCGCTTCAGCTCCTCGGCGCCGGCGAGGGCGCAGGATATGGAGTCGCAGACGCGGATGGTGAGGGGCGCGGGCGGTGTCTCGCCGTCGCGGACGATGTCGAAGTGGTGATAGAAGCTGGCGACCTCGTACACCTCCGCCTGGGACAGGCGCAGCTCCTCGGCCAGGGCGGCGAGGTGCGGGAGCGAGAGGCTGCCGCGGGCGTCCTGGATGCGGTGCAGGTGCTCGATGAGCAGGTCGCGGCGGCGGGGCAGCTCCCCGGCGATCGCGCGCACCTCGGCGAGCGCCTGCGGGTCCACTGTCCGGCCCTTGGGGAGCGGGCGGCCCCGACTCCCGACGCCGGCGCCTCCGCCGGCCCTGCCGCGCGCCATGCTGGTGCTCCGGTGAGGGATCTTCGCGGGAAAGGGGACGGCCAAAGTAGTTGCGGCGCGCGAAGGTGTGCAAGCAGCGCTGGACAGGCCGCGCGCCCCGCGGGTAGGTTGCGCCCAGTGTTCCCGACCCCCGTCAGAGGAAGACCGTGGAGCTGCCGCCCTTTCCCGGCCCGCAGATCGCCGGACCGGCCCGTGCCGGAGCACCGTTCACGCTGGCGGGCCGCAATGCCATGGTCGCCGGGGACGAGGAGGCCGGCATCCGGGAAGTGCGGGTGCACCCCTGGCTCGTACTCTCCGACCTGAGGATCCGCGAGGCGGGGGCCACGCAGGGAGCGCGGGTGACCCCGGTCAGCTTCGAGCGGCTGCTGCAGGTGGACGGGCGCCCGCTGCTGGAGCGGGTCTTCGTACCCCTCACGGGGCCGGGCGTCATCGCGGAATGGCAGCTCCTGCCTTCGGGGTCCGGCGCGGGTCCCTGCCTCGACCCGCTCGACCTCGAGCTGGAGTGGAGCTGCCCGCTGGCCGCCCCGGACGGTGAAGAGGGGGTGCAGGCGGAGATCTCCGCCACCCGCGTGCTGGTGCGCGCTACCGCGCCGGCGGCCGGGGACGACGCCGCCCGGCCCGCGCCCGTGCTGGCGGCCTTCGTGCCGGGACGCGCCGCGGCCACAGCGGCGGAGTCGGGCGCCGCGGCCGATGCGGGCACGCGCTTCCTCATGGGCGTGCGGCTCGTGCCGGGAGAGCGCTTCCAGCTGACCATTGCCGCGGCGCCCGACGCGGCGGCGCTGGAGCGCGCTCTGGCGCTCCTGGCCGGCCCGGACGTGCTGGTGCACACGGCGCTGGCCGAGACCGGGC
>JADGQX010000081.1 GCA_017881445.1 Gemmatimonadota bacterium | reverse complement strand
GGGCGACGCCGGCGGGGGGAGGCGGCCGCGCCCCGGCCGCCCCGGCCGCCCCGGACGACGCTGCGCCGCGGCGTCGCCCGCGCCCAGCAGCACCGTGGCCAGGACCACGCCCGCCAGGACCCGTCGCATCCCGATGTCGCGCATCCGCCTCCTCCGGTCCGAGTGCTCGCTCGCATGTCCTGCCCACAACGACGCCGGCGCGAGGTCGGACGTTAAGGGCTGACGCCCGTGCGCCCTTTCCGCCGCCGCCGTGCCGGTGGTAACCTGTCCCCGCCGCGAACACAGGAGACGGCACGTGATCTTCGTCCTGATTCTCATCGGCCTCGGCGCCGGTGTCCTGTCCGGCCTCTTCGGCATCGGTGGCGGGCTCGTCATCGTCCCCGCCCTCATGCTGATCGTGGGCATGGCCCCCATCGCCGCCACCGGCACATCCCTGGGGGCGCTGCTGCTGCCCGTCGGCATCCTGGGCGCCTATGAGTATTGGAAGAACGGCCACCTCGACATCCGGGCGTCGCTCATCATCGCCCTCGGGCTGCTGGTCGGCGCCTGGTTCGGGGCCCGCTTCGCCCAGGGCCTCGCCCCCCTCACGCTCCGCCGCATGTTCGCCGTCTTCCTGGTGCTGGTCGCCATCCGCATGTGGATCGTGGCGAAGTAGCCGCCGACGGGGCGCACGAGCGCGGCTCAGCTGCACGTGCACGCGCATGTGGACGAGCGGGAGACGGAATCGTGTGCAGGTGCAGGCGACAGTGCAGGCGACCGGGCGACTGCGTCACGTGCGGGCATGGCCGCGGGCGGCAGCGAGGCCCGGGAGTGTGTCCCGGCTGGCCATTTCGTGTTCGCCTGGCGCGACTCGCCGGGCGCACACAATCCGCCAATCGCTGCTGACATCCGCGCGTCTGGCGGGCTGTGCGCGCATAGCGCACGCAATTCGCCAGTCGGCCGACGGCATCGCCCTTCGCTTCCGGTTTGTGCTCGCCTGGCGCACACAAGACGCCAAGCGCTGCGGACATGAGCGCGCCTGGCGGATTGGGTCCGGGCCAGGGCGGCAGTTTCGCGCCGGTCGGCGGAGTTGCGCGTCAGGCGCTGCGCTGCGCGGTGGCCACCTTCCGCCCGATCCCGACGTCGCATGCGCCCCGGCCCGTTCCTCCATCTCCCTACACGCCTTCGGCCGCTCCCCGACACCCATGCCGCACACGCACGTCGAAATTCGAGCAACATCGTGGCTCCGGCCGCGCGATCGTACGTGTGAGGAGGGTCGTTCATGCCGCATCCGGGCGCAGGCACGGCAGCACAGGGTCATCCGGGCCACCCCGGCGCGAGCCGCGCCGGAGGCCATCCCGGCGGTCACCCCGGCCGGTCGACCGACCCGCGCCCGGTCGTGGGCGATTTCGATTTCAGCCAGTCGCCCTGGCTCGTCATCTGGGAGACCACGCGGGCCTGCGACCTGGCGTGCAAACACTGCCGGGCGGAGGCGATCCCGGATCGTAACCCGGGCGAGCTGACCACGGTGGAGGCGAAGCGGCTGCTGGAGGACGTGCGGCGCTTCGGCCGGGTGCTCTTCGTGTTCACGGGCGGGGACGCCCTCAAGCGCGACGACATCTACGAGCTGACGGAGTATGGGGCGAAGTTGGGACTGCGCATGGCGATGACGCCGACGGTCTCTCCGCGGGTGACTCCGGATACCCTGCGGCGGCTGAAGGAGGCCGGCCTCGCCCGCATCTCGGTGAGCATCGACGGCTCCACGCCGGCGATCCACGACGCCATCCGCGGCGTCCCGGGCTGCTGGGACTGGGCCATCCGCATCATGCGCGAGGCCAGGGAGGCGGGGCTCTCGACGCAGGTGAACACCACGGTCTCGAACTGGAACCTGGACGACTTCGACGCGCTCTACACCCTCATGACCACGCTGGGCATCGTGTTCTGGGAGGTCTTCTTCCTGGTGCCCACCGGCCGCGCCCGTCCCGAGGACGTGCCCACGCCCGAGCAGTGGGAGGGCATCTTCAACCGGATGTACGACCTGTCCAAAGACGCGCCTTTCGACATCAAGGCGACGGCGGCGCCCCAGTATCGCCGGGTCGTCGTCCAGCGGCAGGTCGCCGAGCGCCGCGCGGGCCAGCGCGAGGACGCGCCCGACGAGCTGACCGCCGGCCTGGACTTCTCCCTCAAGGACGGCGTGGGCCGGGCCAAGGGCGTCAACGACGGCGATGGCTTCATGTTCGTCAGCCACACGGGCGACGTCTATCCCTCGGGCTTCCTGCCCCTTGCGGCCGGCAACATCCGCACGCACGACCTGGTCGAGGTCTATCGCTCGTCCCCCCTCTTCCTCTCGCTGCGCGATCGCTCGCAGCTCAAGGGGAAGTGCAACGTGTGCGAGTTCCGCCCGATCTGCGGCGGCAGCCGAGCTCGCGCCTTCGGCGTGACCGGCGACCCCCTGGAGTCCGAGCCCTACTGCGCGCATATCCCGTTGAAATACAAGAAGATGGTGGAAAAGGGCGAGGCCGAGCCCGTGGCCGAGTACTTCGCCCGCCGCGACCGGCGGCTGAAGAACCTGCCCCTGGCCGGCGGCTAGCGCGGACGCGCCGGGAGCCTGGCGCGGCGAAGATGATAGCGGGATAGCGGGATGGCGGGACCACAGTGGAAAGGCCCGGGCGCGTTCGTCGCCCGGGCCTTTCTGCGCCCGCGCCGGGGACGCGCCGACCGGCTAGGGTGCCTGGCGCGCGAGCTGGAGTGCGCGCGCGAGCACGGGATCGAGGCCGGCGGCCATGTCGAGCGCCGTCGGCTTCACCACCACCTGCGGCGCCAGTCCGATTTCCTCGAAGATACGACGGTCTGGCGTGTACTCGATCCACTCGGGAAGCTCGTACGTCCAGCCATTGGGCAGCTCGTGCAGGAGGGGCCCTCCGGAGGCGCCCGCGGTGGTGTCGCCGACTACCGTGACCCCCGGAAGCACGCGCATGGCCAGGACGAAGTCCTCCGCCGAGCTGAAATCGCGCCGATTGGTCAGCACGAACACCGCTCCGGGGTAGCCGGCGTTCGGGCCCGGGTCCACGCGCTCCTCGATGAAGTCGGTCAGGTCGTCGTGCCCCGGGCCGTCGCGCAGGCGCAGGTAGCCGTAAACGCGCGAGCGGTCGGCGAATCGACCCGCGATCTGCGTGGCGATCTCCACGGAGCCGCCGCGGTTGTTCCGGACGTCGATGATCAGCGCCGTGCGCGCGCCGGGCAGCCCCGCCAGCGCGGCGTCGATCTCGGATCGGCCCCATTCCTCGCCCACGAAGCTGGACAGCTGGATGTAGCCGACCGCCGGCGCCGCCATGCCGTAGCGCATGTGGCCGCCGGGAGTCAGCACGGTGACCGGCACGTAGCGATCGAAAATGAAGCGCTCGTCGAAGTAGAGGGCGACCGTGTCGCAGTGCGTGAGGTAGCGCAGACTCCCGCCCACGCCCGTGGGCGTCAGCACCACGTGCGGGTCCCGCAGCTCGTTGAGCATCTCGCCCAGGATCGAGGCGAACGCCTGCTCCGAGGTGGCGGCCAGCGCCCGCGGCCGGTACACCGCGCCCACCGCGGCCCAGTCCACGCCCTTCATCTGGAACAGCGCGTAGTGGAGGTCGAACTCGCGCCACAGCTCGTCGAACACTGCGGCGTGGTCGGGCGCCGCGTGTGGCCCGAGCATGCGATCCGTGCAGCCGGCCGCCAGGGCGCAGAGCAGTCCTGCCAGCAGCGGCCGCAGCGGGCGGAGCCGGGACCCGCGGTTCATCAGGTGCCGCTCCCGCGCGGGCGGATGCGCACGCCCAGCGACAGCGACTGCCCTACGGAGCGCACCGGCTGCACGTCGCGGTACGCGAGGTAGTCGAAGCGGTACGAGGCCACAAGGTCGAGGCGCCGGCCGCTGGCCGCGGTCCAGACCACGCGGGTGGACCCGTTGCGCAGCGCGGCCGGCGACGCCAGGCGGAAATCCAGCAGAGGCCGCCCCCGGTCGATGCTGCCGTAGGGGTGGTCCACCCACGAGACCAGGCCCGTGCTCATTTCCACTGCCAGCTCCCCGGCCGGCGTGGCGGCGTGCCAGCGCGCCAGCGGGCCGAGCGTCACGCCGGCGAACAGGTAGGCGGACTGCATCGGCAGGGAGGACGCCGCGCGGTAGCCGGTTACCGTGGCGAAAGTCCGCGCGGTCACGCCCAGCGCGAAGGCGCCGCCGTCGCGGGCATGCCCCAACCCGCGCATCCCGGCGAAGCGCGCGGACGCGCGGGCGAGGCGCTCGCCCGGCCCGTCGGAGTCGTCGGTCGGCGAGAGGATGGCCGCGCCTCCCTCGAAGCCGGCCTCGAGGGAGGTCCTGCCGCGGGTGCGCCTCCAGCCAACGTCGAGCGCGACCCCGCTGCCGACGAAGTGCAGCGGTGAGATGGTCTCGTCGGCCTGGCCGACGCGCAGCACCCCGGCGGATACAGCCAGCCCGTGGCCCCAGGACCGGAGTTCCTGCGCGCCAACGGCTCCCGGGTCCAGCACCAGCAAGCTGGCCGGCAGTGCCACCAGCGAAAGCAGCCGCGCCCTGGTCCAACCGGAGGGCGTCCCACGCTCGCAACTGCCGGACTCACGCAGACGGACCCGCGTCGTCGGCCGGCCGGGCTGGCAGTCCGATAGCGCGCGCTGCAAAGCGGTTGCGACCCGTCGTCGGGCGAGCATCATGCTGGGCGTTGCTGGACGTTGCCGTGGGGATCGACCCGCCGCCGGCCGGCGCGGGCCGATCATCGGTCACCTGCGCGGGCGCTGGAACAGCCGACGTTCCGCGGGAGTCTCCATTAACTCTGCCCGAAACGCCGGGCCAAGTCAACGGCGACGGCCGCGGCGCGCATGCCCCTCCCGCCGCGGCCGTCCGTCTACGCCGCCGGCGGCACCCGCTTGGGCAGACGCAGCGTGAAGGTGCTGCCCTGGCCGACCTTGCTGCGCAGCGTGACATCGCCCCCGAGCAGGCGCGCCAGTCGGCGGGTGACGCCCAGCCCCAGGCCGGTGCCATCCGTGCGGCGGGTGGTGCTGCTGTCCGCCTGCCAGAAGGGGTCGAAAACCCGCTCCAGGTGCTCCGGCGGGATGCCGATGCCGGTGTCGGAGATGGCGATGAGCACGTCGTCGCCCGCGTCGGTCGCCCGCAGCGCCACACCGCCCCGCTCCGTGAACTTGAGCGCGTTGGAGAGCAGGTTGGCGATCATCTGCCGGACCTTGCGGGCGTCGGTCTCCAGCCGCACCGGCTGCTCGGGCACGTGCACCTCGAAGGAGAGGTGCCGCTCCGCCGCCAGCGGCTCGACCAGCGCCGCCGCGTGCCGGACGACGTCGTCCAGCTCGAAGACGTCCCGGCGGATCGACTCGCGCCCCGCCTCCAGCCGGGCGTAGGTCAGCACTTCCTCGATCAGGGCCAGCAGGTGCGAGGCGCTGCGACGGACCCGATCCAGGTACTCGGCCTGCTTCGTGGTCAGCGGTCCCGGCACCCCGGCCTGCAGCAGATCGGTGTAGCCCACCACCGCGTTCAGCGGCGTCCGCAGCTCGTGGCTCATGACGGTCAGGAAGTCGGCCTTGGCGCGGTTGGCCTCCTCGGCGCTGCGGTAGAGGCGCGCGTTCTCCACGGCGACAGCCGCCCGGCGCGCGATCTCCTCCGCCAGCGAGATCTCCACCGGCTCGAAGCTGCGCTCGGAGTGCGCGTCCAGCACGGTCGTGAGCGTCCCCAGCACCTTGCCGCTGGCGATCAGCGGCAGCGTCACGAAGCTCCGGGGCTCCAGCGAGAGTCCCGCCTCGACGTGCGCCGGGCCGCGGGTCGCCAGCCGCGGAAGCTCCACGTGGTCCCCTGCCACGGGCCGCCCCGTCGCCATCGCCTGGATGACGGGATGGTCGATGTCCGTCGGCAGCGGCGGGAACTGGCGCACCGCCTGCACCAGCGGCTCCCGCGCCGGGTCCGCGTGCGCCACCGCCACGCGCCGGATCTCGCCGTCGTCGTCCAGCAGATCGAGCAGGCAGTAGTCGCCCAGCTCCGGGACCATCAGCCGGGCCACGCTCTGCAGCGTTGCCTCGTAGTCCAGCGACGACGCCAGCACGTTGCTCGCCCGCGCCACGAACTCCAGCCGGCGCGCGGCCGCCTCCGCCTCACTCTGCGCCGCCTGTGCCCGCAGCAGCTCCCGCTCCCGCTCCTCCGCGGCCTTGCGAGCGTCGATGTCCAGCACCTGGGCGATGAAGTAGAGCGGCCGGCCCCCCTCGTCCCGCACCAGGCCCCGGTTCAGCAGGACCCACACCGAGCTGCCATCTCCGCGCTGGTACCGCTTCTCCACCTGGTACGACGCGACCTCGCCCGCCGCCAGCTTGTGCGACATCTCCAGGTCGGCCGCCAGATCATCCGGCTGGGTGACCTCCTGGAACGTCATCCCCAGCAGCTCCGCCTCCGCGTAGCCCGTGATCTCGCAGAGCGCCCGGTTCACCCGCATCAACCGGCCATCCAGCGCCACCAGCCCCTTGCCGATGGGCGCGTTGTCGAACGCCTCACGGAAGCGGGCCTCGCTCTCCCGCAGCTCCGCCACCGTGCTCTCCAGCTCGCGACGACGGGCCCGCGACAGCCGCGCGTCCTCCAGCGTGCCCAGCACCCGCGGCAGCAGCCCCGGCAGCACCATGGCCGTAGCCAGCGAGGCCGCCGCCGTCGCCGCTTTCACGCCGCCACTCAGCCAGTACGCCGGCTGCCACACCGTGTAGACTTCCAGCAGGTGAGTGAAGCCGCACGTCACGATGAAAACGCCGAAGGCGATCACCACCCGGTGGAACGGCAGCTCCCCCCGGGCCCGGTGCCAGAGCCACACCAGCATCGCCGCGATCGCGATGTACGACACCCCGATGACACCGTCGGACACCACGTGCAGCGAGAGGATTCCGGGCCGCCAGAGGTAGCAGGTGCCGTGCGGCATGAACCCGTCCGCGGAGAAGAAGCCAGTCGTCAGCTCCACCACGTTTCGCCTCTCTGGGCCGCCCTGGCCTGATCGGAGTGTGATGTCGGAAGTCGGGGCTGATGCGGGTCGCGCCGCGCCTGCGCGCGGGCGAGGCCGAACAAGCTAGCGCGCCTCCAGGGGTCGCGATAGCTCCCATCCGTGTGTTGATTTGCGCCGAAACCGCCGCGTCATCCGGCCCGCCGGCCGGGTGCGGACCGCGCCCGCTCCGCTCCGCCGGCATGCCTGCCGGCGGGGTCCGGGGCTACACGGGGTCGCGCTGCACGGTTAAATTTCATGGCTGCGCGAACCTCCAGCCGAAGAGCACGATGAGCACCGACACGTCGAAGTTCATATACGTAATGAAGGACCTGCGCAAAGTTGTTCCCCCCTCGCGTGAGATCCTGAAAGGCATCTGGCTCTCCTTCTACCCGGGCGCCAAGATCGGTGTGGTGGGGCCGAACGGGTCCGGCAAGTCGTCGCTGCTCCGGATCATGGCCGGTGTGGACAACGACTTCCAGGGCGAGTCCTGGCCGCAGGCGGGGACGAAGATCGGGTATCTGGCGCAGGAGCCGGAGCTGGACGCGTCGCTGGACGTGAAGGGCAACGTGGAGCTGGCGGTGAAGCCCGTGCGCGACCTGCTGCGTCGCTTCGACGAGGTGAACCTGAGGTTCGGCGAGGTGCTGGACGACGACGAGATGCAGGCGCTGATCGAGGAGCAGGCGAAGCTGCAGGACGCCATCGAGCACGCCAACGCCTGGGAGCTGGACCGGCAGATCGAGATCGCCATGGATGCCCTGCGCCTGCCGCCGGCGGATGCGGACGTCACCACCCTGAGCGGGGGCGAGCGGCGCCGCGTCGCCCTGTGCAAGGTGCTGCTGGAGCAGCCCGACCTGCTGCTGCTGGACGAGCCGACCAACCACCTGGATGCCGAGAGCGTGGCCTGGCTCGAGCACCACCTGAAGGAGTTCCCCGGCACCATCGTCGCCATCACGCACGATCGCTACTTCCTGGACAACGTGGCCGAGTGGATCCTGGAGCTGGACCGCGGCGCCGGCATCCCCTGGAAGGGTAACTACACGTCCTGGCTCGAGCAGAAGCGGGAGCGGTTGCGGCAGGAAGAGAAGCAGGAGAGCGCCCGCCAGCGGACCTTGCAGCACGAGCTGGAGTGGGTGCGCATGGCCCCCCGGGCGCGGCAGTCCAAGGGTCGCGCGCGCCTCAGCGCCTACGAGCAGATGCTGGCGGAGGACCCGCGGGAGAAGCTCTCGCGCGCCGAGATCGTCATCCCCAACGGCCCCCGTCTGGGCGAGGACGTGGTCGTGGCCCAGGCCGTCTCCAAAGGCTACGGCGACCGCCTGCTCTTCGAGAACCTATCCCTGCGCCTGCCCCGTGGCGGCATCGTGGGTGTGATCGGGCCCAACGGCGCCGGCAAGACCACCCTCCTGCGCCTGATCATCGGCCAGGAGCAGCCGGACGCCGGCACCCTCCAGCTGGGCCAGACCGTGCAGCTGGCCTACGTGGAGCAGAGCCGCTCGTCCCTCGACCCGGAGAAGACCGCCTACGCCGAGATTTCCGGCGGCCTGGACGAGATCGACCTGGGCAAGGCGAAGGTCAACGCCCGCGCCTACTGCTCCTGGTTCAACTTCAGGGGTGCGGACCAGCAGAAGAAGGTCGGCGTGCTCTCGGGCGGCGAGCGCAACCGGCTCCAGCTCGCCAAGGTCCTCAAGGCCGGAGGCAACCTGATCCTGCTGGACGAGCCCACCAACGACCTGGACGTGGACACGCTGCGCGCCCTCGAGGAGGCGCTGCTCGGCTTTGCCGGCTCCGCCGTCGTGGTCTCCCACGACCGCTGGTTCCTGGACCGCGTCTGCAGCCACATCCTCGCCTTCGAGGGCGACAGCCAGGCCGTCTTCTTCGAGGGCAACTACCAGGACTACGAGGCCGACCGCAAGCGGCGCCTGGGCGCCGCCGCCGAGATGCCCCACCGGATCAAGTACCGTAAGCTGGTCAGAACCTGACCAGAGGAGCAGGAGCAGGAGCAGGAGCACGGGTACGTGCACGAGCAGGTGCTCGTGCCCGTGCCCGTCGGACGTGGGCGGAGGCAGGGCAGGGGACCGCGCAGGAGCAGGGCGAGACCTCTGCCCCGCGCTGCCGCCCTCTCCACTCGCCCGGCCGACGGTGCCTGCCCGCCAGCCGCCGCCCCGCCCTGCCGCACCTCTTTCCGGCGAACCGGCCCTTGCCGGCTGCCGCCCACCTACGTCGCCCCCGGCCCCCGCCCTTGCCCCCGCCCGCTGTCCCCTGCTCCCGCTCCCGCTCGTACTCCCGATCCCTCCTCGTCCTCCTCGACCTGCACGTGCTCGTGCACGTATGCCCTGCTCCTGCTCGTCTTCTGAGGTCAGAGTTTCTCCGGCGGCCACCTGTTCGGGTCCGGCGGGTTGCCCAGGATCCAGTCGAACATCCCCTTCAGCCAGTCCGTGCCGCCGACGCAGCTGCGCGCCTCCTCCGGCGTCAAGGTCCGGAGCCCATCGCCCTCCAGCCTTGTCGTGCGTCCGCGCATGTCCGCCTCCTCCCGGTGTGTTGTGAACCGCGCCTCACCCGCGAGCGGGGGCAGGGACCGGGCCGCGATCCGTTGTGTCCCAAGTCGTTGCGCGAGCATGTGTAGCGGGCCGGGCCCATCGCGGCGGGAGTGCGCACCGGGCGGTCGAATGCGGCAGATATCGGTCGGTCGCGCTCAGGCGCGTTGCGGCTCCACCTGCAGGCGGCGCAGCTCACCGGCCAACCGGTGCCGGATGCGCAGGAGGAGGAAGAAGGCGACGGCGGCGAGTCCCACGACCAGGCCCCACCACAGGCCGATCGGTCCCGCCCTCGTGCCGAAGCCGAGGGCGATGCTGACGGGGAGGCCCAGCATCCAGAAGCCCAGGATGTTCACGACCAGCGGCGCGCGGGTGTCGCCGACGCCGCGCAACACGCCCGCGCCCACGACCTGGAGCCCGTCGAAAACCTGGAAGACGCCGGCAATGGGGATGAGCGACGTCGCCAGCGCCACGACCGCCGGCTGGTCCGTGTAGAGCGACGCCAGGAACCCGGGCGCGCTCAGGAGGAGGATGGCCGAAAGCGACATGAAGGCGGCGCCGCAGCCCAGGGCGGCGCCGGCGGCCCGGCGCGCGGCCATGGGGTCGCCCCGGCCGATGCCATGGCCGACCAGCACGGCGCCCGCCGCGGAGACCCCGACCGGCACCTGGAAGGTGAGGGATGCCAGGTTGAGCGCGATCTGGTGCCCGGCCATGGGGACGGTGCCCAGGAGGCCCATCAGCAGGGCGACGGCGGCGAAGGCGCCGTACTCCAGCAGCATGGTCGTGCCGATGGGCAGGCCGATGCGCAGCAGGCGCCAGAGCCCGGCCAGCCAATGGACGCCGCGCCGGACCGGTAGCAGATGGGGCCGGAGCTCGCGCCAGCCCAGGGCGAGCAGCATGAGGAACATGAGCCAGCGGGCGGCGGTGGAGGCCCAGGCGGAGCCGACCGGGCCCAGCGCGGGGGCTCCCAGATTGCCGAAGATGAGCAGCCAGTTCAGTCCGGCGTTGACGAAATTGGCCGCCACGATGGCAAGGACGATGGCCGTCGTCCGGTGCATGGCCTGGAGCGTCTGGCGCAGCACCACGAAGCCGAAGAAGGGCAGGACCCCCGGGATGCAGACCAGGACGTAGGCGGCGGAAGTGGGGACCACGTCGCGGGGCTGGTGCAGGGCGGCCAGCAGGGGCGCCGCCGGGACGAAGGCCGCCGCCGTCACGACCGTGAGCAGCAGCGCCGTCAGCACGCCACGCTGCAGCGCCCGGGCGATGGCTTCGTGGTCGCGCGCGCCGGCCGCCTGCGCGACGATCGGGTCCAGGGCCATGAGCACGCCCTGCCCGAACAGCGTCGGCCCGGTGAAGTAGACATTGCCCAGGGCGACGGCCGCCAGCGCCGCCGGCGAGACGTGGCCCACCATGATGGTGTCCACCACCCCCATGGCCATCAGCCCCACCTGCACGAGGGCCATGGGCACGGCGAGCCGCAGCGTCGCCCGCAGGTCGGCCATTCCGGGCCGCGCGCGCCCGGCGACGGCGCCGCCGCCGCTCTTCTGTTCCCGTCCTCGCGTCATGGTCCCGGTATTATCGTTGCATGCCTGCCAGGCGGAAACCCGAAGCGTCCGCGGCAGGGGTGGAGCCCTCGCGCAGTCGTGGCGAACGGCCCGCTCGGGATGGGCATGGCGTCAGGATGACGTGATGAGCGCCGTGAGCGTGCAGTGAGGAGCGCCTGGAAATGGGCCGCGGCCGGCGCCGGGGCCGTGGCGGCGACCGTCGTGTACGCCACGCTCATCGAGCCGCGCTGGCTGCAGACCACGTCGCCGCGCATCCACATCCGTGGGCTGCCGCGCGCGCTGGAGGGACTCCGCATCGCGCTGCTCAGCGACATGCACGCCGGCGCGGGGCGGTCGCTGCGCTGGGTGCGCGCGGCCGTGCGCCTCGCCCTCCGGGCCCGCCCGGACCTGGTGGCGCTCACCGGCGACTTCGCCGCTGACGACCAGCCCGACTTCGAGCGCGTCTTCGAGGCGCTGGCGCCGCTGCAGGCGCCGCTGGGCGTCTACGCCGTCCCGGGGAACCACGACTACATCGTGGGCATCGAGCGCTGGCGCGGGGCACTCCTCGCCCAGCGGCGCATCCACGACCTCACCAACCGCGCGGCGCTCCTGGACGTGGGCGGCGCCCGCCTCTGCATCGCCGGCGTGGACGACTTCTACGAGGGGCGGCCCACGCTGGCGTTCCTCCTCCCGCCCGAGGCGCGCGACCTCACCATCCTCCTGGCGCACGGCCCCGATCAGGCCGAGCAGCTCCGCCGCTGCGGCGACGCCATCGACCTCGTGCTCAGTGGCCACACCCACGGCGGCCAGGTCCGGCTGCCCTTCCTGGGCGCACCCATCAACTCGGCGACGAACCGGGACCTCTACACCGAGGGGCTGCGCCGGCGGCCATGGACGCAGGTCTACACGTCGCGCGGCATCGGCACCGTGCACCTGCCCATCCGCTTCCTGGCCCGGCCCGAGCTGGCCCTCATCCGCCTCACCGGTGCCCCCCGCC
This sequence comes from Gemmatimonadota bacterium, assembly GCA_017881445.1. Lineage (GTDB taxonomy): Bacteria > Gemmatimonadota > Gemmatimonadetes > Longimicrobiales > RSA9 > JADGQX01. Next base: position 4,338 of record JADGQX010000081.1, on the reverse strand, counting down.
GGGATTGGAAGGAATGACTTCGCTCTGCGTTTTCTGCGGCTCCAGCCCCGGTGCGCGCCCCGACTACGCCGAGGCCGCCACGGCGCTGGGCCGGCTGCTGGCCGCACGGGGCATCCGCCTGGTCTACGGCGGCGGCAACGTGGGCATCATGGGGGTGCTGGCCGATGCCTGCCTGGGCGCTGGAGGCGAGGTCGTCGGCGTCATCCCCAGGCAGCTGTGGGAGCTGGAGGTGGGGCACACCGGTGCCACGGAGATGCACGTCGTCGCCTCCATGCACGAGCGCAAGGCGCTCATGAGCGAGCTGGCGGACGCCTTCGTCGCCCTGCCGGGCGGCATCGGGACCATGGAGGAGTTCTTCGAGGTCTGGACCTGGGGGCAGCTCGGACTGCACGCCAAGCCGTGCGGCTTGCTCGATGCCGGCGGCTATTTCGAGCCGCTCATCCGCTTCCTGGATCACATGGTCGAGGAGCGTTTCCTGCGCCCGGAGCAGCGCGCGCGGGTGCTCGTGGACCGCGATCCCGTGGCGCTGCTGGACCGGCTCGCGGCCGCCCGGCCTGCCCCCGCCGAGCCCCGGATCCGGCGGGCGGAGACCTGACCGACGGGGTCCGTTCCAGGGGGTCCTTGCCCCGGACCGCCGGGGGGCCGATCTTTTCTCGGCGCCACTGGCTCGTCCACTCTCGCGGAAGGCGATCCTTGTCATCGCCGCCACCACCCCACCTGCCCCCGATGCGGTCCACGCCGCGCCGCAACCTGGCGCGGGCGCTGATCGCCCTCGTCGTCGCACTCATCGTTTCCGTGCCCGTGGTCACCATGGGCTTCATGAATGCCGTGATCGTCTTCGCGCTCGCCTTCGGCGTCGCCTGGGGAGCGCTGCTCCTCATCACGAACCCGTAGCGGCGCCGCCGTTTCTCCGTCCGCACCGCCTCCGGCGATGACTTCCGACGGCCTCTTCACGAGCGCGGCGCAGGTCCTCGCGGAGCTGGAGCGCCTGGGCGACCCCGAGCGGGCGTCGCTGGCGCGCCGCTACTTCAGGACCGGTCCCGGCGAATACGGTGAGGGCGACGTCTTCCTCGGCCTCCCCGTGCCCCGGGTGCGCCTCGTCGCCCGCCGCTGCCGGGCATTGCCGTTGGCCGCGGTCGGCGAGCTGCTGCGGTCCCTGGCATGAGGCCCGCCTGCTGGCCCTCATCCTGCTCGTGGAGCAAGCGGGACGCCGCCCTGGAAGAGCGATTCCTGGTCGCGCACTACCACGAGATGCCCCGCACCATGCTGCGCTATGCCATCGAGAAGCTGCCGCCCGCGCGCCGGCAGGCGTACCTTCTCGGCCGGATCTGACGCCTCTCGACGCGGACGGAGCCGATGACCCCGCCAATCCGCACCGCGCGGCTGGACCTCGTGCCCGCGGCCGCGGCCCACCTGGCGGCCGAGCTGGATGGGCCGGCGGCCCTGGCCCGCGCCCTGCGCGTGCGTGTGCCCGACGAGTGGCCCCCCGACCTCTACGACCGCGCCGCGGTCGAGTTCTCCCTGGTGACCGCGCAGCACACGCCGGCCGAGGACGCGTGCTGGCTCTTCTACTACCTGGTCCTGCGCGAGGACGACGGCTTCGGCCCCACCGCCATTGGCGTCGGCGGCTTCAAGGGGCCGCCCGAGGAGGCCCAGGTCGAGATCGGCTATTCCGTCCTGGACGCCTACCGCCGCCGCGGCTTCGCCAGCGAGGCGGCCCGGGGCTTCCTCCGCTTCGCCTTCCAGGCGCCGGAAGTGGGCACCGTCGTTGCCGAGACATTCCCGGAGCTGGCGCCCTCCATCGGTGTGCTCGAGAATTGCGGGTTCCGGCTCGTGGGCGCCGGATCGGAGGAAGGTACCATTCGTTTCGCCATCAACCGCACGGAATGGCAGCTGCGCCTGTTCGCGGCGGCAGGGGAGGCGAGGACATGAGCACGGAGACTGCCACACTGGCCGGGGGCTGCTTCTGGTGCATCGAGGCGGCGCTGCAGCGCGTGCGGGGCGTGGTGTCGGCGACGCCCGGTTACGCCGGGGGCGACGTCGCCGACCCGACCTACGAGGCCGTCTGCACCGGCCGCACCGGTCACGCCGAGGCCGTGCAGGTGGTCTTCGACCCGGACCAGCTCTCGTACCGCGACCTGCTGCGGCTCTTCTTCGCCGTCCACGACCCCACCACCGTCGACCGCCAGGGGGCCGACGTGGGCTCGCAGTACCGTTCCTCCATCTTCTTCCACTCGCCCGAGCAGCGGAAGACGGCGGATGAAGTGATCGAAGAGCTGGAGGCCGAGGGCGCGTTCCCCGCGCCCATCGTCACCGAGGTCGTGCCGCTCGAGACCTTCTGGCCCGCCGAGGCCTACCACCGCGACTACTACGCGCGCCACCCCGAGCAGGCCTACTGCCGCGTCGTCATCGCGCCCAAGCTGGAGAAGCTCCGCCGCCTCTACGCCGAGCGGCTGCAATGATCGAGCGGGCGCCCGGCCCGCCGGGCGCCCGCTTCCTCGATGCGACGGCGGCGTCGCGGCTCAGCCCTTCCGCGCGCTGAACGTCCCCTCGCCGCCGTTCGCCTCCACCTTCCCCGTCATGGTGCCGTCCGGCTGGAGCGTCGCCTTCACGATGGCGGGACTGTCACCCGCCTGCACCGTGAGCGTCATGGTGGGGCCCTCCACCGTCAGGGCCGTCACCGCCATCTCCCCCATGGCGTTCTCCAGCACGCGCCCCTTCCAGGCCGTGCCGTCCCGGGACAGGTCCATGGTGCCGGCGTAGGTCTCGCCCCCCACCACCGAGGTCCAGCTCCAGTGGCCCACCAGCGCCGCGGCCGGGTCGGGCGCCGTCACCTTGACCGTGGCCGTGGCTGTCACCGGGGCTGGCGCGGGGGTCGCCGGCGGAGCCGCGGCGCCGCCGCAGGCCAGGGCGCAGAGAGCGAGCAGCAGTGCGGGCGCGGCCGGACGTCGCATGGAACCCTCCCGGAGATGAGGCGGATCGGCCGGCGCGCCACCCTGGCTCGCCGGCCCGCGGCCCTGATCTATCCCCCGGCCGCGCCTCGCGTCAATCCGTTCCGGGGTGGGACGCCGCGGCCTACAGCGACGCGAGATACGCCACCAGGTCCGCCTTCTGGGGTCCGGACAGCCCGAGCTTCAGGAAACCGTCGTAGTGCTGCACGACCGCCTCCAGCGTCTTGGCGCTGCCGTCGTGGAAGTAGGGCGCGTGGAACGCCAGCCCGCGCAGCGGCGTGGTCCGGTACTTCTTCGTGGTCCCCCGGTTGGCCCACTGCGGGTCCATTCCGGTCTCGGCTGGCGCGTGCAGCACGGCATCCGTGTAGCGGGCGCCCTGGTGGCAGGTCGCGCAGCGCGCGGCGCCGTTGAAGACCAGCCGCCCTCGGGCCGCCGCCGCCGCGTCGAAGCTGCCCGCCAGCGGCGCCGGCCGGCCGATGCCGTGCTGGTACGCCCGCAGCGCCGGCAGCTTCGACGTCACCAGGTCCGGGTTCGCCACGATGTTCAGGCCGAGCCGGCTGTCCCGGAACGTGCCGTGACCGTGCATCTGCGTGATCGCCACATACGCGTTCCAGTACGAGATCGGACCTTCCCCCGTGTACGTCTCCAGCGGTACGCCCGCCAGCCCGTACGCCGGCGGGATCACCACCGGACCGTTGATCCCGTCGAAGTTGATGCGCGCATCGTACTTCCCCGGACCCCACGTGTTCAGCTTCGCCTTCAGGTCGGCCGGCACCGCCGGCGACAGCGCCACGATCGCCCCCACGTTCAGGTCGTGGTTCGGCCAGCCGTCCAGCCGGTGGCCGATCCCCGGCGCCGCCGAGTTGTCCACCGTCGAATGGCACAGCGCGCACGTGATCCCGAAACGCGTCACCCGCCCGCCCCCGTCCACCTCCGCCTTCACACCCACCACCGCGTTCAGCTTCAGCAGCGCCGCAGTCGTCCGCGGGTCCTTCAGGTCCGCCGTCTGCAGGATCCCCGGCGGCAGCGCGTCCGCGTCCACTTTCAGCCCCACCTTCAGCGCCGTCGTCGGATCCACCTGCGCCACCACCTCGTTCATCCGCAGCGTGTCCGTCCAGTAGCTCTCGTCGCCGAACGTCTCGAACCGGAAAACCTGCCGCCCCGCCGGCGCCAGCGACGCGTCGTCCGCCCCCGCGTACGGACTGCCCGCACCCCGCCCCGTCGTGCACGCCCACGCCACCGTCGCCACCGCTACGCCGGCGAGTGCCAGCACCACGCCTCTCGCGCCCATCATGCTCCGCCTCCGGTTCACAAATTTGTCAAACCTTTTATTGACAAAGTAGAGATCTTCGGCGAATGTTCCCGGGCGGGGTGGGATGGCGGGGTC
>JADGQX010000278.1 GCA_017881445.1 Gemmatimonadota bacterium | reverse complement strand
CAGGATGCCCGCGTCCAGCAGCGGCGCCGCCAGGACGCCCGCCGCCGCGCCCACGGCCAGGTCGATGGCCAGCGCCAGGGCGGCGCCGCCCGACACGCCGGCATCGTCGGAGAACAGCCCCGTGGTGCGCGCCTCGAGCCACGCGCGGGCGCGGGTCGCCAGGAAGAGCGTGACCAGGCCGCAGGCGAGCGCCTGCAAGGGGGAGGCGTTCCAGCGCGCCAGCGCGGCGCCGGCCGCGAGCGCGCCCGCGGCCAGGCCCAGCGGCAGCGTGACCAGCCGCCGGCACTCCGCCTGGGAGCGCGTCTCCGTAGCCCGTTGACCCACAACGACCTCCCGTTCCATGCCGCTTGACGGGCCCGCGCCCGCCGCTCCATCCTACGCCCTCGGCCAACCCCGATCAACGATCATCCCGGACAGGACTGCCATGTCTCCTCGCGTCCGCGCCGCGGCTTTCGCCGCGGCAGCCAGTCTCGCGCTCGCGGGCCATCCGGCTGCCGCCCGCGCCCAGCAGCCGGCTCGCGTCCCCGCGGGAAACCCGGCCGCCGGCGCCGCGGCGGCCCGGCGACCGGTCGTGGCCGAGGACCTTTACCGGCTGAAGAACGCCTCCGATGTGGCCGTGTCGCCGGACGGGCGCTGGGTGGCGTACGTGGTCACGCGGGTGGACTCGGCGGAGAACCGCTACGCCCGCGACATCTGGCTCGCCGCCGCCGACGGCTCCGAGGCCCGGCGGCTGACCTTCTCCGACGGCTTCGAGTCGGCGCCGGTCTTCTCGCCCGACGGGCGCAGTCTGGTGTTCGTGGCCAAGCGCGGCAACGACTCCGCGGCGCAGCTCTACCTGCTCTCCCTGGCCGGCGGGGGCGAGGCCCGGCGCCTGACCGGGCTGGCGCGGGGCGTGGCCGCGCCCGCCTGGGCGCCCGACGGTCGGCGCATTGCCTTCAGCTCGCAGCTCTCGCCCGAGGACCTGGCGAAAGCGGACAGCGCCCGGCTGCGGGGGGACTCCGCGGGGGCGGCGGGGGACTCCGCCGCCCGAGCGGGTCACGCCGCCCTGCGACCGGGCGCCTCGCGCGCCGAGCGGCTGGCCGCCGCCGCCGCGGCTGGCGACCCGCACCTGGTCACGCGCCTGGGCTTCCTGGCCGAGGTGGGGCTGGCGCCGGAACGCTGGGGACAGGTCTACGTGGTCGGCATCGACGAAGGCTCGAAGCCGGTCAAGCTCACCGGCGGCGCCTTCCCGCACCTGGCACCGGCATGGTCCGCCGACGGGCGCACCATCGCCTTCATGGCGCGGCCGCCCAAGGGAAGCTACGAGCCCGACTTCGAGGAGGATGGCGACATCTGGCTGGTGCCCGCCGACGGCAGCGCCGCTGCGCCGCGGAACCTCACGGGCGCGGACGCGCCGCCCCCGGGCGTGAAGCCGCTGGCGCTCCCGGGCGCGGGCCGCAGCGCCGCCTGGAGCGAGAGCGACCCGACCTACTCGCCCGACGGCCGTCGCATCGCCTACGTGCGCTCGATCGTGGGCGAGGGCGAGAGCGCCGCCAACTCCGAGGTGGTGGTGCGCGACCTGGCGACCGGCACCGTCACCTGCGCCAGCTGCGCCCTCGATCGCTCCGCCCGCGGCGCCACCTGGGCCGAGGGCGGGGCCGCGCTCTACTTCACGCTCCAGGACCGGGGCGGCGTGGCACTTTACCGCGCGGCCGGCAACGGCAGCGGCGCCCGGCCGGTGGTGTCCGGTCCCCGGGGCGTGCTCGCCTTCGACGTCGCCGGAGGCACCCTCGCCTGGGCGGAGATGAACCCGGCGGACCCCGCCGAAGTCTATGCCGCAAAGGCGGATGGCAGCGCCCCTCGTCGCCTGACCAGGCTGAACGACGAGCTACTGGCCGGACTGCAGCTCCAGCCCTACGAGGAGCTGGGGTACGCCGCGCCGGACGGCACCCGCATTCAGGGCTGGGTGGTGCGCCCCGCCGACTTCCGCCCGGGCATGCCGCTGGCCGTCGACATGCACGGCGGCCCGCACGCCATGTGGGGTCCGGGCGAGCAGAGCATGTGGCTCGAGTACGAGACGCTGGCCGGCGACGGCTACGTCGTCTTCTTCTCGAATCCCCGTGGCTCGGACGGCTATGGCGCGGCCTGGAAGCAGGCCATCCACCGCAACTGGGGCGACCTGGCCATGGGCGACGTGCTGGCGGGCGCGGACTCCGTCATCGCCCGCGCCTGGGCCGACCGCAACCGCCAGTACCTGACCGGCGGCAGCTACGCCGGCTTCCTCACCGCCTGGATGATCGGCCATACGGATCGCTTCAAGGCAGCCGCGTCCCAGCGGGGCGTCTACGACATGGCCACCTGGTACGGGACCGCCAACACCTGGCGGCTGTACGAGAGCGAGTTCGGCGCCGTCCCCTGGGCCGATCCCGAGCTGGCCCGCCAGGCCTCGCCCATCACCTACGTCGAGCGCATGCACACGCCGCTGCTCATCCTGCACGGCGAGGAGGACCGGCGGGTGGGAATGGGGGGAGCGGAGATGCTGTTCCGCGACCTGAAGGTGCTGGGCCGCGACGTGGAGTTCGTGCGCTACCCGCGCGAGGGCCACGAGCTTACCCGCTCGGGCGAGCCCGCCCACCGCATCGACCACCTGAACCGGATCGTGGACTGGTTCGACCGGCACCCTTCGCCGGGCTCACGCGCGGCGGCGTCGGGCGGGAGGTAGGCGGGGCGGGCGCTTCGCGCTAAGACGCGACAGGGGGACAGTGGGACAGTGGGACAGTGGGACAGGGGGACAGGGGGACAGGGGGAGAAACCGGTCACTCGGGGGCGCTCGCGATCGACGACAGGAGTCCCCCACTGTCCCGCTGTCCCGCTGTCCCGCTCAGGCTCCGGGCGCCCGGCTGCCGGACCCGCCCGCCCCTCTAGGTGCGCCCGGTCAGATAGTCCCGCAAGAGCGCCGCGCTGTTGCGCTCCTCGTCTTTCGCGGCATAGACGAACGTCACCGGGCCGCTCCCCATGGCCTCGCGCAGCGCGCCCAGGCCGGCGGCGTTCTCCGCCAGCTCGGCCCGGTAGCGGCGCTGGAACTCGGGCCATTTCTCCGGCTCGTGCGCGTACCACTTCCGCAGGTCGGGGCTGGGGGCGACGTCCTTGACCCAGGCGTCCAGGGCGGCCGCCTGCTTGGTGAGGCCCCGCGGCCAGAGCCGCTCCACCAGGATGCGGCGGCCATCGGTGGCATCGGGCGCCTCGTAGGCGCGCTTCAGCTGGATCTTCGGCTTCCTCGTCATGGATCGGCCCTGGCGCCGGGCGCGTCCGGGAGCGCGCCGGCCGGGTTGAGGCCCAGCGCGGCCATGGCCACGGCGGCGATGGCCGCGTCCTGCACGCCCACGCCCGTCAGGTCGCAGACGATGCGCTCCGAGGCGTGGCGGCGCCCGGGAACGCGGCCGAGCACCACGTCGCCCAGCTCGACGACGTCACCCGGCCGGAGCACGCCGGCGTCCACGGCGTGGTGGATCTCGCCCAGCCGCAGGCACTGGCCCAGGTGGTCCGCCACCACGCGGTCCGCCGCCGCCAGCACGCCCACCTCCAGCTCGCGCTTCTCCGGCCCATCGGAGCCGACCGCCACCAGCAGCGCCCCGGCCTCGATCCACTCGGGGCGCACCAGCGGCGCCCGGCTGGGCGTGACCGTGTACACCAGCGAGCGCCCGCGCACGGCGGCCTCCGGCGTCGCCACGGCGCGGACGGGCAGGCCCAGCTCCGCCGCCAGCTCGGCGGCGCAGTCCGCGGCGTGGCCGGGCGAGCGGCTCCAGATGGCGACGTCGCCGATGGCACGCAGCGCGGCCAGGCAGCGGAGCTGGAAGCGCGCCTGGATGCCGGCGCCCACGACGCCCACGCTCAGCGATCCGGGTGCCGCCAGGTGCCGGGCCGCGACCGCGCCCGCCGCGCCGGTGCGGAGGTCGGTGAGCCAGCCGTTGTCGAGCAGGAGGGCGGCGGGAAAGCCGGTGGCGGCGTCGCCGACGAAAACCAGGCCGCTGCCCGTGGGCAGGCCCCGGTCGGCGTTGCGGTAGAAGCCGGTCGCGATCTTGACTGCATAGAAGGGCGAGCCCGCCAGGTGCCCGCCCTTCACATGCACCTCGCCCGGCGCCTCCGGGATGTCCAGATTCATGGGCGGCGGCAGCCGGGCTTCGCCCCGGGCGAGCGCCGCGAACGCGGCCTCCACCGCCGCGATCGCCGCCCCGACCGGCACCGCCGCCCGAAGCTCCTCCTCGCCGACGATCCGCAACCTCAGTCCTTGCCTCGAACCACGCGGGCGGTCGTGACCATCTGGCCGACGTGGCGCGAGGCATGCTCGGCGATGTGGAAGAGCACGCCCAGGACGGTGCTGGGCAGCCCCTGCCGGCCCACGAGTCGCGGTTCCAGCAGCTCATGATGCGGGGTGGCGTGGATCTCGTCCAGCGCCTCCACCAGGGCGGCGCGGGCCGCCGCGATCAGGACCACCGGCTCCGCGGGCGTGGCCGCCTCGGCCTCGGAGGCCGCCAGCTCCAGCTGCTCCGCTGTGAGCGGCCGCCCGCGAGCGTAGCTGAGCAGCCGCCCGGTCGCTCCGGCCAGGTGCCGGAGATGGAAGGCCACCGGCGCCGCGCCGCCCGGCCGCAGCTGCAGCTCCTCCGCACTCAGCGACGCCACCGCCTCCAGGTCCTCGGCCGCCTGCACCAGCGCATGGGCCGCCGGCATGAGGTAGGGGTCCACGCCCGCCATGGGTCCGCGCAGCCACGCTTCGGGTAGCGACATGCCGCACTCCTTCGAGGGGAACAGGCAGTGTACGGGTGCGGCGGCCCCGGCGGCAACCCGCTGGCGGAGCCGGGGCGGGGTTGGCGCCGGCAGACTTCGGTGGGACGCGCCGGGCGACGCGTGCGCGCCGCGCCCGGGGGCTCGAGCGCCGAACTCCGCACGCAATGCGGATTGCCGTCGCGGCGCAGGCGTCGCCTCGCGGCTTACGTGCGCCTGGCCCGCCCGGGCTGGTCCCCCGCGCCGCCGGCGCCGCCCGCGCCGCCAGACCGAGCGAAATCCGCCAACCGCGCCTTTGCCCTCGACCGCTGGCGACTTATGTGCGCCAGGCGCACTCAATCCGCCACTCGCGCTCCGCGGCCCGGCGCGCGTGGCGAATTGATGCCGGATTCCGCACTCAAAGTGCATCGCGGCCGCGGCGAAAACGCCGCGTGGCGGAATGATGCGCGCAGCCCGGGCAGGGCGAGCTGCGCGCGGGCTCTACATCCAGCGCGTCGACCGGGGCGCCTGGCCGGGAGGGTCCCGCCGGGGACGGCGCGGAGTCCGGCGCGCCGGGGGCCGCAGCCCCAGTACCGGGCCTGGCGGGACCGGTGGGTGCGCCCGCCGCGCCCGCAGCTCCCGCGCCGTCGCCCGCAGCCACCAGCCGAACGACAGCAGCGCCGCCGCCAGCAGCACCAGCTCCGGCCACTCCACCCGGTCCCGCACCGCCCAGCTCGCCGAAAGCGCCGTGAGCAGCCCGCACGCCACCACCCCGGCGCGCACGCTCGTCGGCCGCGGCACCCCCGGCTCCCCCCCCAGCC
>JADGQX010000080.1 GCA_017881445.1 Gemmatimonadota bacterium | reverse complement strand
CCTTGGCGCGATTGTGCTGGGCCAGGCAGCGGGAGAAGATGGAGGTCCCCTCGGGGCGGGCGACGAAGTAGAGATAATCCGTGCGTGCGGGGTGGAGGGTCGCGTCGATGGCCTGGTCGCTGGGGCTGCCAATGGGGCCGGGGGGCAATCCCTTGTGGGCGTATGTGTTGTAGGGGTCGCCCTTCACACCGGCAATGTCGGCGTAGAGCAGCCGGTCGTGGCGCTGGGGCAGCACGTACTGGACGGTGGGATCGGCCTGCAGGGGCATGCCGATGCGCAGCCGGTTCAGGTAGACGGAGGCGATGACGGGCATCTCCGAGGTGACCCTGGCCTCGGCCTGGACGATGGAAGCGAGGGTGACGACGTCGCGCTCGCTCATGTGCAGGGAGTCGGCGGCGGCGCGGCGGGAGGTCGTCCAGACCTGGCGGTACCTGCGGACCATGGACGAGATCATGGAATCGAGCGGCGTGTCGATGGCCCAGGTGTAGGTCGCCGGGTAGAGATAGCCCTCCATAGTGGGGCCTGGAACCCGGAAATGCGCCACGGTCGCCTGTGTGCGCAGCAGGGCTACGATGGACTCCGCGGGCATGTCGGCCAGGGTGGCGAGGCGGGGTGCGATCTGGCTCAGGCGCCAGCCTTCGGGCACGACGAGCCTGGCGGTGAGCACGCGCCCCTCGTCCAGATCCCGCAGCACGACGTTCCAGCCGGTCCCGCGCCGGAAGCCGTAGGTGCCGGGCTTCACGTGGCGGGAGGCGCCGGTAAGGATGGCGTACATGTGGAAGAGCGGCGGGGCCCGCACGATGCCGTGGGCGGCGAGCGAGTCCGTGACCTGGGCGAAGCTCGCCCGCTCCGGTATGTGCACCCGGGCGACGGCGCCGTGCCCCGACCCGCGGCAGCCCAGCCACCAGGTCCCGAGGCCCGCCGCGGCGAGGAGGAGGAGGAGGCGGCCGAGCGTGCCCGCGCCCCGCGACCGGCGGCGACGGCGTCGCCTAGCCACGGCCGGCAAGGTCGAGGTACGCCTGCAGGATGAGAACGGCGGCAGCGGCGTCGACGCGCGACTTGTCCTCGCGCTGGACGCGGCGCAGGCCGAGGGAGCGGACGGCGCGCTCCGCCCGGACCGAAGTCATGCGCTCGTCCACGAAGTGCACGGGGATACCGGCGCGCTCGGCGACCTTCTCACCAAAGGCGCGCGCCTCCCGGGTCCAGTCGCTCTCGTCGCCATCCAGGGTGAGGGGCAGTCCGACGACGACGGCGGCGGCCTGCCACTCGAGTGCGGCGCCGGCGACGGTCTGCACGGGGGGTCGCTTGCCGCGGCGGCGCGTAAGCGTGGGCAGGGGCTGCGCGATCGTGCCGGAGGGATCGCTCACGGCGAGGCCAATGCGGCGCTCGCCGTAGTCGACGCCGAGGACCCGCGCCACCTAGACCAGGACGGCGAGGGCCTGCTCGAGCGACTGCCCGCGGGCGAGCGCCTGGTGGAGCGTGTCGAGGGCATCGTGGCCGCCGAAGACGAAGCGGCAGCAGAGGTCGCCGCGGGAGCGGCACTCGACCTCGAGGACGCCCACGTCCGCCCCCGCCGTGCGACCCAGCAGGTTGGCGAGCAGGCCGGTGGTGAAATGACAGCTCGGGAGGAGCCCCCCGTCCGCGGGATCGGCCTCGGCCCAGTCGGCCGCCTCGAGCGCACCGAGCCCGGGGTGTATCGCCTGGAACTCCAGGCGACCCCAGCCGCGAGAACCGAAGAGATCCGCCACGCGGCGCCAGAACGCGGCCTCGGGCAGCTCGCCGGCCTCGGCCGCGGGGGCGTCGGCCGTGCCGGCGCTGAGCAGGGGGAACAACGCATCGCCGGCGGCGTGGCCGGCGCGGCGCAGGGCGGTCGCGGCCGCGTCCGGGCCCACGGATTCGTCGAGGGCGGCGCGCATGGCGCGGAAAGACGGAACGGGGAGCGCCAGCTCGGGATTGGTCGTTCCGGGTCGTCGCATGTCAGGTCCTCTCGGCTTCCGGCGCCCGGCGGCTCTCCACCAGGGCCATGAGTTCGGCTTCATCCAGCACCGGTACTCCCAACTCCTCCGCCCTGGCCAGCTTGGAGCCGGGGCTCTCGCCCGCCACCACGTAATCGGTCTGGCGCGTGACGCTACCGCTGACCCGCCCGCCGTGGCGCTCTACAAAGGTCGTGGCCTCCTTGCGACTGAGCGTCGGCAGCGTGCCCGTCACGACGAAGGTCAGGCCTTCGAGCGGCACCTCGTCCGCCCGCTCGACGGGCTCGACCATGTTGACGCCGACATCGGCGAGGCGACGCAGCACGTCGCGGTTGCGCGGCTCGGCCAGGTACGTCCCCAGCGCCCGGGCGGTCGTCTCGCCAATGCCGTGAACGGCGGCGAAATCGTCCGCTCCGGCCGCGAGCAGCGCGTCCATGCGCTGGAAGCGCTGGGCGACGAGCCTCGCGGCCTGGACCCCCACGTGGCGGATGCCGAGGGCGAAGAGCAGCCGGGACAGCGGCTGGGCCTTCGACGCCTCCAGGGCGTCCACCAGGTTCTGGGCGGACACCTCCGCGAAACCCTCTAGCGTCAACAGCTGCAAGGCCTCGAGGCCATAGAGATCGGCGACGTCGTGGACGAGGCCGGTCTCGATCAGCTGCTGGATGGTGCGCTCGCCCAGCCCGCGGATGTCCATGGCTGCGCGGCCGGCGAAGTGCACGATGCCCCAATAGATGCGCGCGGGGCAGGAGCCGTTGGGGCAGTAATACATCACCTCGTCAGCGGGCTTTTCCACCGGAGTGCCGCAGACGGGGCAGACAGCCGGGGGCTCCAGGACCTTCTCGGCGCCCGTGCGGCGCTCGGTGATAGGCGCGACGACCTGAGGGATCACCTCGCCGGCCCGCTTCACCAGCACCATGTCGCCGATGCGGAGGTCTTTTCGTGCAATATCGTCGAAGTTGTGGAGTGTCGCCAGCCTTACCGTGGCGCCGCCGATCTCGACGGGCTCGAGGACGGCGAAGGGGTTGAGCGAGCCCGTGCGGCCGACGTTGATCTCGATGGAGCGCAGCCGGGTGGTGGCCAGGTCGGGTGCGAACTTGTAGGCGATGGCCCAGCGGGGATCGTGCTCGCCCACCACGCCCAGCTCCTCCCAGAGGTGGAGCGGCAGGACCTTGACCACGACGCCATCGATGGCGTAATCCAGCTCGCCGCGGAAGCGCTCGACCTCGGCCGTGTACGCGGCCACGGCGTCGAGGTCGGCGCAGAGGCAGCGCCGGGGGTTGGTCGGTATGCCCCAGGAGGAGAGGAGGTCGAGGACCTGCTCCTGGGTGGCCGCGCCGATGGGCTCGGGGCGGTCGGGGTCGGTCATGATCTGATAGCCGAAGAAGCGGAGCGGCCGCTCGGCGGTGATGCGCGCATCGAGCTGGCGCAGCGCACCGGCGGCGGCGTTGCGCGGATTGGCGAAAGTGGCCTCGCCCGCCGCGACGCGCCGCTCGTTCATGGCATTGAAGCCGGAGAAGGGCATGTAGACCTCGCCCCGGACCTCCAGCAGAGCGGGGAAACGGGTGCCGCTCAGGCGGAGGGGTATCTCGCGGATGGTGCGGATGTTACGGGTGATCTCCTCGCCTACGACGCCGTTACCTCGCGTGGCGGCCCGAACTAACATGCCGTCCTGGTAGCGGAGCGCGACGGCGGCGCCGTCGATCTTGAGCTCGGCAATGTAGCCCTGTTCGCGAACCTCGCCGGCGATGCGGGCGTTGCGGTCCTCCCAGGCACGCAGCTCCTCGGGGGCGAAGGCGTTGTCCAGGGAGTACATGGGCGCCAGGTGGCGGACCTTGTCGAACTGGGAAGCGGGCTCGGCGCCGACGCGGTGCGTGGGAGAGTCCGGGGTGGCCAGCTCGGGGTGCGCGGTTTCGAGGGCTCTCAGCTCGCGGAAGAGGGCATCATACTCGGCGTCCGAGAGGTGGGGCCGGTCGAGGACGTAGTACTCGTGGCTGGCCTGCTCGAGGATCTGCCTCAGCTCGGCAGCCCGGCGCGCGGTAGTGGCGAGGTCAGCGTCGCTCACGTGTGTCCCTTCGTCGGGAAAGGGCTCGTGGACCTTCAGTCGGGGACCGTGGCCTGGATCTCATCCCAGCGGACGACGCGATCGCGGCCGGCAGCCTTGGCGGCGTAGAGCGCCTGGTCGGCGCGTCGCACGAGCTCCTCGGGCGTTTCGATGCCATGGGGATACGTGGCCACACCGGCGGAGACGGTGATGCGCAGCGGCTCCTCGTGGCCGAAATCGAAGGGCCGCCGGGCGATATCGCGGCGAACCCGCTCGACGAAGACGACCCCATCATCGAGACTGGTCTCGGGTAGCATGACCATGAACTCCTCGCCGCCATAGCGCCCGAGGCGGTCCATGTCGCGGGCGGTCTCACGCAGGATCTCCGCGAACTCCTGCAGCACGCGGTCTCCGGCCTGGTGACCATAGGTGTCGTTGACGCCCTTGAAGCGGTCCAGATCGAACATGGCCACCGTGAGCAGGTCACCGGTGCGCTTGACGCGCTCGAACTCCTCGTGCAACAAGCCGTGGATATGGCGGTGGTTGAAGAGCCCCGTCAAGCCATCGCTGATGGAGAGACGCTCCAGGGCGCGGTTCTTCTCCTCCAGCTCGTCCTGCAGGCGCTTGATGCGGAGCATGGAGCGGACCCGGGCCTCCAGCTCGGGGAAGTTGATGGGCTTGGTGAGGTAGTCGTCGGCGCCGGCGTCCAGGCCGGTCACCTTGTCCTGTGTGGAGTCGCGGGCAGTGACCAGGATGATGGGAATGTAGGGCAGATCGTCGTTGCCCTTGATCCGGCGGGAAACCTCGTAGCCATCGATGTCCGGGAGCATGACGTCGAGCAGGATCAGATCGGGCGGTTTGGCCAGGACCTTCTGCAGGGCATCCGCGCCGTGGCTGGCCTCCTCCACGTCGTACCCGCGGAAGCGCAGGCGCGTCGCGAGGATCTCGACGTTGTCACGGTTGTCGTCCACGACCAGGATGCGTGCCGGCGTGGTGGACGCCGGCGTTTGCGCAAAGGCCTTCATCAACTCCGCCGACCGATCTCGCCGCCGAGCGCGGCGGGCTGGCGTTGGTGGTCCGACTCCTCCGTTTGCGCGGTCGGCTGCCAGGGACGCGACCGCGGCCGGCGCGTGGCCGGCACTCCCCAACAAGTGGCAATGCAGGAGGAGTGCCATGTCCGGGTCGTCGAGGGCGGCGTTGACGGGGTCGGCGCGGCGGAGGTATCGTGGCCGCAACGCGGTGCGAGCCGGCCGCGTCTCATCCAAACGCAAGGGAAACGGCGATGGAACCGCGATGCGCCGGCCGGTCGTGCGTGCGCGCCCGGACCGGCACGGCCCTGGTGTTGTCGGCCGCCCTGGTGCTGAGCGCGGGCCAGGCCAGCGGTCAGGCGGGTTCGCCGGCCGGGCCCGTGCCGCCCCAGCTGCTGGCGGCGCGGCGCGCGGCCCTGATGGGCAGGCTGGGAACCGGGGTGGTGGTGGTGCGCTCCGCGGAGGAGCGGGAGGACGAGGCGCACGCGCAGGACAGCTCGTTCCGCCAGGACGACGACTTCTTCTACCTGACAGGGGTGGAGGAAGCCGGATCCGTGCTGGTGGGCGTGGCGGATGGCGCGGGAGGCGGGCGCTGGAGGCTCTACGTGCCCGAGCGGGTCCCGGCCCAGGAGCAGTGGACGGGAGCGCGCCTGGGCCCGGGCGCGGAGGCGGTGGCGCTGACGGGGGTGGCCGACGTCCGGGCCGCGGCGCGCGTGGTCGCGGACGCGCCGGAGCTGCTCGCGGCGGGCGGGGGCGCAGGCGGCGCGCTCTGGGTGGGTGGCGCCGCGCCCCGGAGCTGCGCGGTGCGGGGGGCGGGCTGCATGGACGCGCTGGTGGCGCCCTTCGCGGCCGGGGCGGGCGGGACCGTGGCGCCGCTGGGGCCGCAGCTGGCAGGGCTGCGGCTGATGAAGGATGCGGACGAGCTGCGGCGGATGCGGCAGGCGATCGCGATCACGGTGGCGGCGCAGCGGGAGGCCATGGGCAGCGCGGCACCCGGCCAGCACGAGTACGAGGTCGAGGCGGTGATCGAGGCGGCGTTCCGCCGTCGGGGCGCGGAGCGGGTGGGGTTCCCGTCGATCGTCGGCTCGGGGCCGAACTCGACGGTCCTGCACTACGACGCCAACCGGCGCGAGATGCGGTCGGGCGACCTGGTGGTGATGGACATCGGCGCGGAGTATGGCTACTACACGGCCGACGTGACGCGGACCATCCCGGTGACGGGCAGGTTCACGGGGCGGCAGCGGGCCGTCTACGACCTGGTGCTGGGGGCGCAACAGGCGGCGATCGACTCGGTGCGGCCGGGCACGACACTGGGGCGGCTGGAGCTGATCGCCCGGGAATACATGCGGGCGAACTCGGGGACGATCTGCGGGGGAGGGAGCTGCGATCGGTTCTTCATTCACGGCCTCTCGCACTGGCTGGGGATGGACGTGCACGACGTGGGCAGCTATGCCACGACCTTGCAGCCGGGCATGGTGCTGACCGTGGAGCCGGGCGTATATCTTCCAGGGGAGTCGCTGGGCGTGCGCATCGAGGATGATGTGCTGGTCACCGCCGCAGGTCACGAGGTGCTGTCGGCGGAGGCGCCGCGGCAGGCGGCCGAGGTGGAACAGCTGATGCATGCTGGGGCGGCACCCGCGGCGGCGAAACGGTAGGGAGCGGGCACGTCGGTTGCGTGCCGGATCGCTTCCGATTCCTGGTCATGGAGACAGCGATGTACTACGAAGAGAGATCGTCGGGACTCAGCTTTCTGGCGGGGCTCATCCTGGGCGCCGCGATCGGCGCGGGTGTGGCGCTGCTGACGGCGCCGCAGAGCGGCAAGCGCACGCGGCGGCAGCTGAAGCAGGCGGCGGACGGCGTGCGGGAGAGCGCGACCGAGCGCTGGGACGGCTTCACCGACGACGTCCGCTCAGTGGTGAAGAGCGGGCGACGCCGGATCCGGCGGTAGCGCGAGTCGCGGGGCGCGGCGAGCGGGGCGGGCGGGGCGGGCGTCGTCCGGCGCGCCGGGGAGTGGCGGGAGATCATGCGGGCGGTTGCGGTAGCGCGGCCGCCCGCGCTGCTTTGGTCGGGGCCGGCGGGCAGGGCGGTCAGGCCTCCTCCAGAGCGGGAACAGCGACAATCGGAGGTCGGGACTTGAGCGAAGAGACGAGGGCGGTGCCGTACCAGACGATCCAGCGGAAACGGGACGGTGCCGAACTGGTGGCGGGGGAGCTGGCCGAGTTCTTCCGCGCGTACGGCGCGGGGACGGTCCCGGACTACCAGATGGCGGCGTTCCTGATGGCGGTCTTCTTTCGAGGCCTCGAGCCCGCGGAGCTGACCGCGCTCGTGGACGTGATGCTGCATTCGGGGGCGGTGGTCGACCTGTCGGACGTGCCCGGCCGCAAGGTGGACAAGCACTCGACGGGGGGCGTAGGCGACAAGGTCTCCCTGCCGCTGGCGCCGCTGGTGTCCTGTCTGGGCGTGGCCGTGCCGATGATCAGCGGTCGGGGGCTCGGCCACACGGGCGGGACCCTGGACAAGCTGGAGGCGATCCCGGGCTTCCGCACCGACCTCACGCTGGACGAGTTCCGGGCGCAGATGATTCGGCTCCGCTGCGCGCTCATCGGGCAGACGGCGGAGATCGCGCCTCTCGATCGGCGCCTCTACGCGCTGCGGGACGTCACGGGCACCGTCGAGTCCATCCCGCTCATCGCGTCCAGCATCATGAGCAAGAAGCTGGCGGAGGGGATCGATGCCCTGGTGCTGGACGTGAAGCGGGGCTCGGGCGCGTTCCTGCCCCAGCTCGACCGGGCGCTGCTGCTGGCCCGGACCATGATCGCCATCGGGGAGCGCCACGGTTGCGAGGTCGTGGCCCTGCTCACGGCCATGGACCGGCCGCTGGGCTACGCCGTTGGCAACGCGCTGGAGGTGGAGGAATCCCTGCTCGTGCTGCGGGGCGAGGGACCGCCGGACCTGAGGGAGCTCACGGTGGTGGAGGCCGCGGAGATGCTGCGCCTGGGCGGCGTCGCCGCCTCGGTGGAGGAGGGCCGCAAGCTGGCGCAGCAGGCGCTGGACGATGGCCGCGCCGCGCATCAGATGGAGCTGATCATCGAGGCGCAGGGCGGAAACCCGGCCGTGGTGGAGGACCCGGGCATCCTGGCGCAGGCGCCGGTGCGCCGGGTGGTGGAGGCGCCGGAAGACGGCTGGATCGCGGAGGTCGAGCCTCGGGCGATCGGTCAGGCGGGTGTGGCGCTGGGTGCGGGCCGGGCGACGCTGGGCGCCCCCATCGACGCGGCCGTGGGCTTCCACATCACGGCTAAACCGGGAGAGCGGGTGTCACGCGGCCAGCCGCTGGCGACCGTGCACGCGCGCGGGGCGGCCGACGCCGAGCAGGGCGCGGCGGCGCTGCTGCGGGCGATCCGCGTCTCGGCGGATGGGCCGGCGGAAGTGTTGCCGCTGGTGTCGCACCGGGTGACGAAGGAAGGCGTCGAGGAACTGCGGGGCTAAGGCGAGGGCGACGGGAACGGGCCCGTGCACGGCAACGTGCACGGGCCCGGCTGCGCTCAGAACTTTGCCTTGGGATTGGGTTTGGGCGTGGGGCGACGGGCGGTGTCGGGGGCGGGAACGCTGTCGGAGGGCGCGCGGATGCCGGCACCGCCGAAGAGGCCGGCGGCGGCGTCGCAGGACTCGGTGGGCTCGGTGCCGGGAACGAAGAACTCGGTGTAGGCGCGCTCCTTGGGACAGAGCTCACTGGCCAGCCGCCCGGTCTCGGAGTCCACATCGCGGGTGACGAGGCCGGCGGGGACGGACCAGTCGGCGGGGATAGGAAGCGCGGGCGGAGCCGAGAGGTAGACACGGCGCATGAACTGGCCCCAGACGGGGGCGGAGAGCGTGCCGCCCTCGGCGCCGTGCATGATGGTCTGGGGCCGGTCGAAGCCGAACCAGACGGCGGCGAGCAGGTTGGGGGTGAAGCCCACGAACCAGGCGTCGGTGTAGTCGTTGGTGGTGCCCGTCTTACCGGCGCCGGGGATGGTATAGGGCAGGTTGCCGCGAGCCGGGTCGCGGGCGGGGTAGCCGGTGCCGTTGTTCAGCACGCCCTTCATCAAGTCGCGCACGATGAAGACAGGGAGCGAGTCCAGCACCTCCTGGCGCTGCGGCTGGGTCTGCCACAGCAGCGCGCCATCGGTGTCCTCGATGCGGGCGATGGAATAGGGGCGGGCCAGGAATCCGGGCGTGGCCAGGGCGGTGTAGGCGCCGGCGAGCTGGATGGGGTAGACCTCGGCCGCACCAATGGCCGTGGATGGGTAGGGCGGGATGGGCGTGGTGAGCCCCATGCGACGGCCGTACTGCACGACGGTCTGAATGCCCACTTCCTGGCCCAACTTCACGGCGACCACGTTGACCGACTTCTTGAGCGCTTCCCGCAGGGTGATGGGCCCGCGGAAGATGCCGTCCGAGTTGCCGGGCGAATAGACCTGGCCGTTGCCCATGTCCAGCTCCATGGGCGCGTCGAAGATGACGTGCGAGGCCGGCACGCCGCTGGAGATGGCCGCGGTGTAGAGCACGGGCTTGAAGGACGAGCCGGGCTGGCGCAGCGCCTGGGTGGCGCGGTTGAACTTGGAATCGTGGAAGTCGCGGCCACCGACCATGGCCTTGACCGCGCCGCTGGCGGGGTCGAGGGCCACCAGCATCCCCTGCAGGTAGGGCGTCTCGGTGTCCTTGGGGCTGCCGCCGCGGAGCATGACGTCGGCGTAGCGGGGGTGGTCGTAGCCGCCCATGCGCTCGATGCGGGCCCAGCCGGAGTCCATGGCGGCCTGGGCTGCCTGCTGGACGTCCAGGTCGAGGGTGGTGTAGACCTTGAATCCGCGGCGGTAGACGTCGCCGCCATAGCGCTCGTCCAGGAAATCCCGGACCCACTCCACGAAATAGGGGGCGGTCGCGCCCTCGGCGGCGCCGTAGGAGTGGCCGGGGAGCGGCCAGGACCTCCAGCGGGGGAGGTCGGCGTCGGCGACGTACCCCTGCTCCGCCATGAGCTGCAGCACGAGGTTGCGGCGGGCGAGGGCGCGGTCGGGGTGGCTGAAGGGGTCGTAGCGGGCGGGCGCGTTGCCAAGCGCGGCAAGGAGGGCGGCTTCAGCGGGGTTCATCTGCGCTGCGGGCTTGCCGAAGTACCGTTCGGCAGCCGTTTCGATGCCGTACCATCCATGGCCAAAGTTGATCTGGTTGAGGTAACCCTCCAGTATCTGGTCCTTGGAGTAGGCCTGCTCGAGCTCGAGGGCGACCTTCAGCTCCTTCAGCTTGCGCGTGTAGCCCGCCCAGCCGCCCCGCTCGAAGCCGATCTCCTGCTTGAAGATGTTGCGGGCGAGCTGCTGCGTTATCGTGCTGCCGCCGCCGCCGCGCCGATTGAGCACGGTGCCCATGCCCGGCAGCTTCACGACGGCCGCGCGCACGAAACCGAGTATGCTGAAGCCGTGGTGGCGGTAGAAGCGCTTGTCCTCGACCGCGATGACCGCCTCGGGCACGTACTTTGGGAGGTCCGCGATGGAGACCGGCGTGCGTCGCTCCTGGAACAGCTCGGCGATGAGCCGGCCGCGGTCGTCCAGGAGCTTGGTGGACTGCGTCGGCTGCCAGGAGTAGACCTGGGCGATGGACGGGCAGTCGCGACAGACGGCGTGCCAGCTGCCCACGCCCAGGCCCGTGAGGGCGCCGGCGGCGACGGCGGCGCCGACCAGGAGCCCGCCGAGCAGGCGGGGCCGGGTGCGCAGGAACGCGAAAGGTCTGTGGAAGACGGACATCGCATCTCCGTGAGGGTCCGACTGGTTACCCCTTCACCGGACCGGTGGTTTCCGCGTCCCTGAGAAGGTCGCCGAGCTGCTGGTGAATGCGGGGGTTGCCCGCGAGGATGGAGCCGCCGCCCAGGACGGCCGCCCGGCCCGCGAGATCGGTCACGATCCCGCCGGCCTCGCGCACGATGAGCGTCCCCGCCGCCACGTCCCAGGGCGCGAGGCGCTGCTCCCAGAAGCCGTCGAAGCGGCCCATGGCCAGGTGGCAGAGGTCGAGGGCGGCCGAGCCGGCACGACGCACGCCGGCGGCGTTGCGCATGACGGCGTCGAGCTGGCGCAGGTACGGGGGAATGGACTCGACGTAGCGATAGGGGAACCCGGTGCCGACCAGGGCGAGGCGCAGGGTCTCCACGCTGGAGACGCGGATCGGCCGCCCGTCGTGGAAGGCGCCGCCGCCCCGGACGGCGGTCCAGACCTCGTCCGTCACACCGTGCATGACCAGGCCGGCGACGAGTTCCCCCCGGTGCTGGACGCCGATGGAGACGGAGAAGGCCGGGAACGCGTGCAGGTAGTTGGTGGTGCCGTCGAGGGGGTCCACGATCCAGACCCAGTCCGAGCGGCCCACTGGGGCGTTGCTGCCGGCGTCGGACGCGGCTTCCTCGGCCAGGATGGCGTGGTCGGGGAAGGCGTCGCCAATGCGGGCGACGATGGCGGCCTCGGCCTCGCGGTCCACGTGGGTGACGAAGTCGGCCACGCCCTTCTCGGACCAGTCCTCGACCCGAACCCGGCCGAGCTGCCGGCGCTGCACGGCGACTGCGTCACGGGCGGCGGCCAGCGCCACCTCCAGAAGTCCTGCGGAATCCATGGCTCGAAGCGCAGAAGGAACGGTCGCGCGGCCGGTGGCGGCGGACGCGGTTACGCTCCCCTTGGCGTGCCGCGCGGCGACGCGGTAATGTACCGAGCAAAGGGGCCATCGTCATCAGGATGAGGAATGCAGCAGAGGCGCGTGTTCAGCGGGATGCAGCCAACGGGCGAGGCGCATCTGGGCAACTATCTCGGGGCGCTCCGGCAGTGGGTGGCATTGCAGGAGCAGGCGGAGTGCATCTTTTCCGTGGTGGACTATCACGCGATCACGGTCGAGTACGATCCGGCGGAGCTGCCGCGGCGGGTGTTCGACATGGCGGTGAGCTTCCTGGCGGCCGGGCTCGATCCGGACCGGTGCACGATGTTCGTTCAGTCGGACGTGCCGGAGCACACCGAGCTGACCTGGGTGCTCAACACGGTCGCACCCGTGGGCGAGCTGGAGCGGATGACGCAGTACAAGGACAAGACGGAGGGGATGGAGTCGATTCCCGCCGGCCTGCTGAATTACCCGATCCTGATGGCGGCAGACATCTTGCTCTACCGGGCGACGCACGTGCCCGTAGGGGAAGACCAGCTGCAACACCTGGAGCTATCGCGGGAAGTCGCCCGGCGCTGGAACCGGCAGTACAGCGGGGGTGAGCCGTTCTTCCCCGAGCCGCAGCCCGTGATGGGCGACGCGGGCCGCATCCGCGGGCTGGACGGGCAGGCCAAGATGAGCAAGTCCCGCGGCAACACCGTGGGCATGCTGGACGAGCCGGAGGCGGTGTGGCAGCGGGTCCGGACCGCGGTCACCGATCCGCAGCGGGTCAGGCGCAGCGACCCGGGCCGGCCAGAGGAATGCAACGTCTTCGCGCTGCACCGCTACTTCACGCCGGAGCCCGAGCTGGCGCGCATC
The DNA here is from genome assembly GCA_017881445.1 of Gemmatimonadota bacterium. GTDB lineage: Bacteria > Gemmatimonadota > Gemmatimonadetes > Longimicrobiales > RSA9 > JADGQX01. Next base: position 3,977 of record JADGQX010000080.1, on the reverse strand, counting down.
GACCGGGAATGCCGCTCCGCCGGGATCGGCTGCGTGGACTGCAAGCGCATGCTGGCGGAGGGGATCGCGCGGGAGTTCGCCCCTATGCGGGAGCGGGCCGCGGAGTATCGGGCGCGGCCGGAGCGGGTGCGGGAGATCCTGGGCGATGGCGCCGCGCGCTGCCGGGCGCTGGCGCGGGAGACGATGCAGGGAGTGCGGGAGCGGATGGGGTTGACCGCCTGGACGGAAGTGCCGGCGGGCGGGTAAGCGGGCGGCGTGGCCCGCCTCCGTCGCAGGAACCGGAATCACGGAACGGAGGCGACATGGACGAGAAGCGCAGCAAGCGGCAGCCGGTGGAGTTCGAGGACAAGGGCCGGCCCCGCTCACTGGTGCAGGTCTGCGAAGTCTGCGGCAAGGAGTACAGCTTCGACACCCAGCCGCCACCCGCGGACCTGAAGTGCGACCGGTGCGGCAACGGGGTGTTCCGCTCCTTCCTCGAGGTGGCGACCGCCGACGAGGTGGAGGAGGACTACCGCGCCGCGACCGAGCGGGATTTTTCCACCGACGACCCATCCACGGACGTGACGGCGGCGGACGTCCGGGACCTGAACAACATCTAGCGACGGGAGAGGCATGGCCGATCCGCGGTTCAGGGGCTCGGGTGTGGCGCTGGTCACACCCTTCGACGACGCCGGCGTGAACGAGGCGGTGCTGCGGGAGCTGGTGCGCTTCCAGCAGCGGGAGGGCACGGACGCCCTGGTGGTCTGCGGCTCCACGGGCGAGGCGGCGACGATGTCGCCGGCAGAGCAGCGCCTGGCCCTGGAGATCGTGCTGGACGAGACCTCCGGCTCCATGCCGGTCATCATGGGCTGCGGTGGCAGCGACACGCGGCAGGTGGCGCGGCTGGCGGTGCAGGCGGCGGAGGCGGGCGCAGACGCGCTGCTGGTGAGCGCGCCCCCGTACAACAAGCCGACGCAGAAGGGGCTTGTCGCCCACTACCGTGCCATGCTGGAGGCGCAGGACCGCCCGCTGATCGTCTACAACGTCCCCGGCCGCACATCGGTCAACATCCTGCCGGCCACCGTGGCCGAGCTGGGGACGGACGAGCGCGTCATCGGCGTGAAGGAGGCGTGCGGCGACATCTCGCAGGTGGCGGAGCTGGCCCGGCTGGTGGGCGAGCGCATGCTCCTCTGGAGCGGCAACGACGACCAGGTGGTCCCCATCATGGCGCTGGGCGGCGCGGGCGTGATCAGCGTGCTGGCCAACGTGGCGCCGCGGGCCACCAGCCGGATGGCCCACCTCTTCCTCGACGGCGATGTTGCAGGCGCCCGGGCGCTGCAGCTGCTGCTGCTGCCGCTGATCGCCGCGCTCTTCGCCGAATCCAACCCGATCCCGGTCAAGGCGGGCGTCGCCATGCTGGGCTTCGACGTCGGACCGCTGCGCCTGCCGCTCACGGCCATCTCGGAGGCGACGCGGCAGCGGCTGGAGGCGGCGCTGCGCGACGCCGGTATCGCCGTTCCCGTGTCACCGCCCCGATGATCGGCATCGCGGTCAACGGCGCCGCCGGCCGGATGGGCCGGACGATCGCGGCCATCGCCCGGGATCTGCCCGACGTGCGCATCGTCGGCGGCAGCGACCGGGAGCGGCTGGACGACGAGGCCGCGGCCGCCGCTGGCTTCCCCCGCATCGTCGCCAGCGCGGACGCCGCCAGCGTGGTGGCCGAGGCCGACGTCGTCCTGGACTTCTCGTCTCCCGCCGGGCTGCTCGCCCTGCTGGACGCGCCCGGGGCGCCTCTGGCCGGGAAGGCACTGGTGGTGGGCACCACCGGGCTGGGCGAGGCGCAGCTGGAGCGGCTACGCGCGGCCGAGCGCACCATGGCGGTGCTGGTCGCCGCCAACTTCAGCATCGGCGTGAACCTGCTGCTGGCGCTGGCCGAGCAGGCCGCGCGCGCACTGCCGGCCCCGGCGTACGACGTGGAGATCGTGGAGGCGCATCACCGGCGGAAGGCGGACGCGCCCAGCGGCACGGCGCTGGCCCTGGGCCGCGCCGTCGCCGCCGGTCGCAATGCCTCCCTGGAGTCGCTGCGCCGGGACGGGCGCAGCGGGCAGACCGGGGAGCGGCCCGCTGGCGAGATCGGGTTCCATGCGCTGCGGGGCGGGGAGGTGGTGGGCGAGCACCGGGTGCTCTTCCTGGGCGCGCGCGAGCGCCTGGAGCTGGCACATGTGGCCACGGACCGGGCGCTGTTCGCGGAGGGTGCGCTGGTGGCGGCGCGCTGGATCGTCGGGAAGGGGCCGGGCGCGTACGGAATGGCCGAGGTGCTGGGGTTGACGGCGAAGGGCGAGGGCTAGGGTTAGGGCGAAAAGGGTAAGGGTAAGGGTAAGGGCAGGCTCCGCCTGAGGGGAGGGACGGGTGGACTACCAGAGCATCCGGGACCTGATCGCCAACGCGCGCAAGGTCACGCCGGTGACGGTGTACGTGCGGCACGAGGGCGAGCTGGAGGCGGAGCCGGACGAGCTGCTGCGCGTGTATCCCACGGGCGCGGGCACCACGGTGCTGATCGGCGACTGGGAGCGCGTGGAGCCGGTGCTGCAGCGCAATGGCGAGCGGCTTCTGTACGCGGACGTGCACAACGACCGGCGCAACTCGGCCATCCCGCTGCTGGACCTGAAGGGCGTGAACGCCCGCATCGAGCCGGGCGCGGTGGTACGGGACCTGGTGGAGATCGGGGACCACGCCATCGTGATGATGGGCGCGGTGCTGAACATCGGCGCCGTGGTGGGGGCGGGTACCATGATCGACATGAACGCCGTGGTGGGGGCGCGGGCGATCGTGGGGCGGGACTGCCACATCGGCGCGGGGGCGGTGCTCGCCGGAGTGCTGGAGCCGCCCAGCGCGGACCCGGTCGTGGTGGAGGACGAGGTGCTGGTGGGCGCCAACGCCGTGGTGCTGGAGGGGTGCCGCGTGGGGCGGGGGAGCGTGGTGGCGGCGGGCGCGGTGGTCACGAGCGATGTGCCGGCCGGGGTGGTGGTGGCCGGTCAGCCGGCGCGGGTCATCAAGGAAGTGGACGCGCGCACCCGGGACAAGACGGGTCTGCTGAAGGAGCTGCGCCGGCTGAACGACTGAGGCGGAGCCGGAGCGGGCGAGAGGCGACCCGGGCGTGGTGCACGACCGGGTCGCCTCGCCGCATCCGGCGACTGTGGCTCAGTCCGCCCCGGGAATGCGTCCCTCCTCCGGGCCGAGGACGTGGCGACCGGCACGGCGGCGGGCGGTTTCCAGCACGTGGCTGCGGGCGGCACGCCGCTCCCACCAGCGCAGCGGCACCAGGACGACGAGGACCAGCAGAGTGGCGCCGACGGCGGCGACGTACTCGCCCGCACCGGCCGCAACGCCGATGGCGGCGACCACCCAGATGGTCGCGGCCGTGGTGAGACCGATAATGCGACCCCGGGAATGGAGGATGACGCCCGCGCCCAGGAAGCCAACGCCCGTGGCGATGTTGGAGGCGATGCGGCTGACGTCGCCGACGTGATAGGCAATGACATAGGGCGTGGGAATGGCGATCGACATCACCGTGAGCAGCGCCGCGCCCAGGGCAATGAGCGTGTGGGTGCGCAGGCCGGCCTGCTTGCCGTGGAGTTCCCGCTCCATGCCGATGGCAGCGCCCAGCACGACGGCCGTGGCGAGACGGGCCAGCACGCCGAGCTGCAGCGAGCGAGCGACGGTGGGCACGTCCAGCTGCATCGCGAACGCTACCATGGGTCCTCCAGAGGGAGTCGGGTGCCGGAACCTACCCAATTATAGTGCGCCGCCCCGGAGCCGGCGCTAACTTGAACGGAGCCGGGGCCGATGGCGGTCGCGGCAAAAACTCCTGAAGCCGGTTGAAGCCGACATGCTCGAGGTCTTCAAAGCAGCCATCAAGGCCGGCGCATCGGACCTGCACATGAAGACGGGCGATTTCCTGCGCGCCCGGGTCAACGGCGACCTGATCCCGATGACGC
>JADGQX010000079.1 GCA_017881445.1 Gemmatimonadota bacterium | reverse complement strand
GTCGCGGCCCGCGCCACGATCGCCGCCGGCGTATCCGACGCCAGCCCCGCCCCCAGCAGGGAGACCGCCGCGGCCCCCGCATCCGCCGCCGCCGCCACACTCAGAAGCGCCCGCTCCCCCGCGCCGTTCCCGAGGCGCACCAGCGCCAACGGCGCGGCGGGCGGCAGGGCGATCCCCGCGTAAGCTAGCGCCGCGGACTCCGGTGCGATGCCGGGCACGATCTCCAGCGTCGCGCCCCGAGCTCCCAACGCCCGCACCTCCGCCGCTCCCCGGACCGACGTCAGTGGATCGCCTTCCAGCAGCCGCACCACCCGCGTCCCCCCGGCCGCGGCGACCAGCGCCGCGGCCGCCACCGCCTCAGCGTCCAGCGCCGCGGTGGACCGGAGCAGGGCGCCCGCGGGCGCCAGTGCCAGCAGCTCCTCTCCCGCGCCCGGGTCGTGCAGCACCAGCTCTGCCGAGCCCAGGAGTTGCGCGGCACGCACCGTCAGCAGCGCCGGAATGCCCGGCCCCGCACCGACCAGGTAGATCGGGTGCACGTACCTCCGCGCCAGCTTGGCTGATCCGCCCGAGCCGCCGCGCGCCCACTGGCGCGCCGCATCCCGGGGCAAGGTGGCCCCCACCGGAGCCACGGTCAAGACGCGCCTCCCCCCCGGCGCCGGCCGCGGGCAGGTGCAAGAAGAAGCGCCCGGCACCAGTTCCCTGGCACCGGACGCATGCTCCGCCGGTATGCTCCGGCTAGGCCTTGACGATCTTCCCGGCCGAGAGGCAGCGGGTGCAAACCATCACCCGCCGGTTCCCCTCGGGCGTGGTCACGTGGACCCGCCGCAGGTTCGGCCGCCACACGCGACGCGTCTTGTTGTTCGCGTGGCTGACGTTGTTGCCGAAGGTCGGCCCTTTATCGCAGATCGCGCAGCGCGCCATACGTCCCCCTTACTGGACCAGCTCGATGATCGCCATGTCGGCGGCGTCGCCGGGGCGATGGCCCACGTGCAGCACCCGGGTGTATCCGCCCGGCCGCTCCGCGTTGCGCGGGCCGATGTCGCTGAACAGCTTGTCCAGCGCTTCCGCCTGCGTGATCGACCGCTGCACCAGCCGACGCGCGTGCAGGTCACCCCGCTTCGCCTTGCTGATGAGAGGCTCCGCGAAGGTCCGCAGCTCCTTCGCCTTGGACACGGTCGTCTCCACGCGCCCGTGGATGAACAGGGAAGTCGCCAGGTTGCGCATCATCGACTTCCTGTGCTCCGCCGTTCGATTGAACTTGCGGCCCTTCTTCCGGTGGTTCATTACTCCTTGTCCTCTTCCGCGGCTTCGGCCACCTCGGCGGCCGGCGCAGACCCCTGCTCCTCGTCGACGAGGTACATCTCGCCGTCTTCGCCCTCTTCCAGCTTCATACCGAAGTGCAGGTTGTGCTCGTTCAGGAACTGCCGGATCTCCTCCAGGCTCTTGATCCCGAAGTTCTCGATCCCGAGCATCTGCTCCTCGGTGCGCTGCACGAGGTCGCCGAGCGTGATGATGTTTTCCTTCTTCAGCGAGTTCACCGAGCGCACGCTCAGCTCCGCCAGGTCTTCGATCGGACGGCGGAACAGGTCTCGCAGCGGCGTCGGCACCTTCACCGCCCCCGGCACCGGCGGCTGCGTCTCCGCCCCGCCGCCGAAGCGCAGCATGTACTCCAGGTGCTTGCGCGCCAGCTCCGCCGCGTACGCCACCGCATCTTCCGGCGTCACGCTGCCGTTCGTCTCCACCAGCAGCGTCAAACGGTCGAAGTCCGTCCGCTGCCCCACGCGCGTCTCCTCGACTGCGAAGTTCGCCCGCAGAACCGGGTTGTAAATCGCGTCCACCCGCACCAGGTCCACCGGCGACCCCTTCGGCAGCGGGTGCTGCTCCGCCGGCAGGAAGCCACGGCCCTTGTTCACGTACAGCACCATGTTCACTTCCCGGTCGTCCTGCAGGGTGAACAGGTGGTGGTCCTTCTCCTCCGCGCCCTCCCGATCCTTCAGGATCGTCACCGGCCCGGTCTTCTCGATCGCCCGCGCGGTCACCGGCCCCGCCTTGTCCACGCGCAGCTCCAGCATCGCCTCGTCCTTCTCGTCCTCGAGAGAGACGACCAGCGTCTTCAGGTTCTGGATGATCTGGTGCACGTCCTCCACCACGCCCGGCACGGTCTGGTGCTCGTGCAACACGCCGTCCATCCGGAAGGCCCATACAGCCGAGCCGCGCAATGAAGACAGCAGGATCCGCCGCACCGTGTTCCCCAGCGTCTGGCCGAACCCCCGCTCCAGCGGCGCCATGACGAACTGCGCCGTGCGCCCATCCTCCGAACGCCGGGCCGCTTCCACGCGCTGGGGCAGCACCAGCCCGGTGAGATCTAGCTCCACGGTCTACCTCCCCGGCTCCGCGGCCGGTTGTGGGTCGCAAACACTTCCGATGACATGCCCGCTAATGCACGACCACGCGTGCGGTCCCGGCGGGACCCCACGCGCGCCGCGCTTACTTCGAGTATAGCTCCACGATGAGCTGCTCCTGAACCGCCAGCGGGATGTCCGCCCGGCCCGGCCGCTCCAGCATCCGCCCCGTGCGCGTCTCCGGGTCCACCGCCAGCCAACGGACCACGTCCGGCCGCGTCTTCGCTTCCAGCGACGCCGCCACCGGCAGGATGTCCTTCGACTTCGGCGCCACCCGAACCTCGTCGCCCGCGCGCACCGAGTAGCTCGGCACGTTCACCGACCCGCCGTTCACCTGCACGTGACCGTGACGCACCAGCTGCCGCGCCTGCTTCCGGCTCGAGCCGAAGCCCATCCGGTAGACGATGTTGTCCAGACGGAGCTCCAACCCCACCAGCAGGTTCTCGCCCGTCACGCCCGTCTGCTGCGCCGCCCGCTCGAACAGCGTCTTGAAGTACCGCTCCGAGACGCCGTAGATCCGCTTCACCTTCTGCTTCTCACGCAGCTGCTGCGCGTAATCCGACGCCTTGCGCCGGCGCTGCTGCGTCTGACCGTGCTGCCCCGGCGCAAAATTGCGCCGCTCGATCGGGCACTTCTCCGTGTAGCACTTCATGCCCTTCAGGAAGAGCTTCTGCCCTTCCCGACGGCAAAGCCGGCAAACCGGCCCCGTGTAGCGCGACATGAATCGCCTTCTCCTTGTTCGTCTCTAGCGCGTCCAGGCTTCGTCCCGCCCGAAGGTGTGGCGGTTTACGCCCGCTCGCCTGCCCGGACCGGCTCCCGCGGCCGACCCGCTCCTGCGCCTTCCCTACACCCGCCGCTTCTTCGGCGGACGGCAGCCGTTGTGCGGAATCGGCGTCACGTCCCGGATCGAGCGCACCTGCAGCCCCGCGGCCGCCAGCGCCTGGATCGCGGACTCTCGCCCGCTCCCCGGCCCCTGCACCCGCACGTGCACCCGCTTCATCCCCAGGTTCGCCGCCTCCCGACCCGTCTGCTCCGCGGCCACTGTCGCCGCGAACGGCGTCGACTTCTTCGAGCCCTTGAACCCCGCCTTGCCGCTCGAACCCCACGCCACCACGCCGCCAGCCATGTCGGTGATCGTCACCAGCGTGTTGTTGAACGTCGCCTTGATGTGCGCGATGCCCTCGGCCTCTACATGCTTGCGCGCGCGCTTCGGGCGGGCGCCCTTCTTCGGCTGTGCCATGTCGCTCTCCCTCTGCGCCTACTTCTTCGTCGCCTTCTTCTTGCCCGCGATCGCCCGACGCGGACCCTTGTGCGTACGCGCATTCGTGTGCGTCCGCTGCCCGCGAACCGGCAGACCGCGACGATGGCGCAGCCCCCGGTAGCAGCCAATGTCCATGAGCCGCTTGATGTTCATGGACACTTCCGTCCGCAGCGCGCCCTCCACCTTCAGCTCGCTCTCGATGATCCGACGCAGCCGGTTCACCTCTTCGTCCGTCAGCTCGTGCACCCGGCGATCCGGGTTCACACCCGTCTGCGCCAGGATCCGCGTCGCCGTCGGCTGGCCGATGCCGAAGATGTACGTCAGCGCCACTTCCACCCGCTTGTTGCGCGGAAGATCCACGCCTGCAATACGCGCCATGTCTCTACCCCTGCCGCTGCTTGTGCCGCGGATTCTTCTTGCAGATGATCCGCACCACGCCGGCACGCTTGATCACCTTGCAGTGCTCGCAGATGGGCTTCACGCTGCTACGGACCTTCATGACTCACCACCCGTTGGGTTTCTGAAACAGCTTTTCAATTTAACCGGCGGCTCCCGGCGGATCAACCCCCGGAATCGCCGTCAGGATCACGGGGCCGCCCACCTGCACCGCGATCGTGTGCTCGAAGTGCGCGCTGCGCCGGCCGTCCGCTGTGATCACCGTCCAGCGATCGGGCAGCGTTCGGACCTCGGAGCGCCCCTCGTTCACCATGGGCTCGATACAGATCACCATGCCGGCCTCGAGGGCGATGCCTCGCCCGGGCCGGCCGAAATTCGGCACCTGCGGTTCTTCGTGGGGGCCGCGGCCGATGCCGTGCCCCACCAGGTCCCGCACCACGCTGAAGCCGGCGGCCTCGGCGGTGCGCTGCACCGCATGGCCCACGTCGCCGATGTGCTGCCCCGGCGTGGCGGCGGCGATGCCGGCCAGCATGGCCGCGCGCGTCACCTGCATCAGCCGCTCGGCCTCCGCGTCCACCTCCCCCACGGGGTAGGTAATGGCGGCATCGGCGTACCAGCCGTCGAGGCGAACGCCGGCGTCGAAGGAGAGCAGGTCGCCCTCCTTCAGCACGCGCCGCTCGGCCGGGATTCCGTGCACCACCTCCTCGTTGACGGAGATGCACACGCTCTTGGGGAAGCCGTAGAGCCCCTTGAACGCGGGCCTGGCGCCGGACACGTCCCGGATGAACTCGTCGGCGAAGCGATCGAGCTGGGCCGTAGTGGTGCCGGGGCGCACGTGCTCGGGCACGGCCTCGAAGAGGCGGGCGAGCACGGCGCCGGCCCGGGCGATCGCCTCGATCTCCTGCGGCGTCTTGAGCGTGATCACGATCCCAGGTGGCTCAGCAGCTGCGCCTGCACCTCGTCCACGGGGCGATCGGCCTCCAGGTGGACCACCGGGGTGCCCTGAACCTCGTAGTAGGCGAGGACCGGCTGCGTCTGCCCGCGGTACACCTGCAGGCGGCGCATGACGGTTTCCTCGCGGTCGTCCTCGCGCTGGACCAGGCTGCTGTTGCAGGAGTCGCACAGCTCGTCCCTGCGGGGCGGCTCGTAGTGCACGTTGTACACGCTCTGGCAGGACGGGCAGCCGCGGCGTCCCGCAATGCGCTTGACCACCACGTCGTCGGGGACATCCAGCACGGCGACGTCGTCCAGCCGGCGTCCGAGCGAGCGCAGGATCTCGTCCAGCGCCTGCGCCTGCGCCACGTTGCGCGGGAAACCGTCCAGGATGAAGCCGGGCTTGGCCGCGTCGCTGGCCAGGGCCTCGCGCACCAGCCCCAGGATGACCGCGTCCGGCACCAGCTCGCCGGCGTCCATGTACTGCTTCGCCTGCCGGCCCAGGGGCGTGCCCTGCCGCACCGCCTCCCGCAGCAGATCGCCCGTGGAGATGCGCGGGATGGCCAGCCGGCGTGCCAGAAGGGCTCCCTGCGTGCCTTTGCCCGCGCCGGGAGCCCCGAACAGGACCAGGTTCATCAAGTCTCCCATCCACCCTCCGCCAACGGATCGGACCGGCGCGGCGCGCGCCGGTAGACCGCCGGGCGCCGCTGCGCCACCACCTTACATGTAGCGCTGCCGGCCGCGGAACCGGACCCGCCCCTTCTTCATGAAGCCCTCGTAGTGGCGCAGCAGCAGGTGCTGCTGCATCTGCTGCACCGTGTCGAGGGCGACGCCCACCACGATGAGCAGCGAGGTGCCGCCGAAGAGGAAGAGATTGGCGCCCATGAGCTGGCTCACCCAGAAGGGGAGCAGCGCGATCGCGGCCAGGTAGATCGAGCCCGGCAGCGTGATACGGGAGAGCACGTGGTCGATGTACTCCACCGTGCGCGCGCCCGGCTTCACCCCCGGAATGAACGCACCCTGCTTCTTCAGGTTCTCCGCCAGGTCCACCGGATTGAAGATGATGGCCGTGTAGAAGTACGTGAAGAAGACGATCAGGATCGAGTAGGCCAGGTAGTAGCCGAGGCTTCCGACCGCGACGTAGTCTGCCATCGTCTTCAGGAGCGGGATGTTGCTGAAGGTCGCGACCGTGGTCGGCACGATGATGATCGACTGGGCGAAGATGATGGGCATCACGCCCGCGGAGTTGATGCGCAGCGGGATGAAGCTCTTCTGCCCCTCGCGGATGCGGCCGCGTCCCACCACCTTGCGCGGGATCTGGACCGGGATCTTGCGCGCGGCCATGGTCATGGCCACGACACCCGCGATCACGCCCACCATCATCAGCACCACGATGACCAGGGCGACGATGCTGATCACGCCCGTGGTCAGGGCCTCGATCGTCTGGCCGGCGGCGGCGGGGAAACGGTCGATGATGTTGAAGAAGATCAGCAGCGACATGCCGTTGCCGATCCCGCGCTCCGTGATCTGCTCGCCCAGCCACATCACGAACACGGCACCGCAGGTCATGAGCAGCGTGGTGGAAAGCATGAAGCCGAAGCCCGGATAGCGGACGGCGCCCTGCATGCTCTCCAGGAAGACGGAGTAGCCCCAGCCCTGCACGAACGCCAGCGCCACCGTGGCGTAGCGCGTCCACTGCGTCAGCTTCTTGCGGCCGTCCTCCCCTTCCTTCTGCATCTTCTCGACGGTCGGGAATACCGCCGCCAGCAGCTGGAACATGATGCTGGCGGAGATGTAGGGCATGATGCCCATCGAGAAGATGGTGGCGCGCTGCAGCGCGCCGCCGACGAACAGGTCGAAGAGCCCCAGTGCCGTGTTCTGGAGCTGTCCGAACTGCTGCTGCAGGACCGCAACGTCCAGCCCCGGCGCCGTGATGTGCGCGCCGACGCGGTAGATGAAGAGCGCCAGGAGCGTGAAGAGGATCTTCGACTTCAGCTCCGGGATCTTGAACAGGTTGGGGATCGGATTGGCCATCGGCTCAGCTCTCCAGCAGCTCGACGCTGCCCCCGGCCGCCTCGATCTTGGCCCGCGCGCCGGCGCTGATCGCGTGGGCACGCACCGTCAGCTTGCGCGCCACCTCGCCCGAGCCCAGCACCTTGATGCGCAGGCCCTTGCCCGTGTCCACCAGCCGGTGCGCGTGCAGCACTTCGGGGGTGATGACGTCGTCTTCCACGCGGACCAGGTCGCGCAGGTTCACGACCTCGAACTCCTCGCGGAACGGGTTCTTGAAGCCCCGCTTCGGCACGCGGCGCTGCAGCGGCATCTGGCCGCCCTCGAACCACGCCGGAACGCCATGATGGCCGGTGCGCGCCTTCTGCCCCTTGTGCCCCTTGCCGGAGGTCTTGCCCGTGCCCGAGCCGGGGCCACGGCCAATGCGCTTTCGGTCGCGGTTCGCGCCCTTGGGCGCCCGCAGGTTGCTCAGGTCCACCATGTCACGCCTGCCCTTCTTCCAGTTCCTGCACGCTCACGAGGTGCCGGACCTGGAAAAGCATCCCCCGAATCGCGGGGCTGTCGACCTGGACCACCGACTGCTGGTGCCGCTTGATCCCCAATGCCTGCAGGGTCCGCCTGTGCGTGCCCGGCTTGCCGATGCCGCTGCGGATCTGCGTGATCTTCAGCCGGCGCGGAGCGTCGGCCGCCTTTTTCTTAGCCACGGCGCACCCCCAGCTCTTCCACGCTGATCCCCCGCTCCGCCGCCACCTGCTCGGCCGTCACCAGCTCCTGCAGGCCGTTGTAGGTGGCGCGGGCGACGTTGATCGGGTTGTCCGAGCCCAGGCTCTTGGTCAGCACGTCCGTCACGCCCACGGCCTCCAGCACCGCACGCACCGCGCCCCCGGCGATGACGCCGGTACCGGCACTGGCGGGCTTGAGCAGCACGCGGGCGGAGCCCTGCTTGCCGATGATCTCGTGCGGCACGGTTCCGCCGATGAGCGGGATCTCGACCATGGCGCGCCGGGCCTGCTCCAGACCCTTGCGGATCGCCTCCGAGACCTCGTTGGCCTTGCCCAGCGCCAGCCCGATGTGGCCGGCACGGTCGCCCACCGCCACCAGTGCGGTGAAGGAGAAGCGCCGACCGCCCTTCACGACTTTCGCAACGCGGTTCACGAAGACGACGTTCTCGACCAGCTCGATCTCCTGCCTCGAGCGCCGCCCGCCGCCGCCGTCCCGACCGCCGCGCTGTTGTCCGCCGCGCTGTTGTCCGCCCGAATTCCGATTTTCCATTGCTTGCTTTCGCCCCGCGCTAGAAGTCGAGCCCGCCCTCGCGCGCGCCTTCGGCGAACGCGGCGACACGGCCGTGGTAGAGGAAGCCGCCGCGGTCGAAGACCACGCGGGCGATGCCCTTTTCCTTCGCCCGCTCCGCCAGCAGCTTCCCCGCTGCTTTGCTGAGCGCGGTCTTCGTCGTGCCGTCCGCCGCGCGCAGGTCCTTCAGCGCGGGGTCCAGCGTCGAGACGCCCAACAGCACCTTGCCGGCCGCGTCGTCGGCGATCTCCGCCTGCATGTTCTTGAGCGAGCGGTGCACGACCAGCCGGGGCCGCTCCGCGGTCCCCTGCACCTTGCGCCGGACCCGCCGGTGCCGGCGCAGCCGCAGCAGCTCGCGATCCTTGGACTTCGTCCTCTGAGCCATTTATCCCCTAGTCCTTACTTCGCCCCGGCTTTGCCGGCCTTGCGACGGACCTGCTCGCCCGAGTAGCGGATCCCCTTGCCCTTGTACGGCTCCGGCTTACGGACCGCGCGGATCTCCGCCGCGACCTGTCCGACCTTCTCCTTGTCGATCCCCTCGATGACCACGCTAGTGGGGGTCGGCGCCGTGATCGTGATCCCCGCCGGCTGCGGGTACACCACCTGGTGCGAGTAGCCCACGGTCAGCACCAGCGTCTCGCCCTTCTTCTCGGCGCGGTACCCCACGCCCACGATGTCGAGCGCCTTGCGGTACCCGGCCGTGACGCCCTGGACCATGTTCGCCACCAGCGCCCGGGTCAGCCCGTGATACGCGCGGTGCTGCTTCTCCTCCGACGAGCGCGCCATGGTGATGACGCCATCCGCCAGCGTCACCTCGATCTCCGGCCGCAGCTCGCGGGTCAGCTCGCCCCTGGGTCCCTTTACACGGACCGTGTGCCCTTCGACGGTGATCGTCACGCCGGCGGGCACGGGGATCGGCTTCTTTCCTATACGCGACATTGGGTGTCCTCCCCTACCAGACGAGCGCCAGGACTTCGCCGCCCACGTTCTTGGCGCGAGCTTCCTTGTCCGTCATGACGCCCTGCGAGGTGGACACGATGGCGATGCCGAGACCCCCGCGCACCCGCGGCAGCTCCCGGGCTCCCGCGTACTTGCGCAGCCCTGGCTTCGACACGCGCCGCAGGTTCCGGATCACCGGCTTCTCCTGGTAGTACTTGAGGTACACCCGGAGCTGGCCGTGCGCGCCGTCGTCCAGAAGCTTGTAGTCGTGAATGAAGTGGTTTTCCTTCAGGATGCGGGCGATCTCGGCCTTGAGCTTCGAGATCGGCATGTCCACGCGCCGGTGCCGCGCCCCGGCGGCGTTCCGGATGCGCGCGAGCATGTCCGCGATCGGATCGGTCATCATGATCGGACTCGTCTCCTATAGTATCCGGTCCACGCCGGACTTGTAGGAGCTGGGGATCCTCGCCCCGCAGCCCCGGTTACCAGCTAGCCTTGCGCACGCCCGGGATCTCTCCCTTGAGCGACATCTCCCGGAAGCAGATCCGGCAGAGACCGAACTTCCGCAGGTACGCCCGCGGCCGACCGCAGCGCTTGCAGCGGTTGCGCACGCGAACCCCGAACTTCGGCTTGCGCCGAGACTTCTCGATCAGTGCCTTCCTGGCCATTTCTCTTTCGCTCTCCCCGAACCGTTAGTCGGCCGCGCCCGCGTATTCCTCGATCGACACCACCACCGGGCTCTCCCCGCGGAAGGGCACGCCCATCTCCCGCAGCAGTGCGAGCGCCTCGTCGTCCTTGCCCGTGCTCGTCACGAACACGATGTCCATCCCGTGGATCTGGGCGACCTTCTCGTACTCGATCTCCGGGAAGATCAATTGCTCCTTCACGCCCAGCGTGTAGTTGCCCCGGCCGTCGAAGGAGCGCGTGGGCAGCCCGCGGAAATCGCGGATCCGCGGAACCGCCACGTTGATCAGCCGATCGAAGAACTCGTACATGCGCGAGCCGCGCAGCGTCACCATGGCCCCGATCGGCATGCCCGCGCGCAGGCCGAAGTTCGAGATCGCCTTGCGCGCCCGCGTCACCACCGGCTTCTGCCCGGTGATCTGCGTCAGCTCCGCCACGACCGACTCCAGCAGCTTGGGGTTCTTCGCGCCCTCGCCCGCGCCCACGTTCAGCACGATCTTCTCGAGGTGCGGCACCTGGAGCGGGTTCGCGTAGCTGAACTGCTCCGACAGGCGGGGCACCACCCGCTCCTCGTAGTACCTCTGTAGTCTGGGCTTCATGGCTCCGGTCCGTTCGAGGCGCGCGGTCCGCGGCGGTGGGCTCTCTGCCGACCGCCGCCCGCGCGCCGCCTGCCTCAGGTCTTGGCGATCTTCGGCGCCGGGATCGCATGACCGCTGCGCGCGGAGATGCGCTCCTTGGTGCCATCCTCGTCCATGTGATGGCGGATGCGCGTGGGCTCCCCCGTCGACGGGTCGAGCAGCATGACGTTGGACGCGTGGATCGGCGCCTCGAACGTCACGATCCCACCCTCGGGGTTCTCCTGGGTCGGCTTCATGTGCCGCTTGCGCAGGTTGATACCCTCGATCACCACCCGGTTGTCCTTGGTGGCCACGCGCAGGACCGTGCCCTCCTGCCCCTTGTAGTTCCCGCGGATCACCTTCACGCGGTCGCCCTTGCGCACGTGCACCCGGCCGTTGCCCGACGGCGCCTTCTTGCGCTTCGTCGGCTGCCCCATCGTTCTGCGCCCCGCCATCAGATCACCTCCGGCGCCAGCGAGACGATCTTCATGAAGCGCTTCTCGCGAAGCTCCCGGGCCACCGGCCCGAAGATGCGCGTCGCCCGCGGCTCACCCGCGTCCGTGATCAGCACGGCCGCGTTGTCGTCGAAGCGGATGTAGGAGCCGTCCTTGCGGCGCTGCTCCTTGGCCGTGCGCACCACCACCGCTCGCGCGACCTCGCCCTTCTTCACCGTCCCGTGCGGGATCGCGTCCTTGATGGCGACGATGATGATGTCGCCCACGCCGGCGTAGCGACGGCCGGACCCGCCCAGCACCCGGATGCAGAGCGCTTCCTTCGCGCCGGAGTTGTCGGCGATCTTGAGAATGGTTTCCTGCTGGATCATGACCGCCTCACTGGGCCCGTTCGACGACGTCGAGCACGCGCCAACGCTTCTGCTTCGACAGCGGCCGAGTCTCCATGATGCGCACCGTGTCGCCGGCGTGCGCGACTCCGTTCTCGTCGTGCGCGTAGAACCTCTGCGTGCGCACCACCTGCTTGCCGTACAGCCGGTCGGCGACGCGACGCTCCACCGCCACCACGACGGTCTTGTCCATCTTGTCGCTGACCACCCTGCCCTGGCGAACCTTGCGGTTGCCTCTGGTCTCGTCTGCCATGCGTCTACCCGTTCTTCTGAGAGAGCTCGCGCTCGGTCAGGATCGTCTTGAGTCTCGCCACGTCCCGCCGGAGCGAGCCGAGCAGTGCCGTGTTCTCCAGTTGCTGCGTCGCGCTGCGGAACCGGAGCCGGAACAGCTCCTCCTGCAGCTCCGCGACGCGGCTGCGGATCTCCTCCGGCGTCATCTCGCGGATCTCGGCTGCGGTCATGCCGCACCCCCTTCCGCCGTCATGCCTTCGCGGATCATGAAGCGCGTCTTCACGGGCAGCTTCGCGGCCGCCAGCTCGAAGGCGCGGCGGGCGATGTCCTCGCCCACCCCTTCCATCTCGAACATCACGCGACCCGGCTTCACCACGGCCACCCAGGTCTCCACGCTCCCCTTGCCCTTGCCCATACGCGTCTCGGCCGGCTTCTTGGTGAGCGGCTTGTCCGGGAAGATGCGGATCCAGACCTTGCCCCCGCGCTTCACGTGGCGGGTCATGGCGACACGGGCCGCCTCGATCTGCCGGTTGGAGATCCAGCCCGGCTCCACCGTCTGCAGCCCGTACTCGCCGAACGACACCGCGCTGCCGCGGGTCGCCTGGCCGCGCATGCGGCCCTTCTGCTGCTTACGGTACTTGACTCTCTTCGGCGACAGCATTGTGCAACCTCACGCGCCCGTGGAGTAGGTCCGCCCGCGGCGGTCCTCGACCACTTCGCCCTTGAAGATCCAGACCTTGATCCCGATCGCCCCGTACGTCGTCCGTGCCGTCGACTGCGCGTAATCGATGTCCGCGCGCAGCGTGTGCAGCGGGACCCGTCCCTCGTGGTAGCCTTCCGTGCGGGCGATTTCCGCCCCGCCCAGCCGGCCCGCCACCTGGACCTTGATCCCCTCGGCTCCCGAGCGCATCGCGCCCTGCACCGCCCGCTTCATGGCGCGGCGGAACGAGATGCGCTGCTGCAGCTGGTGCGCGATGTTGTCGCCGACGAGCTGCGCCTCCAGCTCCGGACGCTTGACCTCCTCCACGTTGACGGAGACCTCGCTCTTCGTCAGGTGCGCCAGCTCGTCGCGCAGCTTGTCCACTTCCGCGCCCTGCTTGCCGATCACCACGCCCGGCCGCGCCGTGTGCACCGTCACCACGATCTTCTGCGGCTTGCGGTCGATCTCGATGTCCGAGATAGCCGCGTGCGACAGGCGCTGCTTCAGGTACTTGCGGATGGTCTCATCCTCGCGCAGCAGCTCACCGAAATTGCGCTCCGCATACCAGCGAGACTTCCACTGCTTCACGATCCCGAGGCGGAAGCCCAGCGGGTGCACCTTTTGTCCCATGTTACTCCTTCCGATCCACGACGATGACCACGTGGCTGGTCGGCCGGTGAATCGGCGCGGCCCGGCCCATGGCGGCGGCGCGAAAGCGCTTCAGCCGCGGCCCCTCGTTGACGAAGGCCTGGCTGACGTAGAGCTCGTCGATGTCGACGAATTCGCCGTCCGCCTCCGCCTTCGCGCGCGCGTTCGCCACCGCCGAGCGCAGCGTCTTGTTGATGGATTCCGCCGCGCGCTTCTTGGTGAACTGCAGCAGCGCGTAGGCCTCGCCCACGTCGCGCCCCCGGATCAGGTCGATCACGAGGCGCATCTTGCGGGCGCTCTGCCGGATGTGTTTGGACTCCGCACGAGCTAGCATGATTCTGCCTACCTGGCCTTGGACCGCTTGTCGGCCAGCTTGCCGCCGTGGCCGCGGAAGAGCCGCGTGGGCGCGAACTCGCCCAGCTTGTGCCCCACCATGTTTTCCGTGATGTACACCGGGATGAACTTGTTGCCGTTGTGCACCGCCAGCGTGTGCCCCACGAACTCCGGCGAGATGGTGGACGCGCGCGCCCAGGTCTTGAGGACCTTCCTCTCGTTACGGCGGTTCATGCCCTGGACCTTGTCCAGGAGCTTGGGCTCCACGAACGGGCCCTTCTTAAGCGATCGTCCCATGCCGCTTCACCCTAGGTCGTGGCCCGGCCGCGCTTGCGGCCGCGCACGATGTACTGGTTCGACTTCTTCTTGCGGTTACGGGTCTTGCGGCCCTCGGGCTTGCCCCAGGGCGAGACCGGCGGACGTCCGCCCGACGTCTTGCCCTCGCCGCCGCCCAGCGGGTGGTCGACGGGGTTCATGGCCACGCCGCGCACCTTCGGACGCCGGCCGCGCCAGCGCGTCGCGCCCGCCTTGCCCACGCTCTGCAGCTCGTGGTCGATGTTGCCTACCTGGCCGATCGTGGCGAAGCAGAGGCGGTGCACCATGCGCACCTCGGTCGAGGGCATGCGCAGGGTGACGTACTCGCCTTCCTTGGCCACCACCTGCGCGCCCGCTCCGGCCGAGCGCACGATCTGGCCGCCCTTGCCCGGCTTCAGCTCGATGTTGTGCACCACGGTGCCCAGCGGCACTTCGCCCAGTGGCAGCGCGTTGCCGTTGCGGATGTCCGAGCCCGGACCCGCCACGATCGTGTCGCCCTGCTTCAGCCCGCGCGGCGAGAGGATGTAGCGCTTCTCCCCGTCGGCGTAGTGGATGAGCGCGATGTGCGCGCTGCGGTTCGGGTCGTACTCGATCTCCGCGACCTTACCCGGCACGCCCGTCTTGTTGCGCTTGAAGTCGATCAGCCGGTACATCCGCTTGTGCCCACCGCCGCGACGCCGGCTCGTGATGTGTCCATGGGCGTTGCGGCCGCCGCTCTTCTTTATGGGCGCCAGCAGGCTCTTCTCGGGCTCCGAGCGGGTCAACTCATCCCGCTCCGTGATCGCCCGGAATCGCCGACTCGGCGTCACCGGCTTGAACTTCTTGATCGGCATGTCAGATCCCCTCGTAGACGTCGATCCGCTCACCCTCGGCGAGCTTCACGATGGCCTTCTTGTAACTGGGGCGGCGACCGAGGCTGCGCCCGACGCGGCGCCACTTGCCGCGGTAGTTCAGCGTCCGCACCGTCGAGACCTTCACTCCGAAGAGGTGCTCGACGGCCTGGCGGATCTCGATCTTGTTCGCGTCCTTCGACACCACGAAGGTGTACGCGTTCTGCTCCTCGCCCAGCTCCGTCGTCCGCTCCGTCACCAGCGGACGGATCACCACCTGCCGCGCTTCACGCATGGGCCACCTCCGCGGCACGCTCGAGCGCCGAAGCCTCGATCACCACCGTGTCGGCCCAGAGCACGTGATAGGCGGATTCATTGCCGAACACCTGCACTTCCACGCCCTGCAGGTTGCGCGCGGACAGGTAGAGATTCGGCTGCTGCGCGTCGGTCAGGAACAGCACGTTGCCATGCGTGCCCACCGCCTGCAGGAAGTGAAGCACTTCCTTGGTCTTGGGCGCCTGGGGCGCCAGCCCCTCCACCAGGACGACCTTGCCGTCCTGGGCCCGGGCGTTGTACGCCGAGCGGCGCGCCAGCCACTTCATCTTCTTGGGCATGCCCTCGTGGAAGTCACGATTGGCGCGCGGGCCGAACACGCTGCCCCCGCCGCGCCACTGCGCGGACCGGGTCGACCCCTGCCGGGCGCGGCCGGTCCCCTTCTGGCGCCAGGGCTTGCTGTTGCCGCCCGAGACGTAGGCGCGCGTCTTCGTGCTCGCCGTTCCCTGGCGCTGATTGGCCAGGTACGCCTTCACGCTCTGCCAGAGGGCGGCCTCGTGGACCTCGCCGTCGAACAGCGACTCCGGCAGATCCCGCTCGCCGGTGCGCTCGCCCGCGGCACTGAACACAGGTGCTTTGAACATCGCCATTTATCTCCTGCGCGCCTCGCTCCTCAGGGCTTCTTGACGAAGACCAGGGAGTTCCGGGCTCCGGGTACGGCGCCGCGAATGAAAAGCAGGTTCCGCTCAGCGTCCACGCGCTCGACCCGGAGGTTGCGGAGGGTCTGCTGGATGTCGCCCATGTGGCCGGGCATCTTCTTGCCCTTGATCGTGCGCGAGGGGTTCGTTCCCGGACCCAGCGTGCCGACGTTGCGCTTCTTGGGGTGGCCGTGCGAGCCGGGACGACCGTGGAAGCCGTGGCGCTTCATGGCGCCCTGGAAGCCCTTCCCCTTGGTCGTACCCACCACGCGCACCCGCTGGCCCGCCTCGAACTGCTCCACGGTCAGCGTCTGGCCCACATCGTAGCTCGCGTCCTCGCCCGTGCGGAATTCCTTCAGCACCCGCGGCGCGTGCTCCAGGCCGGCCTTCTTGGCGTGGCCCATCTCGGCCTTCGTGGCCCGCTTGTCCTTCTGCGCGCCCCAGGCGAGCTGGACCGCGGTGTAGCCGTCCACCTCCACCGTGCGCACGTGCGTGACCGGGCAGGGGCCTGCCTCGATCACCGTCACGGGCACCGCGGCGCCGGCGGCGTCGAAGATCTGGGTCATCCCCAGCTTGCGTCCAATGATTGCCGACATGGCTCAGTCAACCTTGATCTCGACGTCGACGCCCGCCGGAAGATCCAGCTTGGTCAACGCGTCGATCGTCTGCGGCCGCGAGTCGATGATGTCGATGACGCGCTTGTGCGTCTTCAGCTCGAACTGCTCCCGGCTCTTCTTGTCGACGTGCGGCGAGCGAAGCACGGTCCAGCGCTGCACCCGCGTGGGGAGCGGAATCGGGCCGCTCACGCGAGCGCCGCTCTTCTCGGCGGTGCGGACGATGTCCGCCGCCGTCTGATCGATCAAGGCGTGATCGAACGCCTTGAGGCGAATCCTGATCTTGCCGGCCATGGTCTACCGTCTCTTCACGTTACCGCGTCTATCTGCCGACCGGACCCCGCCGACGCGGGGACACGGCGACGCGGCGACGGCGGAGATCCAGGGGGGCGCACCCGCGCCGCGTCCCCGTGTCACCGCGTCTCCGCGTCTGCTGCCTTTACTGGATGATCTCCGTGACGACGCCCGCGCCGACGGTGCGGCCCCCCTCGCGGATGGCGAAGCGCAGCTCCTTTTCCATCGCGATCGGGCTGATCAG
>JADGQX010000277.1 GCA_017881445.1 Gemmatimonadota bacterium | reverse complement strand
CACGCCCGTGTCCTCCAGAGCTCCGCGCAGCGAGGGGTGTGCCCGCCAGAGGTAGGCGCCGGCCACCAGCGCGCCGGCCAGCTTCGCCACCAGCGTCACTGCCCGGGGCGCCGTCGGATCCAGCCCGCCGTAGAAGAGCAGGTTGCCGATCACGGCCGGCGTGTGGAACAGCCCCCGGCCCAAAACGATATCCGCGACGGCGAACACCACCGCCACCACGCCGTAGGCCAGAAGCCCCGCGACCAGACCCTCCAGCACGACGCGCTCTCGAGCCCGTTCCATACCGACCTCCTGGGGGCACGCCTCCGCTACCGCTCGTAAACAGCCGACCGGTGCTGCTAGCTCGCCTTCGCGTTGCGCGTCATCAGGTCCACGTAGCTCAGGATCGCGTTCACGATCTTGTGGATCCCGTCGGCGCCGCCGCCGATCACGACACCGGTCAGGAAGACGTCGAGCAGCCGGAACGCGGGCGTGACGGCCTTCGGGTCCTGCAGCAGCGCGCTCATGCCCCGGACCCCGCAGAGCGCCGCGGCCACGCCCAGCGCGCTCGAGAGCAGGAAGGCCTGCTGGCGCGTGTGCAGCTTGTAGTTGAGCATGTCACTGGCCAGCCGCGCGGCATCGGCCTGACGCGCGGGATCCGCCGACGCCTGGTCCAGCTCCGCCTGCAGCATGTCGGCGCGCGCTCCCCGCATCGGCGTCAGGATCACCTCCACCGCGCGCTCGACGAACGTGGCCACCAGCAGCAGCGGTGCGAAGACCTGCGCCACGTTGGCGAACGCCGACGTGTTGAAGGCCAGCGCGTCGCCCGCCCAGTAGAAGCTGAGGGCCGCGCCGCCGGCCACCAGCGCCAGGAAGGCGAGCCCGAAGCCGGTCAGACCGAAGGGAAGCGGGAAGCGCGAGGACGACGGGACGACGGTTGTGCTCATGGCCACGTTCCTGATGGGGGATGCCGACGGCGTAGTCACTCGCGGGGAACGGCTGCCATGGGTAGCATCTCGGCCGCGTCCGGGTCAACGATCCTGTTGCCGGACAGGCGGCGCGGCTCAGCCGGACTCATCCGGGTGCGGCGCGTCCGGCACCAGGTCACCGATGGAGAGGGCGACCGGCGGCCGGAGCCGCGCAAGATCCGCACAACCGCCCAGTTAGACCGCGCCTTACCCTGGACTTTGCCGCGGAGGCGGAGCATTCTTCTCTCCGCGTCGGGTGCGGAATCGGCAACCGGTGTGCGCACGCCCGCAGGCAGAGAGGACCTTCTCCATGTCCGGACCCTGGCGCCGGCTGGCGGACTGGCTGACCGTGGCGCGACTGGCAATGCTCACGCCGCTCTGGGCGCTGGCCGTGCTCGCGCGCCCGGTGGAGCTGGGCATCGGCGTCGCCATTGCCGGCTCCACCGATGTGCTGGACGGCATGGCCGCCCGGCGCTCCGGGGAGCCCTCCCGCTACGGCAGCCAGATCGATTCCCTCGCCGACGTGCTGCTCATGGGCTCGACCGTCACCTGGCTCGTGATGCTGCGGCGCGAGTTCTTCCGCGCCCACGCCATCTCGCTCTGCCTCTGGCTCGGCATCGCCAGTGCCGCGCTGCTGGTGGGCTGGCTCCGCTTCCGTCGCGTCGGAGACCTGCATCTCTACTCCACCAAAGCACTTGCGCCGGCGGGCTACCTGTTCTCCATCTACACCTTGATCTTCGGGCCACCCCCCGACCCGGTCTGGTTCCTGGTGATCAGCACCTGCATCTACGCATCGACGGAGGTGCTGGCGGTCCAGCTGTTCAGGCACCCGGGAGAGGAGCGGCTGGGCTCGTTCCTGGCGCTGACGCCGGTGGGCCGGCGGCACCGCGCCCTGGTGCGTTGAGCGGCGGTCGCCCGCCGGTACCGGCGCGCCGCGGCAGCGGCCGCCAGGAGACGGACATGACCTCTTTGCTGCAGCGGGTCGCGGGCTACGC
Source organism: Gemmatimonadota bacterium (assembly GCA_017881445.1). GTDB lineage: Bacteria > Gemmatimonadota > Gemmatimonadetes > Longimicrobiales > RSA9 > JADGQX01. Next base: position 3,638 of record JADGQX010000277.1, on the reverse strand, counting down.
TCGCATGGGCTTCCTGCCCACGCTCGCCGCCTCCCTCGCGGGCTGCGCGCCAGGCCCGGTTCCAATCGCCTTCGGCGCCGACCGCTGCGTGGACTGCGCCCACGTCATCCGCGACAAGCCGTTCGCCGCCCAGGCCGCCACCCCCGAGGGCCGGGTCTACAAGTTCGACTCGGTGGAGTGCCTGGCCGACTGGATCGGCCGCCACCCCGACCAGCCGCTGGGCTCCGCCTGGGTGGCCGACTATGAGCACCCGCTGCGCATGATCCCCGCCGCCAGCGCCGTCTACCTCCCTGCCGCCAGCGCGCGCTACCCCCGCGCGCACCTGGCGGCGTACGCCCGGACCTCCGCCGCCGCCACGCGGCTCGCCCCCGGCGCCACGCCGCTGCGCTGGCCCCAGCTCAAGGAAGCCGCCCGCCGCCGGCTGGCGCTCGGCCGCTGAACCTGCGGCCGGACCTCCGTTCAAGGGTTCGGCCTGGCCTCCGGTACCCGGATCAGGTGTTCGCTACCGCTCCAGGACGACGTCGAAGTGCACGGTCACGTCGTCCGCCACCTTCAGCGTCCCCAGCATCAGCGACGGCGGCTTCACGCCATACTCCGACATGCGGATCTGCTTCGCCCCCTGCACCCGCAGCCCCGTCGCCGCCAGCGTCACCAGCCCGTCGATCTCCACCGTCTTGCTCGAGCCCGCGATCGTCATCGTGCCCGTCGTCTTCACGGCCGTCCCCGCCGCCGTCTTCGCCGTCACCGCGTAGCTCGCCAGCTCGAACCGGATCTCCGGGTTCTGCTCGGACCTGAGCGCCTTCCGCAGGTGGCCATCCATCGTGCCGTTGCCGCAGCTCAGTGTGCTCACCGGCACCCGTACGTCCACCGTCTGCACCGCCCGCTCGATGGGACTCGCGGGCGTGGGAGCCGGCGTCGGCGTCGCCTCGAACGTCGTCGTCTGGCACGTGAACTTCCGAACCGACGACGTCCCCTCGATCCAGAGCCTCTTCTCCGGCCCCAGCGGCAGCCGCAACGTGTTCGTCCCCTGCGCCACCACACCCGCTGCCAGCGTCGCGGTCAACGCGACGACCATTCCGATCGACCTGCGCATCTCGGCCTCCTCGCTCGGCCCCGCCGCCCGCCGCTGTACTCGCGGATCGCTGCCGGCGGTTGCAGAAGCATACCCGCCCCCGGCCCCCGGCTCTGTGGGGCGGCGGAGGAAAACATCACCGCAATATCCTGAATGTTCGTAGGCGCCGCCCTGACGAAGCAGGGTCAGCCGTGGGGGATTCCACCGGCGCGGGGCGGCCGCGGCCGGGGCGCCGGCGGGCCGGGGTGGAGGGCGGCGCTTGCCGTGGCGAAGGTCGCCGGGGGTGGGCGGACCCGGCGGGGCGGGTCGCCCGGACTCAGGACCGGGCCAGGCGGCCCTCTATGCGCTGGAGCTGATCCTCGAGGCGGGAGAGGCGGTCCACGAGAGCTTCGTGGCGGAGCTGATCCTCCGTGGGCTTCTTCTGCACGAAGGTGAGGGCGCCGCCGACCTCGATGCGGGCCTCCTCGACGTCGTCGAGGGAGGGGATACCCTGGCGTCGGGCGGCGGACTCGAGCTCGGGCAGGGTGATGAGCTCTTCCGCCAGGGCCTTCTCCTGGAGGACGCCGTTCTCGATGAGGACGTCGCAGTCGCCTTCGGCCAGGCGGTCGAGGGTTGGATGGCGGTAGAGGAAGCGGACCGTAAAGTAGTTGAAGGCGAGGAGGACGGCAGCGCCGAAGAGCCCGCCGGTCAAGGAGTTATCGTTGCCGATGATGGAATTCTGGACGGTGTTGCTGAGGAGCAGCAGGACGACCAGGTCGTAGGGGTTGAACTGCCCGAGCTCGCGCTTGCCGGCCAGGCGGAGGCCGAGCAGGAGGAAGAAGTAGACGGCCAGCGTGCGGATGATCTTCTCGAGGTAGGGCACGCCCGGCAGCAGCAGGTCGTTCCACATGGCGGTCGTCTCGTGCAGGCGTAGGCGGAAGAACTCGAGTGGTGGCAAGGCTAAGGCCGAGGCCGGGGCCGGGGCAACAGGGAAAGGGGCGAGGCAAACGGGAGGGAGGCCGAGGGCGACGGGAATCTGAGGGAACGGGCACTTTCGGTGGCGCAACGAGACCCGTAGATTCGCCCACGATTCCACGGCCGGCCGGGATGCCGCGGGAAGTATCGCTCCGCGCGAAAGCGCGGACGCGGAAGCGCGGCCGGCGTTCACCAGGGAGGGCGCATGGGTACGACCCTGCGCGGGATGTTGGGAGCGTTGGCGGCATTGGCCCTCGTGGCCGGGCCGGCCGCCGCGCAGAGCTGGCCGGTGGAGCTGGGCGCGAACGTCGGGGGTGCGTGGCGCACGGCGTCGATCGAGCCGAGCACCGGCGACAAGGTGAAGCTGGGTACCGGCCTGATGGGCGACGCGCAGCTCGGCATCCGGCTGCTGCCGATGCTGCGGCTGCGCGCGGACGGCGTGTTCGGCCGGGCCCCGGTCAAGCTCGGGAGCACGACGCAGTGGAACAAGGTGAACCTGTGGTCGGCGTCCGGCGACCTGCTCTTCGCGCTGCGGCAGCCGGCGGCGGAGTTCACGAAGACGGAGGTGCTGCCGTACATCGCGGTGGGCGCGGGGGCACGCTGGATCCAAGGGATGGACACCGTCGTCGGGATCATCCTGAACGACACGGTGTTTCCGGGCGTGGTGGTGGGTCCCGCCAGCGAGCAGTACCTGCTGGAGCAGGCAGTGGTCCCGATGGGGTTGCTTGGGATCGGCGCGGACGTCCGGCTGCAGCGGCATCTGGCCGTCCGCCTCGAGGCGGGCGACCGGCTGTTCAAGCCGGTGGCGGACCGCCTCGCCGGTCACTACACGATCACGACCCGCAAGGTTGCCAAGCTCACGCACGAGCTCTACGGCACGGTGGGTCTGAACCTGCTGATCGGCGGCCACCACGCGCCGGCCCCGGTCGCGGTAGTGGCGCCGCCGCCGCCGCCGCCTCCACCGCCGGCTCCCGTGGCGCAGACACCCCCGCCGCCGCCTCCTCCGCCGCAGGAGCAGCCGGTGTCCGTCTGCGTGGTCGATCCGGCCACGGGCATGGCGGACGTGAGCGCGACCTTCCTCCCGACCTCGGGCGATACGGTCGTGACGACGTCGGGCGCGCGCCAGTCGATCCGGGACGCCTTCTCGGATCGCCCCGCGTTGGCCGGGCAGACGTGGTACCAGAAGGGTGAGCCGCTGACGTTCGGTTCGGGCCGGCGCAACGTCCGCTTCATGCCCTACGGCACGGCGCGGACGTTCCGCGCCTCCGAGGCGACCTACCTGGGCACCGTCGGCGGTCTGCCGGTGTTCGGCGACCCGGGCGAATCCGGGGCCCTGGCCACCTCGCTGGGCAAGCTGCCGGCCGCTACGCGGGCCGACCTGGGCAAGGCCGCCGTCCAGCGGCCTGCCATCCTGAAGCAGATCGGGGCGCTCAAGACGGTCTACGTCCCGTCCCGCTCCGCCGGCTGCGTGCTGCAGCCCCTGCAGTTGCAGGAGCTCGTGCGCAAGGTGCGGGGATAGAGTGAACGGCTGCCGGTCTCTGCCGGCAGCGTGATGGACCACGGGGGAGGAGGCCGCCGACGCGGCCTCCTCCCCCGTGTGCGCTCAGACCCT
>JADGQX010000276.1 GCA_017881445.1 Gemmatimonadota bacterium | reverse complement strand
ACCCGCGCCGCCCTGGCCGAGCAGGTGGCCGATGGCGAAGCGGCCCTGCGGGATGCGCAGAGCCTGCTGGAGCAGGTGCTGCTGGAGCGGCGCCGCGCCAGTGCCGACGAGGAGGCCCGTGCCAGCCAGCTCCTGCGCGCGGAGCGCGCCCGTGACGAGCTGGCGCGCCGCCGCGCGGAGCTGAAGCAGGCCTCCGCCGACAACCGCGAGCGCGCCCTGGCCGCGCGCGCCGAGCGCGGGCAGCTGGAGCAGGAGCAGGCGACGCACGCGCAAACCGCCGCCGGCACCGCTGCCCGGCTCTCGACCCTGGAAGGGATCTGGGAGCGGAGCCGCGACGAGGAGTCGGACGCCCGGGTCGCCCTGGCGCGCGCCGAAGCCGCCCTGGCGGCCGTGGAGCGACGCATAGCCGGCAGTCGCGAGGCATTGCAGCTCGCCGCCGGCCGCAGACTGGCGCTCGAGAAGGAGCAGGGCGACAACCGGGCCGTGCTCGAGCAGATGAGCGGCGTGCAGACGGGCGCCGGCGCCGACCTGGAGGAGCTGTTCCGGCTGCGGGACGCCGCCGTCGCCGCCCTGCGCGAGCTGGACGATCGCCTCACCGGCGCCACCGAGCGCGCCGATTCCCTCGAGTCCGAGGCCCGCTCGCTGCGCCGCAGCGTGGAGGAGCAGGCCGAGGAGCGCCACCGCCTGGATCTGCAGCGCGCAGAGTCCGAGTCTGCCGAGCGCCGCATCAAGGAGCGCCTGGAGGCCGAGTGGGGCCGGCCGTGGGAGCAGCTCGTGTCCGCTTGCGCAAAGGCACAATCGATCGGTCGCGGACACTCGGAGATCACGGAGGGCTCGGAGCCCACGGAGCCCGAGGCCGCCCGCCCCGAATCCGAATCCGAATCCGAATCCGGTCGTGCCGTTGCTGTTGACGTCCTGCGCGCCGAGCTGACGGCGATCACCGCCGACATCGAGCGCCTGGGCCCCATCAACATGCTGGCCATCGAGGAGCACGAGGAGGAGGCCAGGCGGCTGGCCTTCCTGAGCGCGCAGCAGCAGGATCTGGTCACCGCCCGCGACGACCTGCAGAGCGCCATCCGGCAGATCAACCGCACCGCCCGGCAGCTCTTCATGGACACGTTCGAGAAGGTGCGCACGAACTTCCGCGACACCTTCGGCACGCTCTTTGACGGCGGCGAGTGCGACGTCTGGCTGGAAGACCCCGAGGACCCGCTCGAGAGCGACATCGAGATCCTGGCCTCGCCCAGGGGCAAGCGCACTCAGCGCATCCACCTGCTCTCCGGCGGCGAGCGCGCCCTCACCGCCCTGGCGCTGCTCTTCGCCATCTACCTGGTCAAGCCCAGCCCCTTCTGCGTGCTCGACGAGGTGGACGCCCCCCTCGACGAGGCCAACATCGGCCGCTTCCTGCAGATGCTGCAGAAGTTCAAGGCCGACACCCAGTTCATCGTCATCACCCACAACCCGCGCACCATGGAGGCCGCCGACTGGATCTACGGCGTCACCATGGAGGAGCTGGGCATCAGCACCGTGGTCGGCGTCCGGCTGGACGACGTCCTGTCCGACAATCGCAAGGATCCCGCCCCGTCCGCCCCGTCCGCCCCGAGCGCCCCGAGCGCCCCGTCCGCCCCGTCCGCGAGGACAGCATGACTTTCCGCGCCCTCCGCCTCCGCGATGCCGCGCTGGCTGGCATTCTCGCCGCCACGTCCCTCGGGGCGACGTCGCCCGCCGCGCTCGTCGCGTCCGATGTAGCCGGCCCGGCAGGGTTTTTCGGGCCCGGGCCCGAAACGACTGGCGCCAAGGCCAAGATCGCGCCGCAACTTCGCCAGGCGCTGGCCCTCGCCCCGCAAACGCGCCGCGCCGTCTGGATCGACCTCGACCCCCGCGCCGCCGCCAGCGACCTGCCGCCCGCGCTCTCGCCCTACGCGCTGGCGCGGCGGGCCCGCCTGGGCGTGGGCGTCTTCCCCGAGGACCGGCCCATCGCTCCCGCGCTGGTGCAGCGCCTGCGCCGCGCCGGCGCGCGCATCCGCGTGCAGGACCGCTGGTCCCGCGCCGTCTCCGCCGACGTGGACTCCGCCGTGGCCGAGCGGCTCGCGCACCTGCGCGAAGTCGTTGCCCTTTACCCTGTAAGGCAGTTACGCCTTACCCGTCTGCCCCTGCCCCTGCCCTTGCCTTCCGCCGCCGTCGACTCCTTCTACGGCCTCAGCTTCTCAGCTCTGTCGCAGCTGAACATCCCCGCCGCCCACGCCCTGGGCTTCAACGGGCGCGGGGTCCGGATCGGCATGCTGGACGCGGGCTTCGACCGGACGCACGAGGCCACGGCGCCCATCAAGGTGCTGGCGCAATACGACTTCATCTGGAAGGACACTATCGTGGCCAACCAGCCGCGCGACACCTTCACCTTCAACCAGGCGTCGCACGGCACGGCCACGCTCTCGATCGTGGGCGGCTACAAGCCCGGCACGCTGGTGGGCGCCGCCTACGGTGCCTCCTTCCTGCTGGCCAAGACGGAGGTGGACAATCCGAACCTGGACCAGCACCAGGACGAGGACCGCTGGGTGGCGGGGGCGCAGTGGGAGGACTCGGTGGGGGTGGACATCATCAGCTCGTCGCTGGGCTACCGCTACGACTTCCCGGACTCGGCCAACTCCACCGATGCCCCCATGACCCGCCAGGCCGACGGCAAATGGCAGTATCCCTGCTCGGACATGAACGGCCGTACCACCAGGACCTCGATCGCAGCCTCGAATCTCGCCCGCAGCCGCATCCTGCTGGTGAACGCGGTGGGCAACGACGGGCCTTCCGCGTGCACGCTGGGCGCACCCGCGGACGCCGACAGCATCCTGAGCGTGGGCATGGTGGATTCCCTGGGCGTCATCGACAGGCTGAGCAGCCGCGGCCCCACGGCGGATGGCCGGGCCAAGCCTGAGCTGGTCGCCCGCGGCGTGGCTGTGTTCCACGCCGTGTCCGGCAGTGGCAACGGCTACCTGGCCGGCGACGGCACCAGCTTCGCCACCCCGCTCATCGCCGGCGCCGCCGCCCTGGTGCTGCAGGCCTGGCCGAATCTATCGCCCCTGGCGATCCGCCAGGCCCTGATCCTGTCGGCGCCGAAGCCCGTGGCCGACAACAGCGTCGGCTTCGGCATTCCCGACGTCGCCTCGGCCATCGTCTTCCCGCAGGGGCTCCGCATCGCCGGCGTCTCGCCCACCGACGCCCTGGGCCAGGCCAACAGCATCGCGCCCACGTTCAACTGGATCGCCCCCGGCGGCGTCAACCAGGCCGCCGGCCTGGTCGTCTACCGCGTGGACGTGGCCACGGATTCCGCGTTTCGCGGCGTCGTCTATAGCGACACCATCACCAACGCCTTCCAGCTCACGGCCCGCCTGCCGCTGCGCCCGGCCAGCGCGCTGTTCTGGCGCGTCGTCGCCAGCGCCGGCTCGGCCATCCAGCGCCGCACCATCACCGCCGGGCCCTTCATCCTGCCGCACTGGGTCCGGCTGGCCAATCTGAACGACGTCGCCGGCTCCTTCACCAGCACCTCCCGCCCCGTGCTCCAGTGGGTCCCGCTGGAAGCGCCCGCGCCCGCGGGGCCGCTCCATTTCGACGTCCAGATCCTGGGCGCCTCCGGCCAGGTACTGCAGACCCTGGCCGATATCAGCGTCGACAGCGTCAAGGTCGTGCAGTCGCTGGACTTCGACACGCCCTACCGCTGGCGCGTCATCGCCCGCGCCGCCAACGGAACCGCGGACACGGTCACCAGCGTGGGCGCCTTCGAGGTTAGCGTCGATACGCAGCCGCCCAGCACCACCCTGTATCAGAACTTCCCCAACCCGTTCCCGCGCAACGACCTGGGCGTCAGCGACACCCGTGTCTGGTTCGACCTTCACGACCACGGCTCCGTCGAACTGGCCGTGTATGACATGCGCGGCCGCCTGGTGCGCCGCCTCATCCCCGCCGCCGGCTGCCCCGCCGTCGACCTCGGGCCCGGCTCCTTCGGCCGCACCCCCGCCGGCGATCCCTGCATCCGCACCATCTGGGACGGCACCGACGACCAGGGCCACCTCATGCCCAGGGGCGTCTACCTCCTCCGCCTCCGCGCCGCCGGCGCCAGCCAGACCCGTCACATCGTCTTCACGCCGTGAACGTCAACGGCAACGGCAACTGCATCTCACACAGAGACGCAGAGACGCGGAGCCGGCAGGCAGGGAATCCGGGAAACCCGACGGCGGCCGGTCCGGCCAGGATCTTCTTTTTTTGTCTAACGGCAACAGCAACAGCAACAGCGAAGGCAACAACCAACGGGTGCAGCCGGCGGGAGCCGGGTGGGAGCGGTCCACCGTGACCCCGATCGATGTAACCACAAAAAGAAGATGCCGGCGGCCGCCCCGTGCCCCGCGGTTCAGCAGGCATGCCCCTCCGCGTTCTCTGCGGCTCAGCGTGAGATAAGGTGTTGACTTCTCTGACCAGCGACTTGGCCGTCCGCGAGAGCGTCTCCACCGATGCCTCCGGACTGCGCCTTGTGCCCGAGGCCGTCGCCCGCCCCGCGAGCGACGGGGAAGTCCACGACATCCTGCGCGATGCCGCGGCCGGGGCCGTGCCCGTCACTCCCGCCGGTGGCCAGACCAGCACCACGGGCGCGTCCATCACCGACCGCGGTATCCTGTTGTCGCTGCGCGCACTGGACCGCATCCTGGACATCGACCCCGTCGCCCGCAGCGCTCGCGTCCAGCCCGGCGTGCGCGTGGCCGAGCTGGCGCGGGCGGCGGCGGAGCACGGGCTGCTCTTCGCGCCCGATCCCACCAGTGAGGAGGACTGCACCGTGGGCGGCGCCGTGGCCTGCAACGCCTCCGGCGCGCGCACGCTCCTTTACGGCCCCACCCGCGCCCACGTGCGCGGGCTGCGCGTGGCGCTCGCCAGCGGGGAAGTGCTCACCCTGCGGCGCCCGCACCTGGAGAAGAACACGGCCGGCTACGCCCTCTCCCACGACCCCGTGGACTGGTTCGTGGGCAGCGAGGGCACGCTGGGCGTCGTGCTGGAGATCGAGTTCGCGCTGCTGCCGCTGCCCGAGCGCGTGGTGGGGCTGGCGCTGCCCTTCGCCGGCGAGCAGGAAGCGCTGGCCTTCGTCGTCGCCGCCCGCGGCTCGGGGCGGCTCAAGCCGCGCTGCCTCGAGTTCTTCGACGCGCACGCCGCCGCCATTTTCGCGGGCGACGACGTCGCCAGTGAGCGCCCGCCCCTGGTCTACCTCGAGGAGGCCCTCGCCCCGGGCCAGGAACCCGGCTTCGACGGCTGGCTCGAGCTGGCCGAGGCGCACCAGGTCCGCGACGCCGACATCCAGGTCTACGACGATGATGCCGCCCTGCGCCGCGCCCGCCGCCGCCGCCACGCCATCCCTTCCACCATGGACGAGCTGGGCAGCCGCTGCCGCGTCAATGGCGGCCGCCGCATCACCACCGATTGGGCCGTGCCCTGCGCTCGCCTGGGCGAGGTCCTGCGCATGGCCCGCGGCATTGCCGACGAGCACGGCGTCGAGCAGGCCGTCACCTTCGGCCACGCCGGCAACGGACACCCCCACCAGAACTTCGTCTGCC
>JADGQX010000275.1 GCA_017881445.1 Gemmatimonadota bacterium | reverse complement strand
CTCCGCCGCTGGATTCGGATTCGGAGCTGCTTGCGCCGGAATCCGCGGGCGGCGTCGTCGCCATGCCCTCAGGTCCCGAACTCGTAGAGCGGCTCGAACCGGGCCGTGAAGTGGCGCAGCACCGCCGCCTGGTGGGTGAAGCGGAAGCCGCCGATCCGCTCGCGCCGGGCGAAGACCGCCAGGATCACCTCCACCACGTAGTCGATGTGCGACTGCGTGTAGACGCGCCGCGGGATCGCCAGCCGCACCAGCTCCTGCGCCCCGGGCAGGTCCGCGCCCGTGGCCGGGTCCCGCCGCCCGAACATCACCGTCCCGATCTCCACCGCCCGGATCCCGCCCTCCAGGTACAGCTCGGCGCACAGCGCCTGCCCCGGAAGCTGCAGGGGCGGCACGTGGGGCAGGAACGCCGCCGCATCGATGTAGATGGCGTGGCCGCCCGGAGGCTGCACGATGGGCACGCCCGCCTCGGCAATGTGCTCGCCCAGGTAGCGGGTCGAGGCCAGGCGGTACTGCAGGTAGTCCTCGTGCACTACCTCCTGGATGCCCACCGCGATCGCCTCCAGGTCGCGACCCGCGAGGCCACCGTAGGTCGGGAAGCCCTCGGTCAGGATCAGCAGGTCCTTCTCCTGCTGCGCCAGCAGGTCGTCGTTGGTCGCCAGCACGCCGCCGATGTTGGCCAGTGCGTCCTTCTTGGCGGAGAACGTGCATCCGTCGGCGCAGGCGAACATCTCGCGGGCGATCTCCTTTACCGGCCGGTGCGCGTACCCTTCCTCTCGCAGCTTGATCAGGTACGCGTTCTCCGCGAACCTGCAGGCATCGATGTAGAAGGGGATGCCGTGCGAGCGGCAGAGCGCGCTCACCGCGCGGATGTTCGCCATCGACACCGGCTGCCCGCCGCCGGAGTTGTTCGTCACCGTGACCATGCACAGGGGGATCCGCTCCGCGCCCACCTCGCCGATCAGCGCCTCCAGCGCTTCGACGTCCATGTCCCCCTTGAACGGGTGACGGTCCTGGGTGTTGCGCGACAGGGGCGAGGGCAGGTCGACGGCCCGCGCCCCCACCGCCTCGATGTTCGCCCGCGTCGTGTCGAAGTGCGTGTTGTTCGGGACGACGTCGCCCGGCTTGCAGACGGTGCCGAAGAGGATCCGCTCCGCCGCCCGCCCCTGGTGCGTCGGGATGATGTGCTTGAAGCCGAACGTGTCGCGGATGGCCGTCTCGAAGCGGTACCACGAGGCGCTGCCCGCGTACGCCTCGTCGCCCCGCATGATCCCCGCCCACTGCTCCGCGCTCATCGCGGACGTGCCGCTGTCCGTCAACAGGTCGATCAGCACCTGCTCCGCGCGCAGCAGGAACACGTTGTACCCCGCGCCCGCCAGCCACTCCAGCCGTTCCGGCCGCGTGGTCATCCGAATCGGCTCGACCGACTTGATCTTGAACGGCTCGATGATCGTCCGCACCTGGACCTCCGGAGGAAGCCATGCCGTCCCGATCGCGCCGCGCGGGAGCGGCTCGGTGCACTCGTCGTCGAGGCGCAGCGCTGCCAGGTCTGAAGGCGACTACTTCTTCGGTGCCACCACGGATTCCGCCGGGATCTCCACGACCTGCGGCTTGTTGAGATGCGCCAGCCGCGACATGGCCGTCGTGGGCTCCGGCCGGATCACCGGCCCCATCTGCTCCAGCGGCGCCTTGGGGAACATGCGCGTCTCGTCCTTGGTGCGGGGCGGGGCGTTGCAGGCCGACGCCGCCACCGCCACCAGGCACAGGAATACTCCCCGCGCACGCCCGCCCGTCCAGCTCCAGCCTCCCTGCATTTGCGCTCCTCGCTTTGTCGCCCCGGATCGGCGGCACAATATGGGGTGTCCCCGGGCGCCGCGCCACCGGGCCCCATCGCCTGTTCCGCCGGCGACCCGACGCCTCTTGACATTGCGCCCGCAAACACAATCTTTCGCACCGATGCAATCCTACCGAGTCTCGGGCAAACGTAGACGAAAGGTACGGGTATGGCCGACGCAAACGGCAAAGTCATGGAAATGGTCCGCGAGGAGATAGCGCGGAACCCCGGCGTGCGCACCGATGAGCTATTCGACAAGGCCAAGAAGCTCGACAAGAGCGTGATCGGCCTGTCGGTGCGCCAGTTCCACGCGCGTTACCCGCTGCAGGTGAAGCGGCAGCTGGCGGCCCAGCGGCCGCGCCGCAGCCGCCCGCGCCGCAAGCCCGTCGCGGATCGCAACGGCATCAAGGCCGTTCTGCTCGCCTTCGCCAAGGATGTCATGGCGGCCGAGGGCAAGGCGCAGGTCGTGGACGTCATCGGCGGAGTCGACAAGTACGTGGACCGCGTGGTCAAGGCGACCGGGCTGGAGTAGCCGCCTTCTCGCGGAACAGGCACGAACGGGGCGGGTCTGCGGCGGGCAGACCCGCCCCGCTCGTGTTGCGGACGCTCCCCCGCGCCGGGAGGCGCCCCCATGGCATGCAACGCGCCGCCGATCGCCCGATACAACCATCTGCCCGGAACCCCTGTCCAATACATGTCGATTGCCGGTCGACCCGAACCCGGTTACGCATGCACTCCATGACGGCCGCATCCGCCCGCGCGGGCATCGCGCTCGCCCTGATCGCTTTCCCCCTGGCCGCCCGCGCCCAGACCTCCGGCGCGTCCGTGCATCCCACGCCGCCGCCCGTGGCGGCCGCGGCCCGGCGCGATGGCGCCGTCACCATCGACGGCAGGCTGGACGAGGCCGCCTGGCAGCGGGCGACCCCAATCACGGGCTTTCGGCAGTTCCAGCCGACGGAGGGCGCGCCCGCCTCGCTCCCCATGGAGGTCCGCGTCCTCTACGACGACGAGGCGCTCTACATCGGCGCCCGCATGAGCCAGCCGCACGGCGTGGCGGCGCCGCTCGCCCGGCGCGACCAGCTGCTGGACTCCAATGGCAACAACGGCTCCTTCAACTCGCTCACCACGGACAAGCTCATCGTCGATCTCGATCCCTACCACAACCACATCGACGAGGCCTGGTTCGAGGTGAACCCCGCGGGCGTCAAGGGCGACCAGTTCAACGGCGACCCCTCCTGGGACCCGATCTGGCAGGCCGCCGCGCACGTGGATTCCCTCGGCTGGACCGCCGAGATGCGCATCCCCTTCAGCCAGTTGCGCTTCTCGCGCGATTCGGTGCAGAGCTGGGGTATGGAGGTCTGGCGCTACATCGACCGCCTCAACGAGCACGACATGTGGGCGTTCTGGGGACGGACCGCCTCCGGCGGGCCGGCCTTCTTCGGCCATCTGACGGGCCTCACGCTCGGGAGCCGGCCGCGCCAGCTCGAGCTGCTGCCGTACGCCGTCACCGGCAGCACCTTCAAGTACGTGACGCCGGGCGACCCCTATCGCGGCAACCCCGCCATGCGCTTCAGCGCCGGAGGCGACGTCAAGTACCTGCTCACCTCCAACCTGACGCTGGACGCGACGCTGAACCCGGACTTCGGCCAGGTCGAGGTCGATCCGGCTGTGCTCAACCTGAGCGCCTTCGAGACCTATTACGACGAAAAGCGACCCTTCTTCATTGCCGGCTCGAGTGCCTTCGACTTCGGGGGCATGCGCTGCATGTTCTGCAGCAACACCTCCAGCCTGGACGCCTTCTACTCCCGCCGCATCGGCCGGCCGCCCCAGCTGAACCCCTACGTGGGCGACGTCGCATCCTTCGCCGACACGCCGGACAACACGGCCATCCTGGGCGCCGCCAAGATCACCGGCCGCACGCAGCAGGGGTACACCATTGGCATCCTGGACGCGGTCACCAACCGCGAGAACGCGCGCTACATGCCCGGTTCCGGCCTGCCGCAGCGCTCGCAGATGGTGGAGCCCTTCGCCAACTACTTCGTGGGCCGGGTCAAGAAGGAGTTCCGCGCGGGGGCGACCACCTTCGGCGGCATCCTGACCTCCGCCGACCGGCAGATCGGCGACGATACCGTCGTCGACGACCGGCTGCGCAGCCACGCCCAGGCCGCCGGCCTCGACTGGCGTCATGCCTGGCACCGCCGCGACTACTCCTGGATGGGCAGCATGCTGCTCTCCAGCGTCTCGGGCTCGCCCGCCGCCATCGCGCTCACCGAGCGCTCCAGCGCCCACTACTTCCAGCGGCCCGGTCGCACCATCAGCGGCGATGGGCTCTTCGGCGTGGGCTACGACACGAGCGCGACGGCGCTGCGGGGGTACGGGTTGTTCACGCGCGTGGGCAAGGACAACGGCGGCGTACTGCGCTGGGAGGCCATGGCCAACATCCGCAGCCCCGGCTTCGAGGTCAACGACCTCGCCTTCCTCGACCGTGCCGACTACAAGTGGGTCAACGGCAACGTCGGCGGCAGCTGGACCACGCCCACCCGCTGGTACCGCAACATCTTCACCATCTTCGGCGGCGCGACGCAGTACAACTACCAGGGCGATCGCACCGAGACCGAGCTGCAGGCGTTCTATGCCCAGGAGTTCCCCAACTACTGGAACCTGCGCCTCATCGGCATCCACGACGTCCCGTCGTACGACGACCGCCTCACGCGCGGCGGACCGGTGGTGAAGCGGGCCGGCTACGACGCCTTCAGCGTGGAGCTGTCCACCGACGCGCGCAGCCCCGCGGTCTTCGACTTCACCGTGCAACCGACCCGCGGCATTGGCGAGACCGCCGACGGCCTCACGCTCCGGCCGGGAATCGCCCTCAAGCCTGCGCCCAACGTCTTCATCCAGCTCTCGCCCAGCTATTCCTGGCAGAAGGACGGGGCTCAGTACGTGACCGCCGTGGCGGACCCCACGGCGACGGCGTTCTTCGGCACCCGCTACGTCTTCGCCTTCATCAAGACGACGACGGTGTCGCTGGACACACGCGTCAACTGGACCTTCACCCCCAACCTGACGCTCCAGCTCTTCGCCCAGCCATTCGTCGCCAGCGGCGCCTACACGGGCTTCCGCGAGTTCGCCGCACCGCGCTCGATCGACAAGCTGATCTACGGCAAGGACATCGGCACGATCAGCTACAATCCTGCATCCTCGAGCTACCGGGTCGATCCCGATGGGGCGGGACCGGCGCAGCCGTTCAGCTTCACCAACCCGGACTTCACCAACCGGGCGCTGCGCGGGACCGCCGTGCTGCGCTGGGAGTACCGCCCGGGCTCCACGATCTACTTCGTCTGGACGCAGGAGCGCTCGGGCTTCGATTCCAGCGCGCACGTCGATCTCACCGACGCCCGCACGGCCGTGTTCCTCGATCGCCCCACGAACGTGTTCCAGATCAAGGCCACCTACTGGATCGGGCGCTAGCGCTTGCCCACGCCACCCACACGCCGGCCCCGGGGCAGGGGCCGGCGTCGCCGCCGGCGCCGATCCAGGGCAGGCGACGGCCCGGAAAGCGGGTCGAATCCGCCAACCGTCGAAGTCGCAGGCGCGCGTGGCGGATTGGGCTTGAAATGCGGATCGAATCCGCCACTGCTGCTCGCGCGCATGGCGTGATTGGCGGATTCGGCCCGGATAACGGGTTGAATCCGCCACGCGTTCGGGCGGCGCGCGCGGTTGGCGGATTCGACCCCATCGAGCGATCAGCTCGCCGCCGAGGCCGCCACCCCCGAAGCC